>NZ_CP028136.1:0-312867 GCF_003024155.1 Christiangramia fulva
AACTGAATAAGTATAAATTCATCAGGCTTTTCCAGAAGTCAGATGTAAAACGTCCCAATGTATCCAATAATGCCACGAAAGCCGAAACCACTTTTAAGAAACTACTGGAAGCGGTTTGCAAAACCTACAATTTAGGGTATCAAAACAGGGACGGTGAATTTCGCATAGAGCACATCAGCTGGTTTGAAAAGAATTTAGGGATTGATTTCACCAAATCCAAAAAGAACGAATTCAGGCTGAAGGGAACCCGGAAATACAGCTATGATGCCCAAAAGCTACCCAAGTTTGAAAAGTTCTCATTTATGGAAGCCGGTTCCGCTGATTTTGTGGGTGCCGATATCTGGTATGATTCCAATTGCGTGAACAATGACGAGGAAAACAAAAGCGAAAATTCAACAGAGATAATCACAACCGATGTGATGTACTGCATCGAGAACGGGGATAGCGAAAGCGAGAATGTTTCAGATGACGGTTTTGTGCTGATTGCCTGTGATGAGGAAGGAAACATTCTTTATGAGCCTGGTATTCTTGACAGTGCAGCCATTATTAATAACACGCTAAGCTGGGCTCATTTGCACCGGGATTTATGGAAGCATGGCCGGGTACTCGAAGAAGGTTATCTCAATAACGAACTAACTGAATTCGCATCTACGGTACCTACCATTAAGCAGGATAAATTCAACGTATTATTGGAATGCTTTCAAATAAGAAGCTTTGAGCCATTAGACCAGTTGCGATCTACTTTAGGCTGGGGATTTATCCAGGCTGCTGAACTCAGCCTGATCGATTGTACCCTGACCATAGATATGAACCTTGAAAAGATAGTTTCCAAAAACCCTGAAGATGTGTTTGGAGATTTCGATAGTGATTTTGATCCTGATTTTGACTAAAAAATAAAAAGATGAGCTTTTACAATACCACCAAAAACCCGTTTCCATTCTATCCGCTGGAAGGTACCGTTTGGACCAATACCAAACCCCTGTGGTTTCGAAACAATTGTAAGTTTCAATACCAAAAGCATATCATTTTCCACGGGAAAAGATATTTTCAGCTACGGGTAAGCGATAACCTGCAGATGCAAGGTGATATTACTTCCGTCGTGCTTCGCCGGGTTTCCGATAATGTGGTAATGGCTGCTGATAATTCACATACGCTATACGTCGATAACAAGCTCAATAGAAAATATGTCGTTATTGAAATGGATATTCCTTCCGGGTATATCGATGCCGATTACTACGTGGCTGTGGAGACTGATTATGGATATTATTATTCAGAACCTTTTTGTGTGAAGAATCCGGATACTGATCTTATAGGAATCACCTGGGCCTCTTCGAAAGGTAAAGTCGGGGATATGGTCTATCCTGAAAACTTCCGGCATTTTGTGAATATCGAGGCGAATATCCTCCCCGGGGAATATCAGATCGAAGAAGACACGAGTGAAAATGGCTTTGGTGAAGAGATTCCCGATCTGCAGGTGCTCCGGCAGCCCTATACTTTTTCCTTCATGGCTCCTAATTTTTTAGCCCAGGCATTCTCGGCGTTGCGGCTTCATGATAAAATTCAAATTCTGAACAGGCCTAAAGGAGATTATGACGAGGCCTTTGATGAGAATATCAAGAATGTACAGGTAACCATTACTTCTGAAGAAGACGGTTGCTTTTCGTTGGTCGAAGTATCTTACCAGGAAGAAACTATTATAACTACCGCTTGCGAAGATGAGATTCTACCGGCTAATAATCCGCCACAGGCTGATATTGTATGGAACGATACCCAAACTACCGAAGACAGGGTGTGTAATGTACAGGAGACCTGCCAGCAAACTGTCTTAATTACCGAGTTTACCTACGATCCTGATGATAATATGGACCATACCGAATGGGAAAGAAGTTCTGATTACGGGGCTACCTGGGTAAGCCTTGGGAATAGCGTTGGAGATACTAAAATATTTAATGAACCAACCGAGGGGCATTACTGGTATCGATTAAAAGCCATAGATACATACGGGGCCATAGGATATTCTAATATTCTCAAATATGAGGTTTATGACTACGCTTCTTTCAGCAACTTAGCTACCAGTGCAATTCGTACCTGTGAATTGCTCGGGGATGCCAAAGATTTTGACATTGTTGGTGATGTGAGTCAGAATGCAAAAATCCAGTTCAAGGTGCTCAGCACTTATGGCCGAGGCTTTTATTTGAAGCTTTATAACCGGGATGATGACAGTTTGTTATTAACCTGGTTTGGCGGTCCTGCCGGAACCACTACCGATAAGATAGTAACCCTTGACGGGGCCGGGCTTGGAAGGTACCGGGTGGAAATGTGCCTGAACAGTTGTAATGGTGATATATATATACAATCTACCGTTGAGCTTCGACTCTATAAAGATGATAATACTACACTGGGAGACAGTCACTTCAATCTGGTAAAATTCTACCAGTGCTAAAATTTTATGAACCTATAAGTTTCTTTTTTGTATATTGCATGTGTGTATGACTTCAGGAGCCTTATCCACTCTAAACGGATAATCACTTCACAGAGACTCGTCCACTAACGGACTTTCGCAGGAGGTATTGACACCTCAAAAACCTGTCATAATAAGCTAAAGTTTAATTTAAAACGCATTATTATGCCAAATGTTCAATGTAACGACACCGATGTGTTGTGCCCTGTGGATTGTGCAACGGCTGGAATACCTACCGTCAATTTTGATGACTGTTCTCCCGAGAATAACGAATCAGAGATTGAATGGATAGCTATTTCCCGTTCCGATTCCGACGACTTTGCAGATGTTGAGGATGCTACCGAATGGACTACCAGGATCGCTCAGACAGCCGCTGATCCGGCTCCAAGCCCTGATAACTCCATACGTATGATTCGCGTCATCGGTGATAAACCGGCACCCGAAGTTCAGAACAGAACAGTGTCCGGAGGTCGTCAAATCCAGACAGCCAAAAACCACACCCTGAATGTAGAGATCGATGAAACCAATAGTGATAACTATGAGTTTATCCGTTCTACTCAGTGTAACCCAACCTATAAGCTATGGTATATTACCAGAGCAGGTTTGGTGTATGGTGGTATTTGCGGCATCAAGGCACAAGCTATCTTCAACCTTATCCAGAACCGTGGTGATGGTGAGATTGAAAAATATGTTGGTACTGTCACCTGGAAAGATCGAATTGATCCACCACGCGCTAATTTCCCATTAGCAGGTGAAGTTAATTTCTAATTCACTTAATCTTTCCGGCAGATGACAATCGCTGATATCAAAGCAAAAATTACAGCCTGGATCAGGACTGGAATCCCCAACAATGTAAAGTCCTCTAACGTGAGGACTTTGCTTTCTTGGTTAGCCATTCGTGTAGATGTCCAGGAAACAGGCCGTTTAAGAATTATTAAAATATCTGGTAATACCTCCGAAGATCTTCAAAAAGGGGATAAAGTAACCGGAATTGTTGAAGACACCTTTATGTTCAACGGGGTATATCTGGGCGGGGACATTAACCTGCTTTCCAGTTATTCGGTAAACAACTACGCCACTATTGCCGACCTTTACCCTACCGATCGCTTACTGGAATCTTCCTATAAATGGAAGGAAAACTACACCTATACCGTTTTATGGGTCCGTTACGTAAAGAACGGGGTCATCAATCGCATCGATTTTAATCAGGATATTCCTTTGGATGCTCCCGATGCGCAAGACAGGATCGATAGAATTGTATTTAATATTGACACTCTTTCCCTTGAGGTGGTCAAAGGTGATCCTGCACCGGTACCAAGTCCTAAAGCTATAAATGAAAATCAAAAACAGATCACTTTCGTTCCGGTAAAAACTGGAACCACTCAGCCGGAAGGAGTGGGTGAAACGGTGGTTTATGCCGAGAATGCTCAGGAACTAGGCGGTGAATTTGATACCAGTGTTTCAGATGCTTCCATTGATCCTAATAACGCGGAAGATCCTGCAACCGGCTCTAAGGCTATCAAGTTCAACAATGTACCCAATCTGGCATACCTTGATCTTGATACAAGCACGGCTTTCAGCAATGCTGATGCCTCTCTTTTGGTGCTAAGCATTAAGTGTATCAACAATAAAAAACATAAACTGGCCATTGAGTTTAGAACTCAGGCCGGTACTTCATTAAGCTCTTTTAACCTTGAAGACGGTGTTCTTGGCTTTGACCGTTCCAATCTTACCGATTACCAGGTCATAGCCATTCCTCTGGATGGCCTCAGTATTACCAATTCAGACCGTATAAGAATTACCAATCTTACTACAGGCTCCAGCCTGTTTATTGATGACATTCTTATACAGAAAGGAACTCCTAACACTACCACCTCAGGCGCTTTTCTTCCTACCGGAGGTTTTGTTGGTACGGCCCAGGAATTAAAAGACCAAATAGATGCCATTGGAGCTAATCCAGGAGTAACTACCGTTACCGGTGACGGCGTGGATAATACCGATCCAGACAATCCGGTGCTTTCTTTTCCGAATGCTGATCAGGTAGATGACTCTTCAACTACAAATAAGTTTGTTACTCAGGCTGAGAAAGATAAGCTTGCCGCCATTAGCAACCCCATTCTTTTAAAAGGACAATGGGACCCGAATTCAGGTGCTTTTCCTTCGAACGTAAAAGCAGGATGGAGCTATATAGTTTCCGGTACCGCTACGGTAGACGGGATAGAATTTGGAATAAAAGACAGGATTATTGCCTTAGTAGATAATGCTTCCACAACCACCTATGCAGATAACTGGTTCCATGATGACTATAGTGATACGTCTTATCAATCTGAACTTACCACGGCAGGAACAAAGGCAACTCCTGTGGATGCCGATATTTTCGGGTATCTCAATTCTGCAGCTTCAAACATTCTGGTAAAGTTTACATGGGCAAACATAAAAACCGCTCTTGAAAACTTTTTCAATCCCAAATACCAGAAAATAAAAGCCGATTACGGAACGGTTCAGAATTTATTTGACAACCAAAGTGAGCAATTCACCAATGAGCAATATACCATATTAGACGCCACCGGATGGAATGACGGCACAACGACTATCACTTCAGGCTGGGCAACGGTAAAATACAATGGAGGCACAGCAGGTGATGAAAGTGATTATGATCTTAGGGAGTATGAGCAAGGTTTAGAATTTTCAGCAACCGCCAACCAATACGGACAGCACCCGGCTTTTTCAAGTCAGAACGAGGCTATTATTTGGCTTCTAGGAAACGCAGTTGGTGAAGCTCCTAATAATGCTCCTACTATTTCAGGAGTTCCCGATGTAACACAAACAGAAGGATATTCAAGTTTCACGGTTGATCTTTCTGCCTATTCTTCCGACCCTGACGGGGATGCCTTGACTTATGATGCAAGTTCAGCAGACACCAATTTAGCAACGGTAAGTGTTAGCGGTTCAATCCTAACAGTAACCGAAGTTGCAGGTTCAGGAACGGTAAATATTACGGTAACTGTTGATGATGGACTTGCAACCGGACAAGATGTGTTTTTGTTGACCGTAGATGCGGCAATAACAGGAACACAATTAAACACTCCTACAGGAATGACAGCACAATCTTCAGGGGGTGATGCAATAGATATATTCTGGAACGATACAAATTCATAAAATGGCACAAGAAACAAATATATTATTACAGGTAAGTGATGACGGCTTAAGCTGGTCTGATCTGGTTACCCTTACTAATGGTTCTGTATCTCATAGACATGAAGGGTTAGCACTTGGAACTACTAGGTATTACAGAACTATTGCAAAGGGTGACGGGGTAAATACTTTAGACAGCCCACCTTCAGCATCCGTAAGTGTGGCTTCTGGATTTGTACAACGGTATCAAGATGTTTTAGATTACGCCAATGCCAACGCCATAGGAACACCGTCATTCACGCAAAACCTGATTAATGACCGAATAGTAAGGAACTTAATAAAAGAAGGGATTTTACACGAAAGCGACAAAACCCAGGATAAAACAGACACTCTTTGGTACTTTCAACAGGAAGCAGGAACGCCTTATGAGTTTTTGACCTTAAACTGGATTGATCCTACAAAACACCGATTGACCAACGCAGGAACAGAAGATTTAGATTTTGTTGGTGGCTCAGGATTCAAAACCACAGGAACTACAAAATGGTTCAATACTAACTACACTCCTTCTACAGATGCTGTTCATTATGGGGCGAATGATAGTTGTGTCGTTTTTAAAACCTTTGATATTCCTACCACCTTTGCCGGGGAATCAAAAATCTTAGGAGCCAATAATGCTAACGATACCCATACTCAAATATCAAACACCCCTGATTCTACTTTATTACTGAAAGTAAACGGAGATTACGGAGCAGTAGCGGAAAACAGCTTTACTATTAGCCAGTCATTAATAAATGGAACATTTGCAGTTAGTGACGAAACGACTTCTCATAAAAAGCTTTTTAGAGATGGTAGTTTGCACCTGGAAAAGAGTAATAATTTTGGTGGGAATTTACCCAATATCCCTATTTACTTATTTGCTGTAAATACAGGATCAGGGCAAAATTCAACAGGAGTGTCGAGGGGGTTAGGTTTTGTGAGTTTTGGTTCTTCCATGCTTTATGCCCAGGATATTTTGAATAACATCCTGAACAACACTTATTTTTTTAAAGAAAACACTACTCCTGGAGAATTAAAAATCACCGCAGCAAATAGTGTTCTTCCTTCATTATATTATCCTAAAGTAAAAATAGCTGAACCTTATAAGGCTTTATTTCCCGGTATTACTAAAAAATATTTAATTCTTTACTCCACAAATCACGCAGGGGATGGGGCAACATCCGATCCTTCAAATGGTGCGATTTTTTGGGGGCAAGCAGATCATCCGAATTTAGATGGTTTTGAGGAAGGTGGAGTGATAACTTCAGGTTATCAGTCTGAAACTCCTGATTGTCTGATTAATCCAAATGACCCTAATGGAGAAACATTCTGGCTTTTTTACCATCCTGGCACTACTTATCCAGGTGCAGGTGGTATTCAGCAAACAAGGCTTTGGACTACTTCAGGTGGGAATACTCCTCATGAGGCAACTTATACTGATAGAGGTACGGTGCTAGGAATTACAGCAACTGAAAATAGTTACAGTGTTCCACATTTAGGTTATCCAGAGTGCTATTTAGAAGATGACGGAAGCATAACTGTTATTCATACAGTAAAAGGCTATGAAAGTGCCACAAGTTCAGGAATCACAAAAAAAGGAATTAGCACTTGTCCTGGTAATAATTACACATTTACGCGAACGGTTCAGGACGTGGATATAACATCTTTTATGCCCTATTTCAGATTACTCCATGCAAGCCCATCGTTATTTTTTGATAGAAATGGTATTCAATATTGCGTAGCTAGAAATGCAATATGGGAAGTTACAAACCTCCAAAATTACAGTGATTCGGTTAAAATATCAGTCTATCAATGTGACGGGAATTATCAGCCTACCGCATTAATAGGTAATATCTCAGGACCTGATAGCGGGAATAAAAACAGTAACGCAGGTTATTATATTGAAGGAGATACCCTGTACGTTTATTATATTATGGGTGCTACTGATTTGTATGTAGGTACTTGGGACTTAAAAAACTTAGACTAATGAAAACACTACTTATAGCAATAGCATAATTTAAAATAAATAACATGAAAACACCCATTTACTTTTTATTGACGCTTTCCCTGCTTTTAGTAGGATGTGCGAAAGATGATGTGAACGTCCCAGAGGCGAAGACCTATGCGAAATTTGATACTTCGCTGAAAGCTCACGACAAAGCCGGTGCAACCGCGCTTTATACCGATGATGTGATCAACATTACATTTTTACCGGGCACTACTGCTCAATCAAAAACACTTTTTAGAAGTGTGATCTCCGATTTTGAAGCAAACCTTTCTGTTCGTTTCAATGAGGTCTATGCCGCCGATGAAAAGATTAAGCTCGGCAGCCTGCATAAAGGTGATGTGGTAGCCATCAAAGGAAACACCGGTAACATTATAGGCCGTACCGTAATTACACCCGATAATGAGGTGAGAGATGCTTATAATTTAGCCCCGGCGATCAGCGATTCAGAACTTGTCATCAACTTTAAGACCGCTAGTTTTACCGACCTCGTTATTAAATACACAATGGACGGAAACTACGTAGAAGGTCAGGTTGACAATGGTATACAAGCATGGCAATACGGTGAATTTGCTTATGTAGATAACACGCTTACTAAAGTCAGAAATGAAACTATTTCAATAGGCGGTTTTCCAACTGAGCGAATGCATGTACCTGCATGGGCAACACTGGGAAAGACCAGAGGCGATTCTATATGGAATGATGAGATTTTGTTTGCAGAATCACTGGATCAGGAAACCGTTGCACGATTACTCGCCTATGAATTAGGACAGGAATCGGCTTTGGATGGCCCGGTAAACTTTGAGGAATTAACAGCGCTTGGGTACTAATGAAAACCTTCTTCATTTACATACTCACCCCGGTTTATTTCCAGAAGCTGCCTGGTGGAAAATGGTTTAAGGCCGAAATGCTCTTTTACTATTTCCTGCTGGCAACAATGCTGCTCACTGGAAGACTGGCTTATGTAACCGGGCACGATCCTGAAATAGACTTCTGGCAGGTCGTATTTACAATTTTCACCTACCTGCCTTTTGTATTTCTATTCTTTGCGCTGGCACGTACCATATTCTTCAGGGGTATTCATAAGATTTCAGATATACCGGCAGACTTATGGCTTACCCGGCTATGTGTGGCTCATAAATGGTGGTTTAAAAAATCAGAAGAAGATATGGAGCTTCAGGATCGGCTTGAAAAACGATTCTTAAGAGCTTACGGCTTTGATTTTGAAGATATGCCAATGAGTAAACTCACCAAATTTCAGCCTTTACTATTGCCAGTAATGAACCTTATTGTGTGGTGGACATTCGTATAACAGATAGCGAAATAAAAGAATACTGGACATGGTATGATAAGCTAATTCTGAAATGGAATTTGGTTTCCTTCTTTGGATTCATTACCACAGCTGTGATCTGGGCTTTTATCCTGAAGCACGTTTTTAAGGTGAAAACAAAGTTCTGGCTTTTGAACGATACTAAAGACGGTGACTGGGGCGATCCTAAAGAGTTAGCAAAAAAAAGGCTTCTCCTAAAGGAGAATGCCCCGGCACTTTTCAAGTGGTTCATAAAGCTCGATGGAGCTATCTGGTGGTGGTTGAGGAATCATTCCTGGAATTATATCAGCAGGTATAAACCGGAATGGAACGGAGGCAGTAATGAAGGTTTTGAGATCATCAAAAACACCACTCCATTCAGTAATGAATATATTATTTCCAGGAAAGGAATCTTTGAGCAAAAAGGCATTTATACCTGGCTAACTAAACACATGAAAATTGAAGGTGAACTGGAGGTAGCCTATATCGTAAATGGAAAATTAGAATGCCGCTATTCAAAAGTCTGGAAAGACATCTTTGGAAGGTGGCATCAAAAACAAAAAGGCTCAGGAGGCCAGTATTATAGATGTAACCGAAAACCTCTATTATGAAAGTCCTAAATAAATACTGGATTCAGTTCACCATCATCATTTTGTTTGCGCTGGCTTACTGGTTCCTGAGATATATATTGAAAATATAAATTAAATACGAACCTTAACGCTGTAAGCGTGTAAAACGCCCCCGATGATTCATAATTCTCAAATCCCGAGCGTGGTACTACTGTTTTTTAAAAAGATTATTACCTATGAAAGCGGCTCTCTAGTTGTGATAGGAGCTTCTACAGGAAGCCTGGTATCTCAATTGTTCAAAATTCTTTTTCAGGGAATTGAACAACGTGATATGATTATGCCACTATTTCTGGCGGTCTTCACCTTTATCATCTATGTGGTGATGTTCATGGTTGATTTCATAACCGGCCTGAGAGCGGCAAGACATGAGGCTAGAAAAAACCAAAAGAAAGACTATATAGAATCCTCTAAACTGTGGAGAAGCTTCTGGAAATTCTTTGGCGTGGTGAATATTCTTTTCATTCTCACAGGTTTCTGTTTGATGATCGCAATTCTGGACAGGGAGTGGATATATAATATTTTTTTGATGTCTATCCCTTCTGTAATGCTCATGGTAATATTATTTGAATTTCACTCCATAGGTGAAAATTATAAACGCAGGTATGGCTATAAACCTTCTTACTATCAGTTTTTTGATAAGCTCACTCAAACTGTGGAGAACGGAATCATGAAAAGGATTGGGAATTGGTTTTCGGATAATGATAAAAGACAACCGGCAGGTAACGGAATTAAGCCTGATCGAGAGGAAGAAGATCTTCCTGATTAATAACAAATAAAGCCCCCCGTAAAATGAAGAAAAAAATGGAACCATCAGATCTATTAGTGGACTTTGTTGCGGAGTATGAGCAAAAACATGACGGCAGCAGAGAAATGATTGGCTTGCAACCAAAACCAGATGCAGTGGGAAACTGGACCGAAGGTTTTGGGCATGCTATGATTGATGAGTACGGGGATTTTAGAACCGTTAGAGATTATCCAACACTGGAATCAATATTGCCATTCTCACAGGTGCATACCGATGAGGAAGCCTGGGCATTGCTTAAATGGGATTTAAGAAATAAAGCTGCCGGTGCAAATATGAGATTACGAGTAGAGCTGCCACAAAATAAGTTTGATGCGATCCTGAGTCATTCCTTTAATTGCGGCTATTCTCAAAAACTGTATCACCTGGTTAATACCAAGGCACCAGACAGGCTAATTAAAGAGTGGTTTACCAAGCATTATGTCACCGCTAATGGGATAAAATTGCAAGGCTTAGTCTTACGCCGCCATGATGAGTGGGAAATATTCAGCCAGGGGGAATATAAAAGAGATTACAAAATTTCAGCCTAATGCAATTCGATTCTGTATGCCTGGAAGATTTTACCGCTACGATAATAGCTTTTATGGATATGCAGGATGCAGAAAAGAATAAAATTAATTTGGAATATGGAGAAACCTATCAAAACTAAACCGATATTCTTTTCCTATTGCTTTGCAGAATTACAAAAAATAGCTGTTGATCATGGCTATAATTTACTTATTCATGGAAGTTTAAACCGAGATCTTGACCTGGTATGTGTAGCATGGACCGATAACCCTAAATGCAGAATTGAGTTACTGGATGCTTTTTCTGACTATTTGGGATGTCTACATAATAGAAGTAGCTTAGGGTATATGAAAAGCTATAACCATTCTGTTTTACCAGGCGGAAGGGATTCTCATATTATTTATCTGAATTATGGATTTGATCAATTAGGAAAACATACTGAAGATCAGTGGTATTTAGATATTTCATTCACACCTCAAATTAAAAATTATGGCACCAACTAATTTCTACAATGAACCTTTAAAAATTAATTACAAACCAACCTTAAAAGACAGGTATGATTTTTTAATAATGGATTTCAAGTATTGGTTAGCCAATAAACTTGAATCAATAGCCTCTAAATTAAGATGATCACTTGGAAGAAAATATCATTCTATTGCTTTGCTATTATAGCAATGCTCATTATCCTGCTTACATGGAAAGGTTGCGGACGGGAAAAACAGATCATTACCGTAAAGGTCCCGGTAGTTCAGGGAGAATTCAACTGGCAGGAATCAACGCTTATCCCTAATAAAGAACCTGCAAAAGTGGTTTATCTGCAAGGTAGGCCCTTCCCGGTTGAAAATCCGGTGAATGATTCCCTGTTGGCTATCTACAACCAGACAAAAGATAGCCTGAAACGTGCCCGGATGTATATCGATGCTATCCAGATCCGGGAATATAAAAACCACTTTGAAGATGAGTATTTAAAAGCAGATGTATTTAGCAAAGTGCAGGGTTACTCTAAAGGTGTTCGGCTAGAATATGAAATCAAGGAACGGAAGATCACTCAGGAAATAGAAAGCACCCGGTTACGATTGTTATTCGGTGGTAAAATTGGAGTGAACCAGGATCTTGATTCATTCATCTGGGAGGTCGATGCAGCCGCGCAAAATGCAAAAGGAAATATCATTGAGGCGTCCTATCTTCGACTCAATAAACAGAACTATGGTTTGATAGGCGGCAAGTTTTCGATATTCAATATTAAATAAGGCCTATTACTTATAAAGTTCAATTATAAGGTTACTTATTGGCCTTAATAAACTTCACCAGCTCTTCTTTATTTGGAAACTCAATGATCGATTTGGATTTGATCCCTTTTCGTTCACAATAACTCTTGATCCCGGAATAATTTCCGGTGTATGGAGTTTCACCACCTTCATATTTGATTAAGAAATAGCCCATAAATACGACCTTACTTTCCCCTATTCTTTCCCCTAAAAAACGAAACCCCCAGTAAACACTGAGGGTTTTGCGGAGAAAGAGGGATTCGAACCCCCGGAGGTGTGACCCTCAACGGTTTTCAAGACCGCCGCATTCGACCACTCTGCCATTTCTCCTTTAGCGGATGCAAATATAACAAGCTTTTCTAAATTCCCACAACTAAAATTGAAAGTTTTTACTTCCTTTTTTAAGGGGTTCTCTTTCAGCTAAAAATGATTTATCTTCGAAAAAAAATACCCAATGAAACTTTATTTTCAAATATTAATTCTTTTTGTATCCGCCTCGCTTTTCGCGCAGGTAGAAAAATATCCCGAGATCATGAACCAGGATTGGCCCAATCTAAAAAAGTACCGCGAAGCCAATAAAAAGATCGATTCTGCTCCCGTTGCCGTGTTTATGGGTAATTCTATTACCGAAGGCTGGGCAAATATGCATCCGGAATTCTTCAGTTCAAATAATTATGTTGGCCGGGGAATTAGCGGGCAAACCACTCCGCAGATGCTCATCCGCTTTCAGCAGGATGTGGTAGATCTTAATCCGCAAGTTGTGGTGATACTTGCCGGCACTAACGATATTGCAGGAAATACTGGATTTTCAACGGTGAAAATGATCACCGACAATATTAAATCCATGGCTGAGATCGCCGATGCGAATGATATCAAAGTGGTACTTTCTTCTATTCTTCCCGTTTATGATTATCCGTGGAGAACCGGTCTTCAGCCGGTCCCTAAGATCGCGGAAATCAATCACTGGATGAAAGATTTCGCCAAAAAACATGGCTATGTGTACCTCGATTATTTTTCAGCCATGAAAGATGAACGTCAGGGATTGCCGGAAAATCTTTCAAAAGATGGGGTACATCCCACTTCTGAAGGTTATGACGTGATGGAACCCCTGGCAAAAAAAGCCATACAAAAAGCACTAAATAACTAACAATTTACTTCCGATTTTTTGCCTTAGAAATAGTATATTGGAAAATTAATCCTTAAAAATTTACCTGAAAAATGAAAAGAATTCTGGCAATTGCCATTCCGGCGATCCTGATGGCTTGCGGTGCGCAGCATAAAGATATTGAAAAGGCCGATCCCATGGAATACGCCAACACTATTACCGCTTCTGAACTGCATGACCACCTATATATCTTCGCCAGCGATGAATTTGAAGGTCGCGAAACAGGTGAACCCGGACAGAAAAAAGCGGCTCAATACCTAAAAAATGAATATAAAAACCTTGGCCTCGCTTCGCCACTCGGAGGTGATGATTATTTTCAGGAAGTAGATCCCAGTTATTTTAAAAGAGGAAATATAAAAGCAACCGAAAATGTGGTCGCCTATATTAAAGGTTCTGAAAAGCCCGACGAAATCGTAGTGATATCTTCTCATTATGACCACGTGGGAATTGACGATCAGGGAAATATTTACAACGGAGCTGATGATGATGGCTCGGGAACCGTAGGTGTTTTGGAAATTGCTGAAGCCTTTAAAAAAGCTACAGAAGATGGGTACAGACCAAAGCGATCTATTTTATTCCTCAACAATACAGGTGAGGAAAAAGGCCTTATAGGTTCAAAATATTATACCGATCATCCGGTTTTCCCTATGGAAAATACTGTTGCCGATTTAAATATTGATATGATTGGTCGTATCGATCCTGCCCATGAAGGCAATGAAAATTATGTATATCTGATAGGAAGCGATAAACTTAGCACGCAGCTTCATAAGCTTAGCGAGGATGTAAATAAAAAATACATGAACCTTGACCTGGATTATAAATATAACGATGAATACGATCCTAACAGGTTCTATTACCGCAGTGACCATTATAATTTTGCAAAACATAATGTGCCCATTATTTTCTATTTTAACGGGACTCATGCCGATTACCATAAAATGACCGATACACCAGACAAGATAAATTATGATCTCCTGGCAAAGCGCGCTAAGCTGGTATTTCTTACCGCCTGGGAAATCGCTAATCGTGATGAAAGACTGGTTGTTGACAAGGCGAATTCCGATTCAGCACAATAAAGAAAATAGTAATCATGAAAAGTCCTCCTCGTGAGGGCTTTTTTTTGATCAAGTTGTCCCATTAAAAGCGGTAGAGGAATTCTAACCTGAACAACCCTGCGCAAAATGAAGAATCATTTAGTAAAATTTCTATTTTCATGAGATCCTTTATTAGACTGCTGTCTTAAGAAGGAAAAAATGAGATTCTTTTTTGTCAGTTTTAACAGGTTTTTACATTTTTTAAAACTGGTGATCTTTGCTTAAAACTTTTTGCTTACGGCTTTGAGCTCAAAATTTCCTGATACCTTTGTCAAAAAGAAAAAAATAAACGTGAACTACCTTTCAGTAGAAAATATAGCAAAATCATACGGGGAACGTGAGCTTTTCCGAAACATCTCTTTCGGGATCAACGAAGGCCAGAAAGTAGGCTTCGTAGCCAAAAACGGAACCGGCAAAACCAGCTTATTGAACATTCTCGCCGGCACCGATACCCCCGACGAAGGCCAGGTAGTTTACCGCAACGATATCCAGACGGCTTTTCTTTCTCAGGAACCCGATCTCGATCCTGAACTGAACATTGAGCAGGTGATCTTCTCCAGTGAGAATCCTATTTTAAAGATCATTGAGCGCTATGAAAAGGCGGTTCATAATCCCGAAGACGCCGATGCCCTTCAGAAAGTTATGGATGAAATGGAAGCGGCCAATGCCTGGGATTTTGAAACCAGGTTCAAACAGATCCTCTTTAAACTCAACCTGGAAGATTTTCAGAAACAGGTAAAATTCCTTTCCGGCGGACAAAAGAAACGTCTTGCTCTCGCCAGGATGCTTCTGAAGAATCCCGATTTTATTATCCTTGATGAGCCCACCAACCATCTCGATCTCGATATGATCGAATGGCTGGAGGAATACTTCAGGAAGGAAGATTTCACCATTTTTATGGTGACTCACGACAGGTATTTCCTTGAAAGAGTATGTAACGAGATCATTGAACTGGAAGACGGTAAGCTCTATACCTATAAGGGAAATTATTCCTATTATCTCACCAAGAGGGATGAAAGGCACGAGCTTGAAAAGACCAACACCGAAAAAGCGCAACAGCTTTATAAAAAGGAACTGGATTGGATGCGCCGGCAGCCAAAGGCGCGGACTACCAAATCTAAATCCCGCATTGATGATTTCTACGAGATAAAAGACCGCGCCTCCCAGCGCCGAAAAGACCATCAAGTACAATTGGAGATCAATATGGAGCGAATGGGCAGCAAAATTGTCGAGATCCATAATATTTCCAAAGAACTTGGCGGAAAAAAGCTCATGGAAGGCTTCGACTATAATTTCAAAAAAGGTGAGCGTGTGGGGATCATTGGTAAGAATGGCACGGGAAAATCTACATTTCTGAACATGCTTACCGGGATTATTCCACCGGATACGGGAAAAATAATAGTGGGCGAGACCATTAAATTCGGCTATTATACACAGAAAGGAATGGAGATCAAACCTGGACAGAAGGTGGTGGAAGTGATCAGGGAATTTGGAGATTATATTCCTCTGAAGAAAGGCCGACAGATCTCAGCGGAACAACTGCTGGAGCGCTTTCTTTTCGACCGAAAGAAGCAGTATGATTATGTGGAAAAATTGAGTGGTGGCGAAAAGAAAAGGCTTTACCTCTGTACCGTACTTATTCAGAATCCTAATTTCCTTATCCTCGATGAGCCCACCAACGACCTGGATGTACTTACACTAAATGTCCTGGAGAACTTTTTACTGGACTTTCCCGGTTGCGTGGTGGTGGTGTCTCACGACCGATATTTTATGGACAAGATCGTTGACCATTTGTTCGTATTTCAGGGCGATGGAGAAATTCAGGATTTCCCCGGAAATTATACCGACTACCGGGAATACGAATCCTCCAGACCTAAAAGTTCCAATTCTGAAACTTCTGAAGCTAAGCAGGAGAAAAAGAAAACCTCCAGCACGAGTTCCGGCTCTGCACTCTCTTACAATGAAAAGAAGGAATTTGGAAAACTGGAAAAGGAGATCGCCAAGCTCGAAGAGAAAAAAGAGGAGATACAGCAGGAATTTTTAAAAGAACTTTCAGGAGAAGAGATCAACAAAACCTCACAGGAATTAAAAAAGGTCGAAGACGACATAGAAACCAAAACCAACCGCTGGTTTGAATTGATGGAGAAAATGGAAAATAGTGATTAGTGATCGGTGTATGGGGATTGGGGAATAGTGATTCGTGATTCTAAAAACAACCGGCAACCTTTCCAAAACTCCTAAATCTGAATTCTGCATTCAGAACTAACCTAAGGCATAAAGCTTATAGCTCCTGATAACATACCTTTCTTCTAATTTTTAATGCTTAGGACTATCCCAACAATCTAACATCTAAAAATCCAATAATCCAGAATTATTTTCCTCTTTCCCTCTTTTCCTTTTTAACTTTGAATTTTGAATTTTGAATTCTGAATTCTGCATTCATAACTAACCAACGCAGCAGATTCGAAAGATTAAAAAAGAGATCGTCACTGCGAGGAAGCATAGCGACCGAAGCAGTCTCCTCCTACAAATCCAACCAGCCAAAATGAGATTGCTTCTGCGCCTCCGTCGCAGCGCAAAGACGACTGAAAATAAGAATAGATTCTGACCCAGAAACAACCGGCAACCTTTCCCAAACTCATAACTCTCAATTCTGCATTCAGAACTAGTCTAATGCCTAAAGCAGAAAACCAATGAGAACATATTTTACTTCTAATTTTTTAATGCTTATGACTATCCCAACAATCTAACATCTAAAAATCCAATAATCCAGGATTATTTTCCTCTTTCCCTCTTTTCCTTTTTAACTTTGAATTCTGAATTCTTCATTCAGCACTAACCCAAATCGACAGATTCGAAAAGATTAAAAAAGAGATCGTCACTGCGAGGAAGCTTAGCGACCGAAGCAGTCTCCCCTACTAAAAGCTAACCATCCAACATGAGATTGCTTCTGCGCCTCCTGCGCATCGCAAAGACGAATGGAATTAAGAATAGGTCTGACACGGATCCAAAACTCATAACTCAGAATTCTGGATTCATAACTAGCCTAATGCCTAAGGCATAAAGCTTATAGCTCCAACCAATGATAAAACACCTTACTTCTAATTTTCTAATGCTTATGACTATTCCAACAATCTAACATCTAAAAATCCAATATTCCAGGATTATTTTCCTCTTTCCCTCTTTTCCTTTTTAACTTTGAATTTTGAACTAACAAATGCTTTTCGAAATTAAAAGTTACCTGAATTTCCTCCTGAACAGCCAAAACCAACACGGCCTCCACTCTCCCTTTGTCTACAAATTGGTAACGGAATGCTTCTATGATAAAAAGGATCACTCTGAATACGAGTTGATCAGAAACTATCGAAACGATCTTTTGAGAAATAGGAACAAGATCCAAATAACCGACTATGGTGCCGGCAGCCGCGTTTTTAAATCGAATCTCAGGCCGGTATTCTCTATCGCCAAAAGCTCAGGCATCACTCTACACAGGGCGAAATTGCTTTTCCGGCTAACAAAATTTTTAAATATCCGCAATGCCCTGGAGTTGGGCACTTCATTGGGTATTGCTTCAACTGCTATAGCTGCAAATCGAAACACAAAACTTACCACTATTGAAGGCTGCCCCGAAATTGCGAAACTGGCAAACCGACAATTTGAAAAATACGGCTTAAAAAATATCCGGCTGATTAATTCCGAATTTGAGCAGGCGATAAAGGAAATACAGGAAAATTCTTCGAAATATGACCTGGTATTTTTCGATGGCAATCACCAGAAGCAGGCTACTCTAAAATATTTTGAACACTTGCTCCCTTCCGCTCATAACGATTCCGTATTTATTTTTGACGATATTCACTGGTCTCCGGGAATGGAAGAAGCCTGGGAAAAGATAAAGAAACATGAGTTGGTAAGAGTAACGATCGACACCAATCAATGGGGCCTGGTTTTTTTCCGAAAGGAACAGGTTAAACAGGATTTTGTAATTCGTGTTTAAAAGTTTCTGAAGAGATTATATTTTAAAATACACCAAAGTGCCTCTACTCCATCCTTCCATTTTATCTTCTTTCCTTCAACATAAGTTCTTCCATAATAAGAGATTCCCACTTCATAAATTCTGATTCCAGGAATTCTGCTGATCTTGGCGGTCACCTCCGGCTCGAAACCGAATTTCTTTTCTTTTAGATCCAGGCTCTTCAGGATCTCTGTCCGGAACATCTTATAACAGGTTTCCATATCGGTAAGGTTCAGATTGGTGAAAGCATTGCTAAGTGTGGTAAGGAATTTATTGCCGATGGAATGCCAGAAGAATAATATCCTGTGTGCATAACCTCCCATGAATCTGGAACCATAAACAACATCAGCTCTTCCTTTTAAAATAGGCTTTAATAAATTGATATATTCATGCGGATCATATTCCAGATCGGCATCCTGTATAACAGCAAAATCACCCGTGCATTCTGAGATCGCTCTGTGAAGTGCAGCCCCTTTACCCTTATTGCTTTCCTGTTCAAGCAGTTTCGTATTGATCCCCTTATTGCTCTGGATAAATTGATTGATGATTTCTTTGGTGGAGTCGGTGGAACAGTCATCCACGATGATGATCTCCATATCCAGGTTTAATCCCAGATCAAGATCTTTTAACACCTCAGGCAGCTCCCCGATGGTTTCGGCTTCATTGTAAGCCGGAATGAGGATGGATAGTTTTTTATTCAAAGGCAGACTTTTGCATGTAAATCTAACAATTAGAACTAAAAATTAAATCTTTGTAACAAAAAAACTAACTTCACGTCAAACATTATGAAAAGTTGTTTTCATGAGTAAAGTAATCGAAATTAAGAATATTACACGGGATTTTCCACTGGGGCAGGAAGTTGTAAAGGTTTTAAAAGGAATAGATCTTGAAATTGAACGCGGAGAATACGTGGCTTTTATGGGGCCTTCTGGTTCAGGGAAATCCACTTTAATGAACCTTTTGGGCTGCCTCGACACACCAACTTCGGGAACTTATATTCTTAACGGAAAGGATGTAAGCCAGATGAGCGATGATGAACTTGCTGAAATTCGCAACAAGGAAATAGGATTCGTATTCCAAACCTTTAACCTTCTTCCACGAACCACGGCTCTCGATAATGTTGCTTTGCCCATGATCTATGCCGGAGCTTCAAAAGCTGACAGGACAGAAAGAGCTAAAGAAGTACTTCGAAGCGTGGGCCTGGGCGATCGAATGGACCATAAACCCAATCAGCTCTCCGGAGGTCAGCGTCAACGGGTCGCAGTAGGCCGTGCTCTCGTAAACCATCCTTCCATAATCCTTGCCGATGAGCCTACCGGAAACCTGGATTCCAAAACTTCCGTGGAAATAATGAATCTTTTTGATGAAATTCACTCCGCAGGCAACACAGTAATCCTCGTAACCCATGAAGAAGACATCGCCAAACATGCGCACCGTATTATTCGTTTAAAAGATGGGATGGTAGAAGAAGACGAAAGGAAGTCTGTAAACAGTTTACAGCAGAAGTAAACAATTATTCTGCCACCCTGAGCTTGTACCCTGAGCGCCTAGCCTGAGAACCTGGCCTGAGCTTGTCGAAGGGTCAGTATTCAGTATTCAGTATTCAATATTCAGTATTCAATATTCAATATTCAATATTCAATATTCAAAGATTTAAAATTATTTTCTGTTGAGGAGTTTTTTGAACTTTTGGCCTCTTTTCCTTTTTTACTCTTTTACTTATTATTTTATACTTTCAACTTCCTTTCCTATATTGCAACTATAAACTACTAATAATGATAGATTTAGACCAGGAAGCCTGGATGTATCTCGCGCTAATAGCAATTTTTCTTGTGTATTTTTTCTGGAGCTCCCGCAGAGCTAAAAAATTAAGGAAGAATAGAAAAAATCGTAATTTCCGCCGCCGCTATCTCGAGCGCAAACAAAAAGAAAATTCTAAGACCATCAATTCTTAAGCAGAACCTTTAATTTTAAACTGATTATTGATGGCTATAAGACTATTTTCGAGATTTTGGGACAGGAACCAATAACTAGAAGCCTCTTTTTTCTCTTTAGCTTCTTAACTCATAAAAAATGAGATTGCTTCTGCACCTCAGGCGCATCGCAATGACCTTGTTTAATTATGATTTACGAATTTAGAAGTACGATTTTTTAGATTTTGCTTTTGAGAGTCTGAAACAGGGAAGAGCTTAGAGCTTAGATTTTCGAGCAAAAAACCATTCCCAAATTTCCAAATTTCCAAATTCTCAAATTGATACATTGATACATTGGTACATTGGTACATTGGTCCATTTTCACATTGCCCCCGCCGCTAATTCGCTACCTCACTGATAAACTTAATGCGATAAAGCCTTAATTCCTCCACATCATAATCCCCATCAAATTCTTCCATGGCTTCATCGATCTTATCGGTTTCAGCTTCGAGGAAATAATCATGGATTTCTTCCTGTTGATCTTCATCGAGGATCTCGTCCAGGTAATAATCAATGTTCAATTTGGTCCCGCTATAAACGATAGCCTCCATTTCTTTGATGAAGTCGGGCATCTCCATCCCTTTTGCCGAAGCGATATCGGGTAATGGAAGTTTACGGTCCACACTTTGAATGATATAAAGTTTTAAAGAACTGTTGGCGCCCGTAGATTTTACCACAAGATCATCTGGTCTTGTAATATCATTATCTTCCACATATCGGGAGATGAGCTCGACAAATTCCTTTCCGTATTTTTTTGCCTTTCCTTCGCCTACCCCATGAATATTGCTCAGTTCATCAATACTTACCGGATATTTCAAAGCCATATCTTCAAGCGATGGATCCTGAAAGATCACAAAAGGAGGCAGATCTTTCTTGTCAGCGACTTTCTTCCTTAATTCCTTGAGCATCTTAACCAGGGTAACATCTACCGAGGCCGCAGATTTAGAAGATGCAGAAACTTCCTGGGTTTCCTCGTTGTAAATATGATCTTCGGTCATAAGGAAAGAGGTAGGATTTTTAATATAATCCTCACCTTTTTGGGTAATTTTCACCACCCCGTAGGTTTCAATATCTTTTTTCAAATATCCAGCAACCAGTGCCTGTCTTATCAGGGCCATCCAGTAATTTGAATCATGATCGCTGCCTTTGCCGAACAACGGATGTTCATCGGTTTTATGCGAAAGGATCAGGGCGTTAGACTTTCCGATTAATGTTTTTACAACTTCTTTTGATTTATAGAGCTCTTTTGTTTCTTTAACCGTTCTTAGCAGCAGCTCAAGATCATCTTTGGCTTCATGTTTCTTTTTCGGATTTCTAACATTATCATCCATACTGGCGCCCTCGCCGGTCTTTTCATTGAATTCCTCTCCAAAATAATGAAGAATGAATTTTCTCCTGGAAACAGAGGTTTCTGCGTAGGCTACCACTTCCTGTAAAAGTGCCTGGCCTATTTCCTGTTCGGCAACAGGTTTTCCGCTCATGAATTTCTCCAGTTTTTCAATGTCTTTATAAGAATAGAAAGCCAAACAATGTCCTTCACCGCCGTCTCGACCGGCACGACCGGTTTCCTGATAGTAGCTTTCTATACTTTTTGGAATATCGTGGTGGATCACAAAACGCACATCGGGTTTATCGATTCCCATTCCGAAGGCGATGGTAGCAACCACCACATCAATATCTTCCATAAGGAACATATCCTGATGTTTGGAGCGCGTTTTAGCATCGAGTCCTGCATGGTAAGGCACTGCTTTGATTCCGTTTACCTGTAGCGTTTGCGCAAGTTCTTCTACTTTTTTGCGGCTAAGGCAGTAGATTATTCCCGACTTCCCCTCATTCTGCTTTACAAATCGAATGATATCAGCGTCGACATTTTTTGTTTTCGGCCTTACTTCATAATAAAGATTGGGTCGGTTAAAACTCGCTTTAAAGGTTTTCGCGTCGGGAATACCCAGGTTCTTCAGGATATCTTCCTGAACCTTAGGCGTAGCGGTAGCGGTAAGCGCGATAATTGGGATATTATCACCTATTCTCTTCAGGATACTTCTTAAATTCCTGTACTCCGGCCTGAAATCATGGCCCCATTCACTAATACAATGGGCCTCATCAACAGCCATAAAAGAAATGGTTTGTCCGCGAAGGAAATCCACATAATCTTCTTTGGTGAGCGATTCAGGAGCGACATATAGCAATTTAGTGATACCGTTTTCGATATCATCTTTTACTCTTTTAACTTCAGTCTTGTTAAGGGAGGAATTCAAAACGTGGGCAATGCCATTTTCCGAAGAAATACCTCGTATGGCATCAACCTGGTTTTTCATCAGCGCGATAAGAGGCGAAACCACGATAGCCGTTCCCTCCTGGATCAGGGCGGGAAGTTGATAGCACAGGGATTTTCCTCCGCCCGTCGGCATTACTACAAACGTATCATTGCCTTTAACGATGTTCGAGATCACTTCTTCCTGAAGCCCCTTAAACTGACTAAATCCAAAGTACTTCTTAAGCTCTTTGTGTAGATCAATTTCGGTCAAACCCATTCAATTGTGTTACAATTTTACATACATTTGCATTTACTAAATATACATATTTCTTTAGTACCTGCAATTCATAATTACATCAAATTTGAAACTTAGCGCTCAGATCATTTCCACTGCAAAAGAAACAATTTCAAACGAGGCAGAGGCCATTTCTAACCTCCAAAATTTCATAGATGACGAATTTGCAGATGCGGTTCAAAAAATATACCAATCTCAGGGCCGGGTCGTAATAACCGGAATTGGCAAAAGCGCAATCGTAGCCAATAAGATCGTGGCCACCCTTAATTCCACAGGCACGCCCTCTATTTTCATGCATGCTGCAGATGCTATACACGGCGATCTTGGCATCGTTCAGGAAAATGATGTAGTGATCTGTATTTCGAAAAGCGGAAATAGCCCCGAGATAAAAGTACTGGTTCCTCTTATCAAGAATTTTAAGAATACCCTCATCGCCCTTACCGCCGACGAAGATTCTTATCTTGGGAAACAGGCCGATTTTGTACTGAACTGCTATATTGAAAAAGAGGCCTGCCCCAACAATCTCGCTCCTACCACCAGCACTACCGCGCAAATGGTAATGGGAGATGCGCTCGCCATATGTTTGCTCAACCTGAAGGGTTTTACCAGTAAAGATTTTGCAAAATACCACCCCGGTGGCACCCTCGGAAAAAAATTATACCTGCGGGTGAGCGATATAATTTCCCAGAACGAGGTACCGCAAATTTCACCCGATACCAATGTCGCGAACGCTATTATTGAAATTTCTGAAAAGATGCTTGGCGTAACTGCGGTTTTGGAAAATGATAAGATTGTGGGTATTATTACCGATGGTGATATCAGGAGGATGTTGAAGAATCATGAAGAGATAAAAGGTCTGACTGCAAAAGACATTATGAGCAAGGACCCAAAAACTATTTTAGAAGAAAAACTGGCAGTCGAGGCTTTGGAAATTCTGGAAGACAATAAGATCACCCAGATTCTGGCCGTAGATGGATCCGGAAATTATAAAGGCGTTGTACACATACATAATTTAATCAGAGAAGGAATATTATAATGAAGAAATTAGGCTCCCCACAGGAAGAGACCGGAGGAGAAATGTCTTTTCTTGATCATTTGGAAGAATTAAGATGGCATTTAATACGGGCAACATTAGCAGTGCTGATCGCAGCCACGGCAGCCTTTCTCCTGAAGAGTTTTATTTTTGACACGCTGCTTTTCGGACCCGCTCATGCCGATTTCTTCTCCTATGAAGTACTATGTCATATTTCAAGATTTTTCGGACTTGAAGGGGGGTTCTGCGATCAGGAAATGCCTTTTAGAATTCAGAGCCGGACGATGGGCGGCCAGTTTTCAGCTCATATCTGGACATCCATTACCGCCGGCTTTATAATCGCCTTCCCGTTCGTGATCTATGAATTTTGGAAATTTGTGGCTCCGGCCATGCATACTCATGAGAAAAAGTATGCCAGGGGATTTATTTTTATCACTTCCCTGCTCTTTTTTATCGGTGTGCTTTTTGGATACTATATCGTTACACCCCTATCTATCAATTTCCTCGGAAAATATCAGGTTAGTCAGACTGTTTTCAATGATTTTGACCTGAGCAGCTATATTAGCCTGGTAAGAGCTTCGGTGCTGGCCAGCGGCCTCATTTTTGAACTTCCTATTGTGATCTATTTCCTCTCAAAAGTAGGAATAATCTCTTCCGGTTTCCTTAAAAAATATCGCAAATACGCCCTGGTACTGGTACTTATAGTTTCGGCAATCATTACCCCGCCCGATATTGTAAGCCAGATCATCGTGGCCATTCCCGTTTTGGTACTTTATGAGGTAAGTATTTTTATTGCCAGGATAATCGAAAAACAACAAAGAGAAGAATTAAAAAATTAAGCTATGATTGATAAGGTTGACGAATTCAATTCGTACCGGGCCAAAATGAATGATAAGATTTTGGCTGAAAACAATAAAGTTCTCAAAAGGATTTTTAATTTAGATACCAATGCCTTCGCCGAAGGTGCCCTGGACAAAAAAACCAAGGAATTATTAGGTCTTGTGGCTTCAGTGGTGCTTCGCTGTGACGATTGCGTGAAATATCACCTGGAATCCAGCCATAAACAGGGAATAACCCGTGAGGAAGTGATGGAAACATTAAGTATTGGTACCCTCATTGGTGGAACCATTGTAATTCCACATCTTAGGCGAGCATTCGAATACTGGGAAGCTTTGGAAGACGTAAAATAATTAAGGAAGGTTTAATGTAGATAATTTCCTGATAATTATATATTTAACCTGACCTGTAGAACTCCTTAAAGCGCTTTCCCCAGTGCCTGGATGCCCCTAGGCAGGGAGTCGAAGGGTTGGCGATGCAAAAAAAAGGAAGAAGGAGCAAAAAATAAAAATAAAGCATAGAGATACCCCGTAAAAATTGAACGATGAAACTACGTGCAGAAAAACTGGTAAAAACTTATAAAGGAAGGGACGTGGTTAAAGGCATCTCCCTGGAAGTAAACCAGGGAGAGATAGTTGGATTACTGGGGCCTAACGGTGCCGGAAAAACTACCTCTTTTTATATGATCGTGGGCCTCATAAAACCCAATAGCGGAACAATTATTCTGGATAAGGTTGATATCACCAAATACCCCATGTATAAAAGGGCTCAACACGGAATTGGATATCTCGCCCAGGAAGCTTCGGTTTTTAGAAAATTAAGCATAGAAGACAATATCATGAGCGTTCTGGAACTTACTAAACTCTCTAAAAAGGAGCGCGAAATGAAAATGGAGTCGCTTATTGAGGAATTCGGTTTAAGCCATATTCGGAAGAACCGCGGGGATCTTCTTAGTGGTGGCGAAAGAAGGCGTACCGAGATCGCCCGCGCCCTGGCTACCGACCCTAAATTTATTCTTCTTGACGAACCCTTTGCCGGCGTTGACCCGGTCGCGGTGGAAGATATCCAGCGCATCGTGGCCCAGCTTAAAACTAAAAATATAGGTATTCTCATCACCGATCATAACGTACAGGAAACTCTTGCGATTACCGACCGGACTTACCTGATGTTCGAGGGAAGTATCTTAAAACATGGAATTCCGGAAGAACTTGCCGAAGATGAAATGGTGAGGAAAGTTTATCTGGGTCAGAATTTCGAACTTCGGAAGAAGAAGCTTTTTACTTAGTCCTGGATTAATTTTTAGATCATGAAGTTTATTTTTTCTTCACAAAAACTTGATTTAAAAAAATCCTCCGATTTCCCGAATCTTCAGAAATTTGATCTTTCCTGCGGAAGCATCCTTTTAAACGATCCCAACACTAAAATTTCTCATAATGGCCTGACCACTATACTTGATGGTTTTTTAAAAGATTTTGAGAAAAAAGATGATCTCGAGGCCAGGATCTCTGCTTCCGAATATGTTTTTGAAACCTGGCCGGTAAAAGATACCATTACAGGCAGTTTTTGTTCAATGATAATCTCTGAAGAGAAAAATGAAATAACTCTTTGCAGTGACCTTGTCAATATCTATCCGCTTTATTACCTGAAAAAAAAGGAGGTCTTCTTTATCTCAAACAGTATTATTTTACTGGGAAGGTATTCAGGCGCTGAAGTTGATAAAACCGGGATCGTCCAAAGAGCCCTGGGTCCTGAATTCATGAATATTGGTTCCCGCACGATCCTTAAAAATTGTAAAAGACTCCTGCCCGGTGAATGGCTTCATTTTGACCTAAAGGGAAATATTCTCAAAAGAAAATTCGATAATTCACTTTACCAGAATATGAGCGGACCTTTTTTTGAAGAAGGAATGCTGGAAGACTACTGGAACCACTATAAAAAAGAGACTGAACTTTGTACAGCGGGATTTGATCAGGTGTCCATCGCGCTAAGCGGGGGAATTGATAGTCGAATAGCTCTTGGATCTGTACCTGATTCTAAAGAAATTCACGCTTATACTTTTGGTTCGCCCGAAAATTACGAAACAGGCGTGGCCCGAAAGCTTGCCAGGATTAAAGGGGCTGAACATTTCAGTTTTTCTAACCTTTCATTATACTTTCCGGAAAAACCTGTTCTTAAAAATTACATTAAAACAACCGAAGCCATTAAACTTAATTCATGGTTAGAGCTTCTTGAAAATATCCAGATCGAAGTAAAGCAACCACTTCTCCTGGGAGAGCTCTGCGAAGGGCTGCCGGCACGGAATATAAAAAAGTTTAATTCTGCTCATTTTCGAAAAAAGAACTTTATTAAATATTATCTGAAAAAGGATCAATTTCCTCTTAGCTCTCCCAATCCGGAAAATTTTCAAGAATGGAAGGCTAAAAAAAGACAATTACTGGTTTCCTGGTTTGACGAAAACTGGTTCAAACGGATGGAAATGGAAGGGTTCAGAAAAGAGGTCATAAAAAATACTCTTTCAGATATTGAGGAGATTTTCGATCGTATAGAAGCTCATAATCTTCCTTATGCCGAATTGTATGATGAATTATTTTCATGGTACACTTTTACCAGAATGGAATTATCGCGACAGGTTAACATATGTAATGAAAAATTCTATGCTTTCAGCCCCGGCATGTCCATCCAGATGCTAAAAAAAACCAGTAACATACATCCCAACCTGAGACTTTTTTATCGCTTTGCAAACAAAATGTTGAAAAATGAACCGGATCTAAGGCCTTTCCGAAATGTTCCAACAAGCCAGATACCATTGTTTCCCCAGCAATTCCCGGACTTCCTGAAAATCCCTGCCTGGGGAATCAGATCAAGAATAGACGACTGGCTGGTAAAACGCATGATAAAATCAAAAGATCCTTCAAAAAGAGTAAAGCTTTTCCCCGGGATGAACTGGGCAAAGATATATCAGTTGCCAGATCTTGAGGAGCGTATGGAGAGCTATTATCAGCCTAACTTTTTGGGAGATGAATATGCCAAAACCTTTATCCACCTGACCGAAAAAAGAAAAAATTTTAAAAGCTGGCCCTTTGCAAATATGGATATTATGAGCGGGGTAGCATTAAATATGGAGTTGGAACTGATAAAAAAGAATTCTTAAACTTCCTCTTTAGCTTTTGGGGAAAATACCGAGAGTATTACATACCATAAGATGATCAGTGGTATGGCTATAAATTTCAAAAAGATGATCAGGATGAGGCAACTGATCAGGAAAAAATAGCGCAGTTTATTCTCTTTGATCCCCCAGTCACTGAATTTTAAGGCGAAAAGAGGCAATTCAGCATTCAGCAAAATACAGCTTACAAAAGTGAGCGCCAGTAAAAACCAGTGATTAAGGATAATATCTGAAACAACAGGACCGGGCTGGTAGGTAAGGATTAGCGGCAGGCTTAGTATCAGCAGGGCGTTTGCGGGAGTGGGCAAACCTATGAATGAATCAGTTTGTCGATCGTCCACATTGAATTTCGCGAGCCGGTAAGCCGAAGCCAAAATGATCAGTAGCCCAAAAAGTGCCCAGGGATTAAAACTTACATGAAACAAAGAAGTACCCCAGTCAGCTCCGGGACCGCCACCGGGCAATGCCTTGTTTAAAAGCTGAAACATCACGATTCCCGGCACTACCCCACTGGTAACAACATCGGCTAAGGAATCTAGCTGCAGACCGATCTCGCTTTTCACATCCAGCAAACGTGCGCTGAGACCATCAAAGAAATCGAAAAAAATTCCCGCAGCTACAAAAACCGCTGCCAGGATCAAATTTCCTTTAACAGCAAAAATAACAGCGATACTTCCGCTAAGAAGGTTTAAAAGCGTGATAAAGTTTGGAATATGACGTTTTATGCCCATAAATGCTTATTTAAATACTAATCTACTATTTTGAACCGAAAAACTTCTAAAAATTTCATTAATCCGGAAAAAGCTGTAGACTGAAGACTGTAAACTGAAGACCGAAGACTTTAGACTAAAGACTTTAGACTAAAGACTGAATATATACCGTAGGCTGTTTGATCCATTATTACATTTCTACATTGATCCATTTCCACATTGATACATTTCCACATTGATCCATTTCTACATTGATACATTGGTTCATTGATACATTTTTACATTGAAATCCCTATTTTTGCCCAGATGTAAGTTTTCATGAAAAACCTGTTTTACGCTATTATTACCGGATTCCTTCTGGCCATTGCCTGGCCAACCTACGGATTCCCGCTTTTCATATTTTCTGCCTTCGTGCCTCTTTTACTGGCGGAATTTAATATCCGGAACCATTCAAAAAACTGGGTCAAAACAAAGGTTTTCGGCACAGCTTACCTCAGCTTTTTCATCTGGAACCTCATCACCACCTACTGGATCTATTTTTCAACCCCTTTTGGCGGAGCATTTGCAATTATCGTGAACTCCCTACTCATGTCAATCGTTTTTCTCATCTATCATATCGTAGCCAAACGCACCGGTTTTTCGGCCGCTGCATCTTTCCTGGTAAGTATATGGATGGTCTTTGAAAAAATACATTTAACCTGGGATTTCTCCTGGCCATGGCTGAACCTCGGGAATGCATTTTCTGAATATATCAGCTGGGTTCAATGGTATGAATACACTGGTACTTTCGGGGGCACCTTATGGATCTGGCTTGTGAATATTGCTGTTTTCAAATTTATCCTTCAGTACAGGGAATTTGGCGAAAGATCCTTGCTTTACCGCGGAATTCTGAAAGCTGCACTTTTGATAATAATTCCGCTTGGAATATCGCTGCTGATGTACTGGAATTATGAAGAGCCTGAAAAACAGCTTGAAGCGGTCATTCTTCAGCCGAATATCAATCCATATACCGAGAAATATAATACTACCGATACCCGAATTGGTGAGTTATTGGAAAAACTGACGGACCAGGCGGTGACCGATTCTACTGACATCATCATCGCACCCGAAACCGTGTTCGCTGATGGTACGCGATTGCCAAATCTTTCCAATTCAGAAGCGGTTTTCTTTGGAAATCAGATAAGCCGGGAACATCAGGATCTCGATTTTCTGGGAGGCATAGCGATTTACGACCGTTTCAGCGATCCTTCGAAAGTCAGGAAGCAAACAAACCAGATTGGAGAGGCCGATTGGTATGATGATTACAATTCGGCTTTCATGGTGCGAAATTCCACCGATAGTGTCCAACTTTATCATAAGTCAAAGCTGGTAGTGGGCGTGGAAAATTTTCCTTATCAGAATATTCTGAAACCAATTTTGGGAAATATCATGATCGATCTTGGAGGTACGGTAGCCATGAAAACCACGCAGGAAGAAAGGGAAGCTTTTCAGTTGAAAGATTCTGTTGCCACCGCACCTATTATCTGCTACGAATCGGTTTACGGCGAATATGTTACGGGATATATAAAAAATGGCGCGAATTTTCTCAGTATTATTACCAATGACGCCTGGTGGGGAAATACGCAGGGTCATAAGCAGCACCTAAGCTACGCCCGCCTGCGGGCAGTAGAAACCCGAAGATATGTCGCCAGAAGTGCCAACACCGGAATTTCAGCAATTATCAATGCCCGGGGTGATATTGTAAAAAAACTGGAGTATGAAAAAAGAGGTGCCATCAGAGGCAGGATCGGCCTGAACGATAAAAAGACTTTCTATGTAAAGCATGGAGATTATATCGCCCGTATAGCCGAATTCCTGGCAATTTTCATCTTCCTTTTCGCCATGGTCAAATATCGGCGCACACGTAATTAGTTCGGAGTTAAGAGTTTTGAGTTAAAAGTTCGGAGTTCGGAGTAGAGCAGGCACTCAGGACAGGTGCTAAGTGACAATCTGAAGATTTAAATTCAAGATTCCGAATCTTTTAAAGAGCCTGAAAAATAGCATAAAGCCTATAGCCTTAAAGCTGCATATTTCTAACCTCGCAAATACTAATTCAACGACGTCATTGCGATCATCCGCCTTAAGCGGAGGAGAAGCAATCTCTTATTCAATTTGAAAATATCCCAATTTGAAAATTTGAAATTGGCTTATTATTGAGATTTTAGAATCAGGACAGGTTATTATGAAGAGTCATTTAAATAGCCTAAAGCCTATAGCCTATTGCTTAAGGCTGTTAAAACGTACATTGATCATGGTTTGGAGTTAAAGGTTCGTAGTTCGGAGTAGAGCAGGCACTCAGGGCAGGTGCTTAGTGACAACCTGAAGATTTAAATTCAAGATTCCGGATTTAAGATTCTAGATGGCCTTTAAAGAGCTTGAGGATAGAAGAGGATATTATTGAAAATACTTTTAAGCCTATCGCCTATAGCCTAAGGCTTTTAAAACGTACAGCTTATTGTCTATTGATCATTGCTAATTGCTAATTGTTAATTGTCCATCGTTAATTGCTCATTGTTAATTGTTACTTGCCCTACTGTCCCCTGAAAAAAATCACCGTACTCAAAGTCTTTAGTAAAATACTAAGATCAAGAAAGATCCCTCGATGCTTAATATAGTAAAGATCATATTGCAACTTTTCAAGCGCGTCATCATGACAATCCCCGTAATTCGCCATAACCTGTGCCCATCCGGTAAGGCCCGGTTTGATGATATGCCGGGTTTCATAAAAAGGAATAAGCTCAGAAAGCTCTTTTACAAAGACCGGTCGCTCCGGCCTCGGACCAATAAGGCTCATTTCACCTTTCAGCAGATTGTAGAACTGGGGAATTTCATCAATACGGGAACGCCGAAGGAATTTGCCAAATGCTGTCACCCGGTAATCATCCTTTTGGGCGTATTGCGGACCGTCAATTTCGGCATCTTTGATCATCGTTCTGAGTTTCAGGATCTCAAAGATCTTTCCGTTTTTACCGACTCGTTGTTGCCGGTAGAATATTTTTCCGCGATTGGCGAGAAGATTTCCTAATAATATAAAAGGAAGCAGTAAAATTCCGAATACGATACCAAGAATAGAAACAAGGATATCGAAAATCCGGAACATAAAAAGGTAGAATTTATTCTGATTGCTTCGGCTAAAGGGAAAATATTTATAAAAATCCTTGTCGACATTTTGTACCGGAATACGCTGGGTTATTTCCTCATATACCTGTGTATAATCCCTGATAGGAAATCCTTTTTTGAGCAGTGCGATCAATTCGTTGTACAAACTTAGCATCAAACCTTTTTGGTAAGCGCTGGCAACGACGATCTCATTGATATGGTGCTTTTTGATCACTTCCTGAAGCTCCTCAACTTCAAACCTCAATAAAGATTGTTTGGTTAGTGCCATTTGCAGCTGATAATCGGTATTTATATAACCCACAACAACATAATTGGGATCAGATTTTTGAAGGGCTTCAGCGATAAGTTTTATATCAAAGGAATCACCAACTACCAGTACCCTTTTGTAAAATCTGGGGGAAGAGATCAGACTGATATAAAGGAACCTCCACGTTAGCAGGGCTAAGGCAACCGAAAGATAAAAGAAAACGATCTGCAACCGATTATCAGGAAGACTTGGCGTGAAAAAGGGGGTCAGCATATAAAAAAGTACGGTCAGGCTCGTGGTAATCAGCACATTCCTTACTACACTGTCAAACCTGTCTGCTTTCTGAAGATCATATAGTTCAAAAACACTTGCGAAAAGGTTCAGATATAGAAGAAATACGAGGGTCCACGTCCAGTGATCAGGAGTTATCTGGAAATAATTGAACCTAAAAACGATACCTACGACCGCCAGAGTGGTAAGTACACCCAGCATATCAAAGAGACGCAACAGGAGCTTTCGCTCAGAGATCTCGAAATGGAAAAGGGGCTTCTTCTGAGACATCGCTGTAGATTTTCAGCTTTGGCTAATATATGAAATTAACCCAGTAAATCTATCCAAAACTCTTTAAGCCTCTCCCAATCGTATTTTTCAGCCTCCAGACGGGCATTTTTACTAATGCTTTCTGCTTTTGTTGGATTTTGAAGCAGATCTGATATTTCATGTGTAAGATCCTTCACAGTTCCTTCGGCTAATTTTCCGCTGAGATCATGCTCGATAAGGTAAGGAAGTCCGCCTACGCTTGCCGAAACTACCGGTAATCCCAGCGCCATCGCTTCAAGGACGCTTACCGGCAGATTATCTACGGAAGAAGTATTCAAAAATATATCATAATCCTCGGATAATGCTGCCCATTCGGTTTTGCTGAGTTTTCCGCAGAATTTTACAGGCAGCCCGTGCTTCTCAACATAGGCTCTTGTTTTTTCAAAACTTCCGTCTTTCTCAGGGCCTACCATACAAAGTTCGGCTTCAGGATATTCTTTCTGCAGTTCACTGATGATCTTCACGGCAAGCTTCGGCCGATACACCTTATCAAAAGCCCGTACCCAAAGGATTCGGGGTTTCAGATTTTTTCGTGCTTTAAAAGGGTACTGACTAACACTAATGGCATTGGGAATATATAGTAGATTTTCCAGCTCAAAGGTTTCAAGCTGTTCCAAAAGATATTTTGAAGGTACTATATTGAAATAAGCTTTTTTAAAGATCCTTAATATACTAGGGGAGCTTTCGCTAAATCGCTGAACAAGGTTTCCGCCGTGAAGGATAAATATATAGGGAAGTTTAAGCATACTGCAGCAGTAGCCGCTCATGACCGCGTACCAGAAATTGGAAGTGCTGTAGGTATCAATAAGCACCAGGTCGATCTTTTTGCTGTTTCTTAAAATACTGCTTAACATATGCAGTAGCCGCAAAACTTTATTTTTGTAATGGGAAACAGCTTTGAACTCTAATCCTTCTTCGGCAAGTAAATCGGGTAAAATATCAACGCTGGTGGGAGCCGCGCCATGCTTTTCAAGTTTATTGCCGATATAAAGGATATTTTTCATAAAGTTAGTTATCATAATTACCTCTCCCTCGGGAGAGGTCGGAACTGTTTTATACAGTTCCGGTTGAGGAAGGTCAGGAATCAAGCAGCCTGCTCCACTTTTCCTTTACCGGTTCCATTTTTCCCTCACCAGTTCCCCGTCAATATATTCTCCCCTTTTTCGAAGAATATGTGGGTAAAACCTCGAGATCCAGGAGAGGCGATTTTTTCAATCGCATCTCCGCGGGTTTTTTTTCACGGTTTTTTGGCATTTTCGCCAAAAAATTCCCTGAAAAAGGCGTCTTTTTCTTTGCTTCGTTTCTTTTGGACGAGCAAAAGAAATGAAGGTTCACAAACTCCTGTTTATTTTATAAAAATAAAACACTGAGCTAAAGGAAGGAAATAAAAGAATGTAAAACGCCAAAGAAATTAACCCGCACCTATCAAAAAAAACTAAGCAAACAGCCAGTTCAACTTTTCCTTCACAAGTTCCCTTTCAATAATTTCCTCCCTTTTTCGAAGAATATGTGGAGAAAACCTCGAGATCCAGGAGAGGCGATTTTTTCAATCGCCACTCCGCGGGGTTTTTTCCACGGTTTTTGGCATTTTCGCCAAAAAATTCCTTGAAAAGGCGTCTTTTTCTTTGCTTCGTTTCTTTTGGACGAGCAAAAGAAATGAAAATTCACAAACCCACACCTATCAAAAAAACTGAGCAAGCAAACTGTTCCTCTTTTCCTTCACCAGCTCCCTTTCAATAATTTCCTCCCTTTTTCGAAGAATATGTGGAGAAAACCTCGAGATCCAGGAGAGGCGATTTTTTCGATCGCCTCTCCGCGGGGTTTTTTCCACGGTTTTTGGCATTTCGCCAAAAAATTCCTTGAAAAAGGCGTCTTTTTCTTTGCTTCGTTTCTTTTGGACGCGCAAAAGAAATGAAGGCTCACGAACTCCTGTTTATTTTATTAAAAATAAAACACTGAGCTAAAGGAAGGGACAAAGGTGAAAAAAATACAGCATTCCCAAAGCATTTCTGAAATACTGTAGCTATTTTAGAACTCACATCCTCAGGATCTATAACCTACAAAAAATAACTATCCAACCAGCCTGTTCCACTTTTCCTTCACCAGTTCCCTTTCAATAATTTCCTCCCCTTTTTCGAAGAATATGTGGAGAAAACCTCGAGATCCAGGAGAGGCGATTTTTTCGATCGCCTCTCCGCGGGGTTTTTTCCACGGTTTTTGGCTTTTTCGCCAAAATATTCCTTGAAAAAGGCGTCTTTTTCTTTGCTTCGTTTCTTTTGGACGAGCAAAAGAAATGAAGGTTCACAAACTCCTGGTTATTTTATAAAAATAAAACACTGAGCTATACGAAGAAAATAAAAGATTGAAAAGCACCAGGGAAATCAACCCCTATCATAAAAAAACTAAGCAAGAAGCCTGTTCCACTTTTCCTTTACCAGTTCCCAGTCAAACTGCTCAACCTTATCACGGGCATTTTTACAGATCTCCATGGTATGTTCCGGATCTTTTATCAGCCTTATCACCTCTTTGGCCATGGCCTCCTCATTATCGTCAGATACCAAAATACCGTCATGATCATTCTGAATAAGAACAGGCATCCCTCCAACATTCGTGCTTACTACAGGCAGCCCAAGGCTCATTGCCTCAATAACACTGATCGGAGTATTGTCTATAGAGGTAGTATTGATAAAAAAATCATAGTTTTCTGAAAGTCTGGCCCAGTGTTTCTTCTTAAGTTTCCCCGTAAATTTAACCTTTAGGTTATATTTTTTCGCAAGCTTCCTGCACACCGCCATACTGCCATCTTTCTCAGGACCCACCATACACATGCTGGCCTCCGGATATTCTTTTTGTATATGCTGCAGCACTTTAAGGGCCATCATCGGGTTATAACGGTTCTGGAAACGTCTTACCCAAAGCAGTTTCGGCGCAAAACTTTCTCTTTTCTTAAATGGATAATTTTCGGTTTTGATCGCATTGGGAATGATCTCCATATTCTTAAAACCATAAGAGCTAAAAATGGAATAAAGAAAATTGGAAGGTGCTACATTCACATCCGCGTTCCCAAAAAGGCTCAGGCTGAGTTTTTTGGAATTTTCCAGACGCTCAGGCAGGTTGCCGCCGTGCAATATGGGTATATAGGGAAGATTCATCATCTGGCAGGCTTTCCCCACCAGGTAAGCGTAATAAAAGTTCATGGCTCCATAGGTGTCAATAAGAACAAGGTCGGTTGTACTTTTATAACGCGCGATTAAAGTAAGCATCTCGGCAAGCCGGAGAGCTTTATTATTACGTGTGGATGCCGTACGGACGGTATATCCCTCTTTTCGCAGCATTTTACTAAAAAAGGAAATATAGGTAGCCGTAAAGCTATTTACTTGTAAGTCGTTTCCTATGTACAGGATTCTTTTTTTCATCTACTATATACAATAACGCAAGTCCGTACACAAAAGCCGGCTGGGCTATCCGCATGGCCGAATGATTGATGGTCAGGAACCAGAATGCCACAAAAGCCAGAAAATAATAATTGTTCTGAAACTTGAACCAGAATATTATTGGGACAAATATAAGGATTGCCAGAGCAAATATTCCGAGGATCCCATGTTCGGATAATAATCGGCTGATTTCATTATGGGTATTGATCCCTATTCCTAATTGTTCTCTTCTATATTCCCTACCCTTTCCCACTCCAATTCCAGTAATTGGGTGATGATAAAAGGCGGTGAGTTCGGTCTCAATAATTTCAACCCTCCCGGTGGTAATATCTTCCTTTAATTCACCTGCTTCGTTCTTATTGGTATACCTATTTAAAATTAATCCGGAAGTTTCCATGGACGAAAAGAACCAGACAAGCAGGAAAATGATTCCCATCCCGATTATACGAAGGTTTGTTCCTTCAATTTTTTTTGCGTCCTGTTTATAATAAAAGAAGATCAAAAAGCAAACTACACAAACCGCAGCCGTTAATACACCTCCCCTTGAAAAAGTAATTAGTGCTCGGTAACCCATCATGATTAGAAGAATAGTGTCTATAAGATTAATTAATCGATCCCTGATAGTTAACAATCGTGTACATAATAAGAAACATCCCAATCCCAGGACGCTGGAAATTTGATTAGGGCCAAATCCCGCAGTAGCAGCATAATTTCCCGAAAGACTAATTTTCACATCATCCATACTGGGAGTATAAAAGTACAGGTACATCATCTGGGCGATAAGAGGCATCAGCATCATTAATAATACCCGTTGAAAATCCTCTCGCTTGATCTTTTTATAATAACAGTATAAAGCCGAAACCCCCAGGCAAACAGGTCCGCTGATATTAAAAGCTACCAGTTTCCTGAAATCGGCATCATAACTTATGGTCATGGAAGCTACTACAACTCCCGGGAACAACATTAAAAGATATAACCAGTATGGGATTGTTTTTGACGATGCGCCTTTAAAGAACATTCCTATTAGTAAAAATACGATTACCGCGTATTTTCCCGTCTCATAGAATATCACCGCACCGGTCTGTCTGAAGAACACCTCCCCTCCTGCTATATAGGCTGCGGCCATTAATGCTTCATTTCCCTTATTTTTACGGTCTATGATCACAAAAAGAAAGGAGGCCATAATTCCCAGCAGAATGATCTTTGCCAGGCTTGGAAACAAATAAATAACCAGCCCATATCCTATATGCAGTATAAGCATACGTAGATAGAACTGGTTATTGATATAATTAAAATCTTTCAAAGCTCTTTGAAGAAATTTAAATACCGCTTAAGTATTCCGGCCTCCGAATATAATTCTTTTACCCGTTTATTTAAACCGGAAGCATCTTTCTTTCTCATTTCAGGATTTTCCAAATAAGTGGTAACCACTTTGGCAATGGATTCCGCACCTCCCGGAGGAATTAATTTCCCATGGATCCCTATAACTTCACTGCATTCCCCTACATCAGTGCAAACTACAGCTAAACCAGCAAGTCCGTATTCTATTAGGGCCAAAGGCAGACCTTCCGATAGTGAAGATAATACGCCAATATCCGCTGACTTTAGATAAGGAAATACCGAAGCTACCTCTCCATAATAGTAAACCTCTTTCCTTTTTCTAAATTCTTCCTTCAGATCTTTGGAATAGGTATCCTGAAAATCCCTTCCAAAAAGATACAGTGAAATAGAATATTTTTGTTTGAGAATATCAAAAGCACGTAATAGAGTTTGATGATCTTTCTGAGGCCTCAGATTGGCCACACAGATGAGTTTATAATCTTCATTCCCTTCTAATTCCTTTGCCTCTTCTTCTTTTATTTGGACGAAATTTGGAAGAACGAGAAGCGGTTTATTAAATTCCAGTTTCTCTTTTGTCCATTTTTCCAGTTGCAGATTTACACTGATGATCCCTGCAAAATATCGCGACAACATTTTTAGCGGTTGCAACTTTCGCTTTTCCAGGAATTCACTGTTGCCATAATGATCGTGCCAGATAATTTTGAATTCGCTTCCGCTCAATTTGCATAAAACTGCCAGAAACCAGGAAGTTCCATGCGCATGGACGAATTCTATTTCGTTACTTTTGATAATACCATTCAGTTTCCTGATTGCCGATATGTCAAAGATCGATTTCCTTCCCAGGAAATAAAAATCCGGATCATCCTTTATATTTTTGGCCAGCAGACCTTTCTCACGTGTGGCTACAAGTACTGATTTTCCGGCACGGTCTTTCAGGGCATTGAAATAGTTCAACGCCATTCTCTCCGCGCCACCGGGATGTAAGGAATCAATTAATTGTAGTACACGCATAAATTCAGCTGGTTTATATACTAACTCTGTTTACATTCAAATCCGTTCAGGGTTCAAAGTTCAATGTTTAGCTTTTGATATTCAACATTGAAGGTATATTCATTTTCCAAACCTCAGCCTTCAATCCTTTCTAAACTTGGAACCTTTAAAATCAGATCTATTAAGAAAACCTATAAAAGCTGTAATCTTTGCTATCTCCTTTTCACACTTTTGAGAAAGCTTCTGAAATTCTTCTTCTGATATTAGCTTCTTATCTTTTGCCCTATACAACTGCGATTTTAACTCTGTACAGGATCCACGGGAGAAACCTAAAAAATTTCGAAACTCAAGATTCCCTCCTCTTCCAAAACCTTCTGCTATGTTGTCCATAATTGAGCCTGAGCTTCTGTCCATCTGATTTAGTAGAGAATATCGTTTTCCAAGTGGCGTTGTTTCGAACAATTCCTCCAGATCTAAACAAATTTCCCGCGCCAGCTGCCAAACCTCCAGGTCTTCAAATCTCTCTACTTTACTCATATTTTTAATCTTTAGTACAAAACCACCGTAAACGTTGAACTTTGAACTTTGAACTTTGAACTTTTAATTTTTCAACACTCCCCTTATCCCTGCTTCAAATTTTTCCAGTGTATATTCCTGGCTCCACTCATGCGCCCTTTTTGACATCTTATTCATTTCCTCTTCATCTTGCAGTAACTCAATTATCTTATCAACTACTTCCAAAACGCTCCCTGTTTCTGTTCCCCCTTTGGGGGAATTAAGGGGGCTGGGGAGAGATGGAGAGGGGCCTTGGGGGCCTTGGGGGCTGGGGAGAGATGGAGAGGGGCCTGGGGGCGCTGGGAGAAGGATCCCCCTGGATCCTTCTCCCAGCATCCACGGCACACACGAGATTTCCGTTCCAATTGGTATACATCCAAAGAACATTCCCTCTGCCAGGGCTTTTGGCCAGCCCTCGCTCCTCGATGGGAGTATACTAAAATGCGCTTTTTTATAGGCATTCTTTAAGACCTCCTGAGGCTGATTTCCTTTTAAAAAAATAAACTGCTGCAGCTCGTTTTTTGAAATATAATCTTCTAAATTTTCCTTTTCCGGACCTTCCCCGTAAATATCCAATTCGACATCAAATCCATTTTGATAAAGCTCCTCAACGATCTTTACGGCTAAAACAGGTTGCTTTCCTTCGCTAAGGCTTCCACAAAAGAGAAACCGGAAAGGAGCTTTAAAATTTTTACTTACCTGCTCTTTCTCCGATTCTGAAAAACTCGCCGTAAAAAAAGGAATGATATTCTTACTTTGATTTTCCCAGTTTCCATAGACCAGAACTTTCGTATTTCTGCTTAAAAAAGTATTGGAAAGCCACCATTTCTGAAAACGGTAACTTAAAGGCTGTTCGCTTTTCGATTCCCAGTTCCCGGCATACTTTACCGTCTTGGGTTTGTGCGGAAACAAAGATGAAACTACCATAGCCAGCATTCCCACATTGCCTGGACATCGAATATGTATATGATCGGCCAGCTTCATTTCCCGGTAGCAGGCTTTAATCACTTTAAAACTGTCTGCTATATTTTTTAAAAAATCATTGCCTTTATAATGTAATGAAGGAATCTTTACATGCTGAATATTTTTATGCTGATAGGCCTCGTCAATTACTGAAGGATCCCTGGAACTTCGGGGTGCTACCACTTTGACACTTTCAATGTCGGCAATCCATAGGTTCATTTCTTTCACATAAGGACCATAGGAATATAAATTCCCCTTCTTCAAAAAATGGTCGGCATGTGAAAAGATACTGAATATCATCCTATGCTTTTTTTTCCATAAACAGACTTACCTGCATGCATTCCAGAAATCGCTTTCTCGATCCACGGGATTTTTCCCAGTCTTCTTCATGCCATTTTCTTCCTTTTTCCATTCGCTTTTCTTCAGAGATTGGCAGAAGATTTAATAAAAAGAACCATTTTGACTTTCCTAGGGTTCCTCGTCTATCCAGAATATTGAATGATTTCTCAAACTTTGAAATGGTCCTTTCAGTAAATGGCCATTCCCAGTCTTTATCGCTTTGAAAAGGTCGGTAAAGACTCCTCAATACCCAGACAGGCTTACTCGTGGTCGTTGGATCATAACTTACAATTTGTCCTTTAGGAGCAAGCTTTTCATTCAGCTTTTCTATAAGCTCATCTACATCTTTAAAATGATGAAGCACGGCATAGGCATAGATCAGGTCAAAATCCTTTTCTTTAAACTCATTGGAAAGAAAATCAATGGCATAGCCGTTCGCACTGGGAATATTTTTCAACCTTGAATTTAAATGTTCGATCGCTTTTTCACTAAGATCAATTCCTATATATTCTTCCGCATTCTGTGCCAAATACATGCTTAGGGAATTTCCCATAAAACAACCGAGGTCCAGTACCTTTTTTCCTTTTACATTCCCTATCCAATCATAATGTTGCTGCACAACTACCTTTTCTACCCCAACCGACTTACGAAATTTGGTTAGGATTCCATTCCTTAAAGAATACCACAATTTTGTAGCAAAGTTCTTTTTAAAACTTTGATAAAACTCCTTCTGGCGTCTATTGATTTCTTCCTGCTTATTTTTCATATTTCCTAAAGTTGGATTTAATTAAATATTTCAGGATTTTGGGATAAATCTTTTATTACCTTAATTAATTCATATTTCTGCTGAAATCGTTGATAACAGCTCTCTGCCATCTGCTCTCTCATTTTGGGATTTCTTATCAGGGATTTCATTTTATCAGCAAGGTCTTTATGGTCTCCGGTTTTAAATAATATTCCGTCTTTCCCATTTCTGATTATTGAGGATATCCCAGTAGTATTCGATCCTATGACTGGAGTATGAACAGAAAAACTTTCAATTACCACATAACCAAAAGCTTCATTATAAGACGGCACTACAGAAAAATAGGCCGTCGAGAATTGATCCAAAACATAATTTCGTGATTGGTTTCCAGCAAAAAAAATATTCTTCTCCAGATTTAATCTCTTTTGAAGTTGTCTGAGATTTTCTAATTCACCGGTTGATTCATCTTCTCCAATAATAATAAGTTTAATATCTTCAAATTCATCCTTTACGAGTGCCAGTGCTTTTACTAAAACCCTCACTCCTTTAACTGTATGTAATCTTCCTGCGTAAACTATCTTCCTAGCCTTAGGTTTTTCGGTCAGGTTCGGATCTCTTACTGCATTATTAACAACCTGAATTTTATTGGGTGGAATATTGAAAGAATTGGTCAAATCTAATTTTGCTGCTTCCGAATTGGTTACTATTTTAGAAGCTAAAGAGTAAAAAAATCTTTTTCTTAATTTTAAAACTGAATTAGTATCCAACTGCGTGGTTAATGTGTGATACCAGGCTACTCTGTTTTTAACCCTTACAAGAAATCCTGCCAACAAACAAATATTGACTGCAGCAAAATTGGCAATAATTGTTCGTGGTTTATATTTTCTAATATATCTTAAAAAAAATAATAGATCTTTTATTTTAGTTGGTCGCTTCGAAGGCCATATTAAGATTTCAATCCTATCATTGATCCTAAAAGGATGTTTTTCATTAGCATGTGTAAAAATAACTACCTTATTTTTCTCAGAAAGAAGGTTTGCCAGACTGATAAAAAATTCAGCTACCGAAGAATTTTTAATGGTAAAAGCTAAAAATACAGTCTTCATTTTTTAATTTAATAATGCACTAATTCTTCCTTTAAAATCTGCAAACCCGCTTTTATCTCCCTCCAAATAATTGAACAACCTGATAAAAGCTAGCAGATAAGATATTCCATACCATTTAACCCGTGCTTTTAACTTTGGTTTGGGATTTTTATTTTTCCAGACGTATTTTCCATTCTTCACCACCATCTGTCCGTATTTATAATGATCCGGTCTTCCTGATTCTTCATGCAGATGAAATACCCTGGCTGCAGTATTCACATATAGTTTTCCTAATTTGGAAGCCCTTAAGCAAAAATCCATGTCTTCATAAAGTCCGTAACCCTCAAAATAAGATGAAAATTCTATTTCTGAAAAAAGTGATTTCCGATAAGAAGCAACACCTCCCATAAAGAATTCCACTTCATAGATTTTTCCAGATGGCGGCAAAAATCCTGTAGAGAATCCATGAGAGAACTCAGGCATAAATCCCGGCGGCTTATCTGATAATAGCCCCAGCCTTTTCCTTAAAACATTCCGCTGCCCCAGCTTACGTATATAACCGTCTATCTTAAATTCATCAAAGGCCGGTTTATAGTCCTCTTCCACTTTTTGCCAGACAGTTTCATCATTTATCCAGCCTCCTGCTGCGATAGCCTCTGGCCTTTTTTTATAAGTAGTGATCAATTCTGCAAAATATTCTCTCTCTAAGACTATATCATCATCTAAAAAACAAATGATATCCACATCCCCACTCTGACCTATCCCATAATTGCGCTGCCTTGTAAGCCCACTGTCTTCCTTCTCTACTTTTATATACCTTAGATTTTTATAGTTATGAGCATCAAATAGATCTCTGGTATCATTCTCTCCCGAACCGTCCACTATCAGGATTTCATCCGGATATAGACTTTGTTTTTCAACCGATTCTAGCAGCCTTTTTAGCGAAGCGGGCCTTTCATAGGTACAGATAATGAGGCTGAATGTGAACTCCCGCTTTGTCATTCCCTTATTTGGCATTGTTCAGTTCCTCACATAGTCTTTCGCTTAACCTCCAGCGTCTTTTCATGCTTCCAAAATAACGAAAAGGATTTTTAATGGATTGCTTTCTGTAATATTTAATGAACAGGGACACTTTATAGCCTCTTTGCATTATTTGAGTATAAGCCGACTTCACCAGATACATCATCGTGGGAGAAGGTTTTGGCTCTTCTTCTGGGGAATCCTGTCCTTTCATCACCTCTCTGAATCCGCCTCTCTCGGCCTTAAGGTGCACAAACTGAAGATCGGGATGATAAATGATATCACAGCCTTTGCTTCTTAATTGCAATCCGTAATCTATGTCTTCCCCAAACCCCTTTTCCAGGAATTCGGAAAATTCACACTTCAGCGCGTATTCCGATTTCACCACCGAGGTCCCTGAACCAAATGCGCCCCATTGTTTGATCTTCGGAAAAACAGACTGTTCTCCGGGCTGAAGACAATTTAAATTGATACAACCCACTCCCAGTCTGTTAATTTCAGCTAATGTTTTTTCCAGCAGATCTGTCTCAAGCCTTATATCATCATCAGCAAAGAAAATATATTTGGCGGTAACCGATTTCATCGCAAGGTTTCTGGCGTGGCAGGCTCCTGTTCGGTGAACAAAGTGATGGATGACCTCAAAGGACCATTTCTCCTTCAAAAATTCCAGTTGGGATACTGACGCTGGATCCGGATCCTGCTCTACGATGATAACACGATTTGGTAACTTGCTTTGTTTGCTTAAGTCCACCAATAGATTCCTTAAATGTTCCGATCTTAATAGAGTTGGTACGATTACATCAATGTCCTCGCTTTCGTTTGATACTTTTTCCCGCCTGATCTCATGAATAGGAAGATGTATTTTTTGTTTAAAAAAAGACTTCTTTCCCAGGCTTTTCAGGAAAGGAATGAGTAGCAATCGTTTTTCGTATCTCCAGAAGCAAAACAGCAAGATCCATAACCATTCCTTTTTATAATGCTGTGCCACGAATCTGAACAATTCATCATCAGTACTATTAAAACTGAGCTTAATTGTTTGATTGCTTTCTGTCAGATTTGGATTGGTATAACAAAAAAGTCCGTTCTGCTGACCGGTTTTCGCAATTGAATTTAAAAGGTAACCGAAGCTTGTAATTTCTTTGAAGGTATCCCTGAATCTCAGTGCAGTTTTTCCGTAGGTCCCACCTATATCTGTGCTCATCCTCCAGGTGGGATAAACCACTTCATAATTCGGATTCACAAACGGAAGCTGATCAATATAACCAATTTGATCAGGAATATATTGATTAACAATTGGAAAACTGGACATGATTAATTCATGCGGAAAGCACTCTTCGATATTATCAGCAATTATAGGATCAATATCCTGATCTCTCCAGATGATCAGCTCCTCCGGAAACTTTTCAGCTACTTCCCAAAAAGCATTGACGAGAGATCTGCTTTCTAATAATAATTCTTTACCATCCCGGCTAGTATGTATAAATTTCCTGGCATTGCTGTGAAGCAGAATGATCATTTGGGAACGGCTTTGCTCAAAAGTACTATTTTTTAGCATTAAGCCATAAGTCAAAAGCCTTCAGCAATAAATTATTCATTCTTATTGATCATTGATTATTGGTAATTGTTAATTGTTAATTGAACTATTTTTCCATTTTTGAAGGACCTCCTCATAAAACCGAATATTCTTCTCCGCCACAACTTCCGTTGAAAACTTCTCCTCCACTCGCTTCCGGGCTGCCTTTCCCATATTACCGGCTAAATTTTTATCTTTCAGCAACTGCAGAATTTTCTCCGCATACAACTGATGATCCCTGGGATCTACAGTAAATCCGGTTTCACCATCGATCATTACCTCCGGCGCCCAGCCGATATTAGAAGTTACCAGTGCTTTCTCCATAGCCATCGCTTCCAGCCAGGTCATTGGTAAAGCCTCGGCAAAACTTGGCAGCACAACTACGTTCGCTTTCTCGATCTCCTTTCGAACCATCGAATAATCCAGCGATCCAATATACTCAAACTGTTTCGCTGCTTCTTTTGAGAGTTTTCCTTTAAAGAGTTCCCATGTTGATACATTTTCAAAAATATCCACCACATCTCTTCCCGCCAGGAGGAGTTTCGCTTCTTTATACTGTTTTGCCACTTCATTAAAAATCTCCGCCAGTTCCAGCACGCCCTTTTTTCTTATGATACTCCCAAAATAGAGGATTCGGTTTGGTTCGGGATTGTTTTCTGATGGCTTGAAATCTTCTATGGAGATACTATTAGGAATGACTTCATAGCCCCGGTTCAGCTTTAGAACCTCCATGGTTTTTCTTCCGGTAAAATCGCTTACCGCCAGGATCCGGTTTGCATTCTTCATGGCCTCCCTCTCAAAGAACCGGTTCTTAAATTTTTGCTTACGGTTTTCCAGGGCACAGAAATAAGCATCCGTCCCGTTCATACGAATCAACAGCGGCACCTCAAATTTCATAAATGCAGTAATCCCGGTCCAGTCCGGTGCTTCGATAAGGTCGATTGTTTCCTTTTTGATGATTCGATTGATTCGTCCCTGAAGGTATTTTCGGTAGAGATACCAGCCACCGACCTGATAACTTTTCTGCTTAATGAAATAAAACCTCAGCCCGTTCTCATCAAAGTGTTTATCTATTTCCTGCCCATATAAAATAATGCTTACCTGTACACCTTTTTCAACCAGGGCCTCAGCCATGTTCTTGATGCTGCTTCCCAGGCCGCCCGAAGCAGGGCAGAGTTCATGTGGATATTCGGGTGTGAGATAAGCTATATGCATTTCTATATATAATTGAACTTCTTGCGAAGTTTTCGACTACCTAGTCCGATGCCCAATCTGGTTAAATATGAATTACCTTTTCTCTTAATTGGATCGTATCTCTTAGTCTTAGGCTTTTGTTCCCAGATATGGCTTGCTCCAGTTTCTTTTATAAAAGATGAATTAATTACTTCAATGGCGCTAATCTCTTCTTTTATTTTATAGATTTCTTTACTGGTCCCAAATATGCCTTTCAGTTGTTCCAGAGTTTCTTCATCAAGTTCTACCATATCCTCATATCTTAATACCAGTTTATTCTCAAAATCAGGTATATTTTTTAACACGTAATTACTAAGTTTTCTGCTATAGTAATAAGGATATACACCAAATGATATTCCCAGCCTCTTAACCTTATCTCTTAATTTAACTTTGTTAAAACGCATTCCTTTGACCAATGAGTTAAAAACGCTGGCTGGATCTCTTAAAAGAATAATATGAATATCATTGGGAAATAGTCGTGCAAGCTGATCTACACCTATAAATGAAGTGTCTTTTATCATTACATATTCTGAATTGGATTTTTCAAGAATGCGTTCTCTTAAACCCTCTATAAATAAATGCTCAAGAAATTTTTTATCCGTTTCAAAAAATACCTGTTTATCATAAATATTGAAGAACTCGCTGAGTATAGCGGATAATCTGGTTTCACTCCTATTGTGAATTAAAACTGTATGCCCTGTAAAAACTTTTAAAGCTTCTGATACAAAATTATGTCCAGTGCGTGGTAAATAAGAATGTAGAAAAATTATTTTCTGTTCTTTCCGGTTTCCCATACTAGAGATTTTATTTTTTCGGAAATTCGATCTGAAGCCTTATCGAAAGGATTCAGGTTTATAATATTAAACCAGCTTCTGGAATTCTTAAGAACCTCTTTGGTTTCACACTTTTCTGCTCGCTTAATTGCTTCAATGATATCAGCCTTGGAATCGATCCAATAGACTTCTCTTTTATTTTTCATTGATCTGAAGTGTACATAATCATAAATTTCTCTTACATCCTTTTTCAATTCGTCTATTTTGGGGATATAGTTAATATAGGCACACGGCTTGTTTCTGGCCGCAAAATCAAATACCATTGACGAGGCTATATTGATCACCATAAAACTATGTTCGATAATATTCGTCTGCAGGATCATATCCTCCCGGGTGGGCATCACCGTGTCCCAGCTATTGTTCCCGCTGCTCCATTGTGGATCAATGGAGGTGATTTCCTGTTGATAATCAGACAATACCTCATCATATCTTCCGGATAGGTCTACCGGACATCTTCTGAAAATAATTCCTGTTTTCTCTCCCTTTTCATTCAATCCTCGAACCGCTTCAGCTACATCCCTCAGGAATACCTCATCATGCGGTGAGGTGGTGATATCATCTCCTGAAAAACACAGGTAATCTTTTTCGGGATCCAGATTGTATTTTTCGCAGAATATTTGCCTTGGGATAAGCACCTCATCCTTATAATGGATTTCGAATTGGGGCGTGCCGGTAATTTTCACCTGCTCTTCCTGAATGTAAGGGTAATATGCCAGCAGCTCTTTTTTCATATAGTCGCCCCAAACAAAATAATAATCGCTATCTATAACCTTGGTGGCCTTTGGCAGATTATCCCATGAAAAGATAAAGCAGGTAGTGGTTATACCCAGATCCTGTGCCGCCGTAACCGGTGCGATAGCATTCACCGGACGCTGATTGGCACAAAATACCAGATCAGGTTTTTCTCTCTCCAGCACTTTTTTACATTCCTTATAATAAGCTGACTTCCTTTCGGAGTTCTGCATACGTTCCCTTAGAACTTTCAACCCCTCTTCTCCGGTATAAGTAGCAATTAATCGGGAAACGATCAGGTTTTTCAGTTTATTTTTCCAGCCTCTGTTAGAGGAGGCAAACTTATATTTGTCGTAAACGGGATCATTGAATTTATCCCGAAAATGATTCAATTCTGAAATGATCTTCGCTCTTTTATACAGATCGGTGATCGCTCTTGGTTTTGGCCTTAGTTTGATCTCCCTTTCCCCTTCGGCAGAAATATCATAAGGAGTGGCATTCCAGTAAACGATCTCCAGTCCCTTTTCCCTTGCCTTTTTCGGAAAATCGGTGAATAAAAAGTTTCTAAGACTTACACCGTCAGGAATGATTACAAAGACTTTTTTCTGCTTCAAGGTGCTTATATAGATATTGGCTAAGATAAAAATTTAGAGAAATTAAAGCTCCCCACTTTTAAATACTTACTACTCTCTTATCTACATTCCATGTCAGGCTGAACCTGTCTGCCGGCAGTTAGGCTTGTCTCAATTTCTCTTGTAAAATAAAATATAAATCACTCATCTATAGACTGCTTATAGCTAATTTCTTCTGCCTTAAGGCTTCCAGCTTAAATAGAGATTGCTTCTCCGCCTGCGGCGGATCGCAATGACACTGAATTAGTGACATGAATATTTTACAGCACCTCTTCAAGAATAAAAACTAATAAACAGTCAAGCTCCAAACTAAAACCATTTTCAAATCTTAAAATCGGCTAATCTTCAAATTAAAAAAACCTCACTGCTCTCCATGATGAACCTGCGGGTAGCCGAAGCCATCAAGCTGAACTCGTCTCAGCTTCTCTTAAGGTAGAAATACTAAAAAGAAACCTCCGAACTCTGAACTCTGAACTCCTAACTCTTCACCGGCAGAGCTAAAAGAGATCAGCCGATGGGAAAAATAAGAACAGAAAACCAAACTATATCAAAAGGCCTAAATTAACCCACTGCCATACATAAAAACTATTCTCCTGTTTTCCGTTTTGATAAGCTTCCCATTCCTTCCGAAGAGCCTTCGAATCAAACCAGTTGGAAAATTCAGAGTTAAGCAATTTCTCAATTCCCTGATTAACAAACCCCCTCAGTTCTTCTCCCAGCCATTCCCGCTGAGGCGTTTGTAATGCTCTCTTCGGAGCTTCCGCAATTTCAAAAGGAACATATTCTTTAACGATTTCGCGTAGCATGTATTTGTGCACACCGCCTCTTATTTTCATTTGATCGGGCAATGCAAAAGCCATCTCCACCAGTCGGTAATCCAGGAAGGGCTCTCTCAGTTCTGTGGAATAAGCCATTGAAATCCGGTCATTAAATCTCAAGGCCCGTGGCAGTTTGGTATTAAAAAGATCCCGGTACTGTAAATTCTGAATTACTGAGGAAAAAAGTTCAGGGTATTGAGGTTTTTCGGCCAGTTTCATGAAACCTTTATTCAAAACACCTGTACGAAGCGGAGATACATTTCCACTCCCCTGTATTAATTCATTCGTGGCTCTTCCATAATAATCATATCCTGCCCATTGTTCATCCATTCCCTGTCCGTCCAGTAATACTTTCACGCCATCTTTAGAAGCCTTTTGAAAAATTTTTGAATAGGCCAGCGTCGGAATTCCCCCATAAGGCTCATCCTGGTAAAAGCTTATTCTTTCGGAAAGCTCAGGTACTTCTTCAGGTGACAATTTTACTTTTTCAAGCGAATTCCCTGTCCTTTTGATCATTTTTTCCACCCAGGGCAGTTCATCATAGCGCTCATCGCCGGTATAAAAAGTATAAGCCTTAATATTATGGGTCGGGTGCAAATGATTCACCAATGCCAATAAGAGTGAACTGTCCACTCCCCCGCTTAAATTGAAACCCACCTCCACATCGGCCCTGAAGCGTAATTTTATGGAATCTTCAAGTAACGCGAGATATTTTCTTTTAACCTCCGAATCCGAGCCGTGATCAGAAGGTATTTCTTTTATTCTTTTTTCAAAATCATACCACTGATGCTTTTGAAGCTTTCCATCTTTGAATTCTAAGTAATATCCTGCCTGCAGCTGAAAAATATCCTTATAGAAAGTAGTTTCCGGACTTCCATAGCTGCCGTAACAAAAATAATTGGCCCAGGTTTTCTCATCCGGATTTTTTTCAACAAATCTATGAATAGCTTTGATCTCACTGGCAAAGATGAAGCTTTCTGCATCCTTATAATAATAGAAGGGTTTTACTCCAAACCGGTCCCTTGCTGCAAATAACTCTTTTTTTTTCTTATCCCAGATCGCAAAGGCGAACATCCCGTTCAGTTTTTCCAGGCAGTCTTTTCCGAAAATGATATAAGAAGCCAGTAAGACCTCCGTGTCAGAACTTGTTCTAAAATTATACCTGTCTCCTATTTCGGCTTTTAACTCTTTATAATTATAGATCTCCCCGTTAAAGATCAGCTGAAATCTTCCGGTAGTATCGCTAAAAGGCTGGTTGGCGTTCGTGGAAAGATCAATGATGGAAAGTCGGTTATGTCCTAATAGACAGTCGCCATTCTGATAGATTCCGGAAGCATCCGGACCCCGGTGCTTGATGCTTTCAAGCATTTTCTCAAGGTCTTCTTTATTGTAATTCGTCCCTATGATACCGGCGATCCCGCACATATTATTGTTTTAAGATATTTTCTGCTCTTTCCCAGTCGTCGGAAGTATCGATATTGACGTAAGGATCTTTTGTAGTATCTACAAATCCTATTTTTTCACCAAGCAATGAACCCTCTAAGATAATTTTACTTCTGGTTACATATACCGCACCGTCACGGTGATAGGCTTTTGGCAGTTCCTGCCGCCTGGGAATGGGAGTGCTTTCACCCGTGGCGATTTTCAGTTTTCCGTCCTTTTCTTCAAAAGCCCAGTGCGGATTATAATTTTCCGGGATTTCCCGTACGCTAATTACAGAGTCAAACTCACCCTGTTCCAATTTTTGAATGGCTTCATCGATAAGTCCATTCCTTCGGAAAGGCGTGGTTGGTTGTAAAAGGCAAACGGCATCAAATTTTTCACCCTTTTCTAAAAAGAATTTTAGTGCATGTTGGATTACTTCAATACTCGGAGTATCGTCTTGGGAAAGTTCTTGCGGACGTTTGAAAGGCACCTCCAATCCGTGAGCTTTTGCGATTTCAATTATTGATGCATCATCTGAACTTAAAACCAGCCTGGAAAGCAATTCAGCCTTCTTTGCCGAGGCAATACTGTAAGCGATCAGTGGTTTTCCCTTCAGTTCTTTTATATTCTTGCCGGGTATTCCTTTACTCCCTCCCCTGGCAGGTATAAGTCCAAGTACTTTCATTGATCGAGATTTGAAACGATCGGAAAATCAGCGTCAATAGCTTCTTTTTTCTTCAGATATTCAGGAATCATTCCCTGCGAAATATTCTGATAGGCCCTTCGAAGCTTTTCCGTAGTCAGATCTTTAATTCTACAAATTTTCCCCGGATTTCCCTGCTTGAAAGGGGTAATTTTTCCTGATTCGTATTCTTTAAGTACTATTGGTAAAATTTTTCCGGCCTGAAGGATCACTTTGTTTCCTATATCATGTAAACTGTCATGCTCTTCCAGTTCCGGTCGCAATTGATGCAGGATTCCTCCGGCATCGACTTCTGCAGTAGCCAGGTGTATGGTAGCTCCAACCAGCTCCGGTCTTCCGTCTATCAGAGGAAAAAGATTGGTGGCCGAACCTTTATACCAGGGAGATAGTCCCAAATGGAGATTGATAACCCTCTGCGGAAAGGCTTTTAATAGCTCATTTTGAATGATGGAGGTACCGAAAAGAATAATATAATCGGGATCAATATCATTAAGAACCTTTAATGTTAATTCTGAATTGATATCGCCATGAGCCATCTTTAGCTGTAGTACCGTTTGTGGGAAACCTTCTTTACCGAAAAATTCGATTTCCGATTCCTCCCTTTTTCTGAGATGTATTTTCTGAAACTCCGCGTCCTCATACTCAAGGCTTGAAGTATCTGAAATCTTGGTTGATTTTTCCTCGCTGATAATAAGCTTTAGATCGGTCTGCTCCTCCAGACACCTCGCGATATACTGATGCCTGTAACTATTGCTGGTAAGAAGTACCGTTTTCATAGCGATGCCAATTGGAAAATTCAGGGTTTTCGAACAGATTTTTCCTCTGGAAGAGATTTGCTTTTCCGCCGGGAAGATCGTTGCAGTCATACCTTCCAAGCAGGAAAGGATTCTCTGCAGGATTTTTATTTATGGCTCTTTCCATACTGAAAGCCATTTCATAACCTGTTTTGGCTAAAGGTATGGAAAGATTTTTACAGGCCTCAAAAGAACCATAAGGATAACTGAAGGCTTTTGCTCTTCCCCCGAACCGGCTGATAAAGAACTCCTGACTTTTTTCAAGTTCTTTTTTCACTTTTTCAGCTGGCAGCATTCCCAAAGGATCATGATAATGTCCATGAGAACCAAGACTGCCTTCCCCCCATAATTCGGCAAGCTGTTCTTCACCCATATAGAGTTCATTCGCCATTTCGGCTTTATCAAAATGATCTTTAAAAAGAGGGCTAATGATCTTCCTCAGTTCCTCGAATCCCAACCTGAAATTCAGGAGGTATTTTAGTCTGGCAACTTCTTCCTCATCATAGTTATAATGGATTATAGCCTTGTTTTTTTCCTCATCGCTCAGCTTGATCGTCCACTTCTTTTCTATTTCCTTACGGAGCTCCACAGGAGATATCCTTGATCGAAGAAGATGAATTTGATGTACCAGGGAAACTTTTTTTTCTGAAAAATTTGAAGTATTCACGAAACAGATGAACGGGATCTTCATTTCATCAAGTATAGGTTTAGCCAGCTCGAATTGTTCTTTCAGACCGTCGTCAAAAGTGATAAGAATTGCTTTTTTATCTTCAGAAATTCCTTTCAGTATATCTTTTTGCGAAACAAACTGCCCATATTTTGCCAGTTTCTGTAACTGTTTTCTGAACCGATCAGGTGTAACCCCAAAGATACTGGGATATTCTGTTTCAAAACTTTTCCTGATATAATGAAAGTTTGCGACTGCCAGCATATTAGTATTGGATGCTTTTATGCGATCTTAATTCGATTTTTGCCAGTATATTAGCGATTTTCTTACCGGAATTACCATTGCCGTATATAGTTGAAGTACTAAATCTACCATTTCCATTCAATTCCTTGATTTTCGCCAGTATCTCTTCCCGCTTGTAGCCCGTGTGAGTGACATTTTCTCCTTTGAGCCTTCGTTGCTGCCGGCTCCCAATATCTATGGCCGGTACTCCAAGGTAACTGCACTCCCTGATCCCCACACTGGAATTTCCGATCAGCATTTTGGAATGCTTCAGCAATCTTAAAAAGTCCAGGGGATCTATATTTTTAAAAAAATGGATGTTTTCGGGATTTTCCTGTTCTCTGAAAGTCCTAATTCCATTGGAAGTGCCGTCAGAGCCCGCATCTACATTTGGCCAGAACCAGAAAGACGGAATTCCCGAGTCGCTTACCGCATGAAGCGTTTCTAGTATATGTGTTCTCGCTTTTTCATATTCCGAGGTAACAGGATGCTGCATTACCACCAGGTATCCATCCTGCCAGCGAATGTTTTTTCCCACTCCGCCATATTTTTCTAACGGATTAAAATTAAGAGCCTCATCATTGGCAATCTCCTTTGCAAGATCGATGGAAGGGCATCCGGTATTGATCACCATTTCAGGATCCTCTCCCAGCCTGATCACCCTTTCCCGGGCATCTTCGTTCGACACCAGGTGAATATCGGCAAGTTTGGTATTGGCGTGCCTTACTTTTTCATCGATGCTTCCGGTCACTTCTCCTCCCTGTATATGCACTAAGGGAATATTCTGGTATGCCGCGGCTATAGAAGTAGCGATGGTTTCAAACCGGTCGGCGATGGTGATGACCGCATCAGGCTGCAGGTTATAAAAGACATTGGTGAGTTCCATTAGTCCGAGACCGGTAGTTTTCGCCATGGTCGTGGGATTCTCCCCCTCAAGCACCATATAGACCTTTGCCACTGCCTCAAAACCATCATTCCTGATAAAATCTGCCGCATTGCCATATCTGTCAAGCAAAGCCGAACCAGCAACCACCAATTGAAGTTCCAATTTAGGATGTTCTTTAATAGCCTGCAGTGCCGATTTGATCCTACTATACGACGGACGGGCGGTGATGACTACGCAGATTTTTCTTCGATCTAGGCTCATGTAAGATAATCTCTTTTAAAATATTTAAGCTTCATCAGTATCTTGGTCTTTATCCAAAACAAATATTGGAAAAAATCGGGATTGGTGAATATTACTTTCAATCCTCCTTTGAATTCATCCGGATTCTTTTTTGAATATACACTGTTTTTTCGGACCGACACCATAGTGGCAAATTTATGCTTTGGAAACAAGGATCTCAATTTCTTTACCTGTTCTTTTCTATCTCCTTCTATTAGCAGGATACATTTTTTGCTCATCTTTTTCTTTAAACTCTCCAGCTCATTTTCGATACCATCAATGATAATTAGATCCAGCAAAAGCCCCTCTGGTAATGCTTGAATATTCGGATATAATTTCAATTGGCTAAAATTTTTACCCATATTTTTAGACAGTTGCTTCAAACAGAATTCATTGTTCTCGGTTCCATACACTTGTGGTTTAAAGCTAAATTCTGCCTTCAGTATGGAGTCGCTGATGGTCCCGATTCCCACCCCTGCCTCTAGTATGGTGCCGGGTTGAAAAATAGAGACTGTTTTTAATATACCGTAAATTGCGTATTCGCTGGCAATAAATTGGCTGCCATCAGCCTGGGAAAATTTCTGGTATTGTTCTTTTGCTATAGCTTTAATACGCATTTTTAACTAATATTGATAAAATATTGTTCGCATTTGGTAAATCAGCTTAAAAATAAAATTCCTCTTTATATAATGGCCGTATTCGCAGGAATAATTATTTATCTGATATCCAAAAATCATTATTTAGGATTTTCTCCCGACTCAGTGACTTATTATGAAGCCGCAAACAGTCTTAAGGCAGGGAAAGGATTTACTAATCTGGATGGCAAATATATAAACCATTGGCCTCCTGGCTATCCTTTATTGATTTCTGCATTCTCCTCTATCCTGGGAATCTCAATAATGCTAGCTGGAACACTGGTAAATGCGCTAAGCCTTTTTTCCACTACTATAGTTCTTTTTAAAATTTTTGAACTTTACGGAATCCCTGGGAGGATTTCCTATCTTCTGCTGCTACTGTATATTTTTTCTCCTGTATCAACAATATATATATATGGTATTTATCGGAAGGTTTTTTCATATCCCTGCTCCTTTCCTCCTTTTTGTTCCTAAAAAAATGGCAGAACACGCATTCCGGATGGACTTTATTTGTAAGTGCATTGATTTTAGGAATGTCTATTTTGGTACGATATGCTGGTATTGGTTTCGCAGGCGCATATTTAATGTATATAGTACATAAAGACTTCAAATCCTTAAGAATATTATTTTCCAGTTTGCTTTCTTTTTTTACGGCTCTTCTGATCCCAATTGTTCCCTGGTTTATTTATACCCGCTTAAACGACGTGTCTTCACATGATCGGAAGTTTTCTTATGAGCTGATTCCTTTCGCTAAATTACAGGAAATGTTTTTCAATTTTGGAACCTGGATTTTCGGCAATATGAATGGCTTGGTATTTATGGCGGTTGCTTTTTCCTTTTTGGTATTGATTTATAGAAAAAGACTAAAAAAAATCAAGCTTAAGGATTTTATTTTAAGGAATTGGAGAGAGTTCAGACTTCCATTTATCCTTAGCTGTACGTATTTTTTATTTATTCTTTTTTCAGCTGCTTTTTTAGATCATGCCATCCCGTTCTCAAATCGTATCTTTAGTCCTGTTTATCCTTTTTTTCTGATCGGCTTAGGACTTTTTATTACTTTTTTATCTCGGCAGGTTTCCTTTAGATTATATCTTCTGCTCCCCCTATTGATATTGATTTCTTATTCTTTTCGAAGCATTCCGGTCTATAGCGATCATTATAAAGATGGTTCGGGATTTACTTCTGTCAAATTTAGCGAATCACCCACAATTCAATATCTTAGAAAGAACTATCCAAATAAAATTATTTATACCAATGATGTATTTATTCCAAAGATTTTTACGGATAACAAAAAAATAAAACACCTGCCTCTTTCAGCTGATTCTGCAGATCTTGAGAAATGGAGATCCAACATAAAAGATAGCGCAGCCATAGTAATTTACCTGGACTCTGTGAATTGGCGAAATTATATAATTAAAAAGTACAAAGTAGAAAATCTTTTTAAAGATCAGAACATTAAAAGATTTAACGATGGAATTATTATCAAACCGGAGAAATAAGAATTTCGAGAAAATTTCTCAAGCTTTTTCATTTATCCTGATAAATATTTTTTGAAGTTTAGCTGCCGGTTCTAAATACTCGTTATAATATTCCTGGTTATTCTGCTGGATTTCCATTCTAAGATCGCTATCGTTATAAAGCTGTCTGATTTTCTTAAGCAACTCCTGTTGCGATTTAAACACCAAATAATTGGCACCCTCCCTAAAATCACCCGGTAACTGGAATTCATCAATGGGGGAAGTCAGTATGGCCATACTATGGGCTACATATTCTCCCAATTTCCATCCTATACTTTTTTCAAGTCCTTCGGTAATAATTCCCACGGAGACATTTTTAAGTTTTTTAAGATAGTTAGCTTTGTGGTATTCTTTATCTGGAATCAGTAATTCAGGGCATTCTTTTTCTGAAAACTCGTCCTTTTCGATCCCACTAGAAAATAGATCTCCGTATTGTTCTTTAAGTATTTTATTGATCTCTATACGATCCCTGTTCATTTTTTTTCGCTCTTCCTTTTTCCAATCGGTAGGATTATTCTCCGGATTCCACAGTCTGCTTCTAAAAACAATTCCAAAATCTTCTTTGGGAGAAGCTTGTAATTTTTTTAGATGGGAAGATCCAATCGAATTTTTCATATTTAATATTCTGGAAAGAGTAGGATGGTATCTTACCGAATACTTAAAGAAATTCTTTTTGTAAATGAGATTTTGTAGATATCTGTTTTCATAGAAAACAGAATAATTCAGGCCGTAGGGAACCAGTTTTTCCTTTTTATTATAATCTTCTTTCAGTAACATTCTTTTTATATAGAAATCACATTCCTCATAAATAGATTCCTGTATTTCGGTACTATCTGCCATGTCAAATATGAGGATCTTATCCTTATACTTGACTCTGCAGAGATCGATAGGATAGCTTATGTTTTCGAGAGAGTATTGCAGGTTTATCTTTCCTTTTTGGTGTAAAAGTTCCAGACCAGTAATTAGTTGCGTAAAATGTAACCGCGTGCTATGAAAGTAAAAACAAACATCTGGTATCATAAAGGAAATTATTAGTAGAAGTTCCTAATTTCAAAAAGGATATCTAAATTTACTATGACGCTTATCCATCCATAGATATCTATTTAGACATCAGTGATCATATCAGCAGTTAGAAAATCCCATTTTTGGCAATCTTTTAAGAGAGCTTTACCAACCACCTTATAAAAATCCTCTGGTTTGATGCCATACCCATTGGGCTTTTTTGCTTCCAGATCATTGAAATTCAGAATATGACCTTTTTTCAGGTCCTTATTTACCGCTAATGACTTTTCAAAAATTCCTTTAAGGTCAGTAAATCTTGAATTGTCTTTTTTATCCACCGGATTTTCAAGAGCTTTTGAAATGTGCTTTATAGCTATTAGCAGCTCGATTATTTCTTCTATTTCAAGAGAGGAGGAAGCATCAGGCCCAAAGCTTTTCCTGCTAAAGACCGCATGGAATTCGAGAATTTCTGCACCAAGCGCAGTTGCAGCTATACAGGTTTCTTTTTTAGCGGAATGATCAGAGAATCCCACCGAAGTCCTGTATCTTTCTTTTAATTCTCCTATCACATTTAACCCAAAATTCTCCGGTTTAGAAGGATAGGCCGTGGTACACTGTAATATGGAGATATCGATGTTTTTTTCTCTTAAAAATTCAACGCTTTTATCCAGCTCTTCATAAGAACTCATTCCAGAAGAAAGTATTACAGGCTTTCCAGTATTCGCTATCTTTTCCAGTAAAAGAAAATTAGTCACCTCCCCCGATCCTACTTTATACCTCTTCACTTTAAGTTCCTCCAGAAGATCGACAGCCGCATTGCTGAATGGCGAAGCCAGAAATTCAACTCTTTTTTCATCACACCTCTGTTTAAGAATTTTCCATTGCTCCTTGGTAAACTCCATTCGTTTCCAGTAATCGTAGCGCGTCTGGTCTTGTTGGGAGAACTTTACCCTGAAAGGCTCATAGATGCTACTTTCCGCCTCCGCGATATGCACCTGGAATTTTACGGCATTCACCCCGGCATCTGCAAGAGCATCGATATAGGCAAGAGCCATTCCCAGGCTTCCCTCGTGGGCCTGACCAACCTCAGCTATTATTTCTACCTGTTTTATCATTTAGAGTTGTATTCTAAAGTCTATGGTTTTTAGATCTTCTGCAATTTTAAAAGAATAGTTGGCATTCCTGTATTCAAATACTATTTTTTTAAGAAGCATATCATTTACTTCTTTCATTGAAATATAGGTTTGAGTTTGTTTCTTCAAAAGCTTTTTCAATTGATGCTTGAATGAAGAATAATAGGGATCTTCCTCAAAAACTGCACATATCACTCCTTTTTCTGTAGGCATGATCTCATGAAGAAAATGTTCCACCTGAGCAAGAATGTTTTTTACACGATAAGTTTTATCAGGGGTTTTTAGCAAATTACTGTCTTCCTTACTGATGATCTTACCCATTTCAGGCTGCCTTTTGGGCCTGATTACTTCCAGCTGATTGTTCATAAAGTAATGTTGCTCATTGACTCGCATGATGTTTTTTACTCTTGGTCTTTGAGTAATGATTTTATCCTCCGATCCCTGGAAGCTTTGATGCCAGAAATGATAGAATAGTTTATCCGGATGTTTTATTCTTTTATATCCAGCTCGTTCAGTTCGATCAAACAGGTCTACATCTTCCGCACCATAAAAATGAAAGAATTCATCATAGCCATTCACTTCGATAAAAGCTTTTTTGGGAGCGAGTATCATCCCGTTAACCTCTCCTTTTCTTTCAATTTCAGGATCTTTGAGAGTATTCTTTTTAACCACTTTTGCCGATTCCTCTTTGGAAAGATAGTTTAGGCTAAAAAGGCCAAAACTATTTTGATCAGAAAAGTCTTCAAGCTTTTTGGTGGTTAAAGGATGAAATAGAAGGTCCACGTCAGCTATAAATATAAATGGAGTGGATGCTTTAAGAATTCCATAGTTTAAAGCTTTACTTTTATTCCATAAAAGCTGGGGCACCTCCATAGCGAAAAATTGCACGAAAGTATAATTTTTAAATAGCTCTTTTAATTCTTCTACAAGTTCATATTTACTTCCGTAATCCACGAAGATGACGTTAAAATTTTGATCAGTCTGTTTGGAGAGAGAGTCAAGCGTCAACCTGATCCTTTCCAGGTCCCGATCTCGGTTAGCATATATGATGGTAATTTCTGGATTCATTTATGAGCCCGATGTTTCTAATTCCTCTTCTACTAATTTATACTTTTTAAGAACTTCATATTTAATTCTTTCTCTATCAAGTCCGGGTCTTAAATTTTCGTTGTTAAATTTTATAGCTTTTTTTATATCTATTTCATCCTCTAAGACCTTTTCCAGTACATTCCGGATATGTTTAGGTTCTTCAGGATTATTAATGAGCAAGCCATTCAGGCCATCAGTGATTATTTCTTCAGTAGCTCTTCCGGGATTTGATTGAATGGGAAAAACTTCCATAACGATAGCTTCAAGTAAGGTGTTGGGCATACCGTCAGAAAGGCTGTTGCCTATAAAAATTTTGGTAAGTCCCATTAGCTTCATCACTTCCCGATGAGAAACTTTTCCAAGTACTTTAAAATTTATCCAGCTATTTATTTCGGAATTCCTGACGAAATGAAACACTTCCTCATCAGCCCCGAAAACTACTATTTCAAATTCTCTCAATTTTTCTTTTACAGGCAGCAAAGCCTTCAGCACCTCAATAGCCCTGCCATGTAATCCCTGGTAACCTTTTACAAGAATTAGATTCCTTTCATTGGGTTCTTTATGATACGATTCCAGCAATTGAAGGTCGAAACCTCCTCCCCCCGGAAAAGTTCCCAGATAAGTTCCTTTAAAGCCATTTTCTATCGCTATCTGCTGATCTCTTTTACAATCGGTAAATAAATAATTTACTCTTGGCAAAACTCTTTGAATATCTACCCGATAGTTTTTTTTCTTGCTGTAATAAAAAAGATCGCTACCCCAGGTGGATAGTATCCATTTTATTTTTGGAAATTTTTCTATGACCGGCAATACGGGAGCAGCTGAAAGATAGATCACAAAACTGTGAATTACATCAGGCCGGATCTCTTTTATTTTTCTTTCTAAAACCTTCTGAAAACTTCTTTCGTTTACTTTATTTATAAGTCTGTTAAATCCAGGATGATTTTTTTTTAGAAAATACCTTCCGGGAAAATCCCACTTATAACGCCAGCCAGTAATTTGCTGTGCAAAATCTATTTTTTCAACCTTTGTGTTGGAATCAAAAACATCCAGCCAGTATACATCATGCCCCGACTCCCTTAACTGCTCGGTCCAGTTAAAGAAATGTGGGGCGAATATGGATACCATTAAGATTTTCATAGGCCCTCTATCATTTCCTTCAGATGTGCAGAAGACAAATAGTTTTCAATTTCACTAAAGTCAATTCTAATTTCTCCTTGCTCCCATTTAAGATAAAGATCTTCAAGCAGAATAGCGATATGTTCAGCATCATCAATTTCTGAATAATAAGGATAATCTTCTCCCAGTAATCGTCTGGCCTCACTTTTGGGAGGTCCTAACAACAAGATAGGTTTTCCAGCAGCGATACAATGCGGGAATTTCCCGGGTAGAAAAGGACTGAATTCTGCTTTGGCTTCTATGATGATATTTATAGTGGCTTTATCCTGTAACCAGAGTACCTCATTGAACGGGTGACTTTCGCAAAAGACTTCAATTCTCGTCTCATCTTTAGCCTCTTTTTCAAGATATTCCTTATAATGAGGTGCTGGCCCTATATGGATCAGTTTCACTCTTGCATCCGGCTTTTTAGATACAAACTTTTTAAATCCATCGATAAGGCCATTAGGTTGTCTGGCCTGTAAAAAATTCCCGGCATGAAGTACTGTGAATTCCGAAGGATCGATCTTCACCTTTTCAGATGGAGTTTTTTCTATTTCTTTGTTCAACTGGTGAGGAATGACGATCCCCTTTTCCAGATAAGCCTGATAATTGGACCCCATCCATTCCTTGAGGTAAAGAGAAGGAAAAGCAGCATACTTACATTTATCTGCAATTTCCTCCATAAATCGCTGCTTCAATTTATACCCGGCTTCTTTCCAGGTATAGGGTTTTGGATACCAGTGCATGGGATAGGGATCATGTATATAAGCGATCCATTTATGATGCCATTCAGGCATTCTTAAAAGGGCATGATGGGGCCTGAAACTACCACCTTGGCTAAGAGTAAGCACCCAGGCAGACTCAAAATTTTTTTCTTCTTTTAGTGCCGCTATTATACTATTTCTGTCATTTTTTAAAGTAAAAGAAAAGCCGGTATTTTTTTCAATTTTCGGATTTAAACTTATCCCAAATAAGTAACGAAAATATCTTTCTACTCGGCTAAGAAAGAATAAAAGGCTTTTCCGGTTTTCGAGAATCGAAATACTTTCTGCTCCTTCAATCTCCACTTCTTTTCTGGAATAATGACATACTTTAACCAGATAACCTACCTTGATAAGGTTTTTTATTAAAGCCATATTCGCCTTAGCACCACTGCTGTTATCGATATCTGTAGATTCGGCTATTACCAGTATACGTTTCATCAATTACTCCTTAACGCCAAGGTTTTCTACAATGATTTTCACAATTCTCTTGGCTGCTTTACCATCGCCGTAAGGATTATTAAAGGATGCTTTATTTTTGGAAGCCTTTAATAACAATGAAGCCTCTTTAATAATTTTTTCCTTGCTGGTTCCAACCAATATAGAAAGACCAGCCTCTACTCCTTCCATCCTCTCCGAAAAATCACGTGTGACCAGCACTTTTTTATCAAAAGCAGGTGCCTCCTCCTGAATACCTCCGGAATCGGAAATAATAAATTCACAGTTTTTCATTAAATATAGCATCGCGGGATAACTAACTGGGCTTATGAGATGAATATTTTGAGTATTCCCTAACTTTTCATACACATGTTCTTTTACATTAGGATTAAGGTGCACGGGATATAAAAAATCAATTTCCTCTGTTTTTGAAATTTCAAGTATAGCATCACACAGTTGCTCAAAGCCTTTTCCAAAACTTTCTCTCCGGTGGCCTGTAACCAAAATAAACCTGCCGGGAAGTATCCCCGTTTCAGAGGTAAGCTTTGATTTATTTATTTTATCAAGTCTGGAAACGCCCAGTTTTACCGCATCCACAATGGTATTTCCTGTAATAAAAATCTTGTTTTCAGCAATATTTTCCCTTAGTAGATTCTCTCTGGCCTGAACCGTGGGGGCAAAATGATATTCTGTGAGCCTGGCCGTTATTTGCCTGTTTACCTCTTCAGGAAAAGGAAACTTTACATTAAAGGTCCGTAGTCCTGCTTCGATATGTGCTACCTGAATTTGCCGGTGAAACGCGGCCCATGCCGCCATCACCGATGTGGTAGTGTCACCATGTACCATCAAGATATCCGGCTTAACTTCTGTAAGGACATTATCAAACGAAGCAATGATCTCACCACTTAGTTTATTTAAAGACTGATCTGGAGACATTAGTCCGAGATCATAATGAGGTACAATTCCAAAAAAATCCAGTACCTGGTCCAGCATCTCTCTATGCTGAGCAGTTACACAAACTATATGATCAACTTTATGCTTTTGCAGTTCATAAATTACAGGGGCCATTTTGATGGCTTCCGGACGGGTTCCGAAGCATACCAGTATTTTTTTCAAACCAGGTTTATTTTATTATAAAAATAACTTTAATGTGACCAATTCATTAAAGATTTAAAAAAGATCTGAAAACTTTTCTTTTTCGAGTAAGAAAATAAAAGTCTATGCCTTTTCAAGAGAATATAAAATAGTATTCTTGGAGTTTGATTTGATGGATACCTTAATATGTTTTGTCGAAATCGAATATCTAATTCCGAAAGAACTTTCTTTTCTCCATAAATATCGAATACCTTTTTAAGGTTCTTTTTGTAGCATTTATAAGATCTAAAAAATTTAATCAAATCTATTTTTTGATGTAGGTGGAGGTTTTTAAAGAGTTTTGCCAAATCATGTGGATAATTCGATTCTAATTTGGCAAAATAAATTTGGTACATTTCCTTAACTTTTTGCGAAAATTCCTTTTTGTAATGAAATTGAGAAAGAACCGCTCCAGCAGTAAGACTTTCTGAATGAGACCTGTAACAATACAGTTGCTCTGGAATATGTTGAAAACGTGAATGTAATGAAGCCATCAACCAGAAAGCATAATCTTCTATTTTAAATAAATTTTCATTATAACCATTATTTCTCTCATATACTTCAACTTTATATAAAAAGCATGCTCTAATAATGTTTTCTAATAAGATGGTATTCCCTGAAAAATGGCTATACGAACCAATATAGTTCCCTTTATCATCAATAATTTGAAAATTGCTAAAAACAAGATCTGCATCAGACCGATAAATACTTGCCAGCATTTTCTCAATTGCTTCCTTTTTATAGAAATTATCATGAGAAGTCCAGGTTACATATTTCCCTATTGCAATCCTATGGCCGGTATTTAAACTTGCGGGTAAATTTTTATTCCGGTCATGCGCTATAACTTTTACCCGATCATCTTTTGATGCATAAATATTAGCTATTTTTAAAGAATTATCGGTTGAAGCATCATCTACGATGATCAGTTCAAGATTAGTATAGCTTTGATCAAGACAACTTTCAATAGATTGAGACAAATATTTCTCGCCATTATAAACGGGAAGAATTATACTTACTAAGGGTGTATTATTTGAATTCTCATCCATGCTTTTTATCCAGTAGAATTCCTTTTATTCTAAATAAAGGTTTTAAAATAGGATAAAACAAAAAACCAATTTCATAATTCAAAAATTTTAAAATTCCTGCTTCGGATTGTTTTAAACCATATCTGATTATTTCTGGTTTATTAAACTGAAAACCCCAACGTATGAAATATTTTACCAACTCTGGTGACAAAAGGTTATTTGTCTTCAAATTGTCTATTACCAGTTTTATTGCTTTTATTTTAGACTCCATCCTTATAGGTTTATTATCTCTAAATTCTCCTGTATTGGATTGAAAATGTTTTCTGTTATAATAAAGAACCTTATCTATGCTAATTCCCGAATAGCCAGAAGTAAGAATCCTGGAATAACATTCCCATTCTTCTGCATATTGAAGTTCTTCATTAAACCTAATTGTTTGGAAGCAATCTTTTTTCCATAGGATACAACAGGATGCAAAAGCAATTTTTCCGGTTATTACCTCTTCGATTTGATGAAAATCAACTCTTTCAATTTTAAATTTGGAATTTTTTTTTATTATCTTCGGATCCCATTCTCCCGAAAAAGGCTCCTTGTCATATCTGCAAAAGTCTACATTAAATTCTTTAATTAAGGAAAGGCATATTTTTAAATTATCAGGATGCACAATATCGTCATCATCAAAAAAAATGATATACTCCCCCTTTGCCATATCCAGCCCGTGATTTCGGCAGCCGGAAATCCCTTTCTTATAACTTTTATTCCTACGAAAATATTTAAATCTATAATCGATTTTGCTTAGTTTAATAGCTATTTCTGCAGTATTATCGGTACTACCATCATCGATGATCAGGCATTCAAAATTCGCAAAAGTTTGCTGCACAATATATTTCAAACTTTCTTCGATAAAGTGAGCTCTATTGAATGTTGCCACTATGATTGAAATTTTGGGTTTTTTATTTTCTTTCATTGTAGCTTTTATTCTAAAATAAATCTTCTTAATCTTCTAAAATATTTGTAAAAAAAGAATTTTATATCATGGCTATGATTTTTGAGAAGAATAATTTTCGAATTTTCACTATTGAATTTTCCCTTTTTAATTACTTTATCTATTCGTTTTTTATGAAATGTATCTAATGAATAGAACCTCGCAAACCATGTATGATATAGTAATACGGTATTAGTATGATCATGAACAGCGGTGGTTAACAAATCATTTTCTAATGGACGTGTGATCTTCAAGAATTTTGTTTTTTTTCCTTTTCGACGTAGCCAAAGAAAAAAACAATAATATGATTCGGCTAAGGAGGTCATGGGATGTTCATACCGCCTGAACCCTTCTACCTGTTTAGGAAATTCGTTATCTATGGCATATTGATTGGCTAACATTTCTTTTTCATTATAAATCTTATAAATTTCCCTTAAATTTAAGATGCCGAAAAACGTGTTTATTACATAGGGATGTTTACTTTGTTCGCCAATACGATCTGCCTCGCTTACTCCTGCAACGGTATAATTATTTTTATCAAGATATTCGATAAGATTGAATATTTTCTCTGGATTTTCAAAAATAACGTCCTCATCTGCCATGACTAACCAGTCCAAATCGTATTTTTTTAGCTTTTTCATAAAAAAGGTCATGCTCTTGACACCATAAAAAGCACTTGTCCCATCAATCGCAAATACCCTAATTCCTGTGGGAAAAAAATGTTTGGTCTTATTATACAACTCCCAATTAGCTACTGTTGTGATTATCGCTATTTTTTCTTTATTAACTGCCATCCATTATACATTATTAGTAAGCTCAATTAAACTTACTCGTTCTGCCTGAATAAATATCCTCTCAGGACCCTGAAGTACTTTTTCAACTACAGCCTCTGGACTAAGATATTTTTTATAATACTCCAATACATTTTGCCTAATTTGTTTTACCTCCGAATCATTAAGTTCGAATGCCTGTTCAATTATTGTTTTAAGTTCTCCTAAAGAATTAAAAACAATAGCATTCTTAAACGATTCCAATGGAGGGTCCAAAAGTTCTGCATATTCTTTATGAATTATGGGAATACACCCAAAGAGCATGGCTTCGGGTAAATTATGAGATTGAGGAACAACAATGCCAGGCAGAGCCAGATAAAATAAAAACTTCTGCAAAATAAAGGGTAGGGTTTCCAATTCGATACGGAAATCCTGACTGGAATCTATTATAATTACCTTATTATCTATGGAGTTATTAAGAAAAGAATTAAGTTCTTCGTTGTTTTTAACCGGATAAAAATAACTGATATTTCTAAGGAAATCTGCAGTTTTCTTGCGGCTGGGTAACTTACGAAAAATTGGAGTATCAGAAATACTGTCGTAATATCTCGGATCGATATTTCCCGACATAAAAACAGAATTCTTCCGGTTTTCTTTTAATTCCATGTTGCTGAACCCGGACATATTAGTGTAAAACCAGGGATAACAGCAAACCGGAACTCGATAGCCTTGCTTGTTTTGGTTATAATATGCGTTGCTTAAACGGTCTTTTGAAATTTCTAAAATTGCTGAGGAAGGCATTCCAAATTTTATAACTTTTTCACTGATAAGCCAGCTGGCATATTTAAATTCCCCTTTTGTATTGCATAAAATATTTGCAGTTTTAATATCCAAAGTAATATATACTGTATAACCTTCCAACTGGAACATTTTTAGAAAACAATAGAGGTAACGATTAATCGCTATTTCTGAGGTGTCAAAAAAGATGGTTTTTTCATTTACGGGAGTGAAAAAGGTCTTCACCAATACCTGCATAAGTCTGAAATAACGGATGATCTTTCTCCTTTGCCTGTATAACAACATCAGTCCCTATTCTTTTTAAATAAACCTATTAACCTCAAAGGCTTAAGAATTTTATTTCCAACTTTATAATCCAGGCTGTTCATTACCTGCTGCTTAAAGGCCTCCCTTTTTTTATCAGTTTTCAGCCATTCATGAATAAAGAAAGAAAAATGTTCCTTGTAAAGATCAGCATGCTTATTATAGATATATTCTTTAATTGCATATTTTTCCATATTTGCCTTTTTATTCCTGGAGTTGGCCTTATTCCGGTAATTAAAAAGGACTTTCTGGATAACATACGCCTGGCCACCACTTTTTAAAAGTCTTATATAAAACTCCCAGTCTTCAAAGCCTTTTAGCATTTTTTCGTCATAACCTCCAACTTCTTCCCAGTTCCTTTTGCGAAACATTGAAGATCCCATGGCAATATTTTTAAATAAAGCATCTTTTACTTTTCCTCCTAAAGGCCGAAAAAGCTTGCTACTTTTTTCATCAAACCAGTTAGAATAGCAGGTAACTAATTTTATCTCTTCATCCTGTCGAAAAGCATCCAAAGCCATTTTACAAAAATCAGGTTCAAAATAGTCATCACTATCCAATACCAGGATATATTCACCGGAAGCAGCTTCAATTCCTCTATTTCTTGCAGCACTCACACCTTCGTTTGCCTGGCTAATAAGCTTATCAATCTTTTTTTTAAGGGACCTTAGCTTAATTTTCGTCTGTTCATTGGAACCATCATCTATCAAAATGATCTCCTTCACAGGCCAGGTTTGAGCCACTGCAGATTCTACTGCCCGGACTATATATAAATGATCATTATAACAGGGAATAATTATGGAGACCTTTTCTTTAGACTGCATTTATATTTGATTTATTGCTAAAATAAGGAACTACTTTTAACCATAGATTTCTTTCCACTTATCCATTACTGAAACCTCAGAATATTCTTCTTCTATAAATTTTCGTGCATTTATTCCCATTTCTTCTCTCAAGACTGAATCTTTTATCAGCATTTCGATTTTAGAGGAAAAATCTTTCAGGTCCTTCTCCTTGCATAAAAAACCTGTTTTTCCATTGATAAGGGTATATTTAACTCCTCCTGTATCAAACGCAACTATAGGTAATCCGCAGGCTTGTGCCTCAGCTGTAACCAGTCCCTGACTTTCCTGCATGCCAACGTCATTTGTGACTGAAGTCATGAGAAATATATCCGACTCCTGTAATAGCCTGCATACCTGGCTCTGGCTTACTCTCCCTTTAAAGTAAACACTTTGATTCAGTCCCAAGTCCCCAACAAGTTTTTTTAATTTTTCTTGATATTCTCCAGTACCAGCAAGAATGTATTTTACATTCAGTCCTTTTTTAATCAATATATCAACTGCTTTTATACCATAGGCCTGTCCTTTAAGTTCATCCAGCCTTCCTATTGTTATTAATTTTACCTCATCATTTTTTTTAGTAGACTCCACCACGGGTTTGAAATACCTCGTATTTACGGTTACTGGTACAATTCTGATTTTTTGTTCAGGAGCATTAAGAACTTTGAGCTTTCTTTTCAAAAAGGGTGTATTACATACTAAAATATCGGCTATTTTAAATAGGTCATCATAGTAACCTTTCGCTGGTATCATATTATTTATAGGAAAATGAAGATCATGGCCATGAAAACTGGTAATGATCCGGCTCTTTAGAAAGCCAGTCTTTTTTAGGACATCCACAGGGCTCTTATTCGTACCAAATTGAATATGGATGATATCATAATTATAAAAGGATGTGTAAAAATAGAATTGATATATGGGTAAAAAACCTTTTCGATCACAATTGTGGTAAAATTTTAAAAAAGCACCTAAAAGATCTGGTCTTTTCAAGATAAGTCCTACTGCTTTCAAAGTTCGCCTCAGCTTTGTAACTGGGATCTCATAATCTTCCAGAATCAGCTTTTCTTTAAGTCCGAATTCCTCAAAAATTTCCTGATTTGCATTTTGATTTATATCGCAAATCTCCTCGGTAAGAATTCTAACCTCATAACCAAGCTTAATGGCTATAACCATCTGGTTCACAATAAAGGTTTCCGACAGCTGCGGGAATTTCTGAATTTTAAATAGAATTCTCTTCAAAGTATCTCCTTAATATTTTAGAACCAAAGGTCATTGTTTTTAATATATAGATCAGGGAAACTATCTTTTATCCTTTCCTTGATCTTATTTTTTAAATTTCCAAGATACAAGCTACTTATCTTCGGGTAATTCGATAAAATATTTTCAAGATATCGTAATGATTTCACGGCACTTTCAGCATTCTCAACAGTTTTGAAACCACTAAGAGTACTTTTCCCTTCTACCCGGTAAAATACAATGGCCTCGGCATCAAATTTCACCCTTGGAGTATTCAAAAGTATTCTGCTCATATATTCGGCATCATCATTATTCCCAAGATCTTCTTTCCATTTCCCTGATTTTTCTATGATGTTCCTAGGAATAAGATAGCAATGTAAAGGCAGGAATTCGTCGTGTTTTCCAAAACAGAAAAGCAGCTTTAAAGGATCTCTGAAATTACGATAGCAATTTTGTTTATACTTAAATCTTTCCATAAGGTCCTCTCCTGAAAAATAGCCCCATTTTCCCGTAAGCACTACATCTCTTCTTGCGTACTTCATTTGTTTTTCCAGTTTTTCAGGATGAAGCAGGTCATCTGAATCAAGGTATTGTATAAAGTTACCACTGGAATGTTCCAGCCCCACATTCCTGCAGGCAGCTGCCCCTTTAGGCTTTCCAGTGGGTCTTTTTATAGAAGAAAACCTTGCGTCCCTGGTTGCATACTTTTTAACTACATCTAATGTACCATCGGTAGACCCATCATCTATAACAATGCATTCCCAGTTCTCATAGGTCTGATCTAAAACAGATTCCAGACTTTGTGAAATTAAATCAGCCCGATTATAAACAGGTATAATAATGCTTACCAGGGGATTATTCATTTTTGTAGATAAAAAGATTTTTGATACTTCGTTTTATAAACTTCTTAAATTCCTCTTTTTCATAATTTTTACCATATAAAAATAACAAGCTAATTAACTTTATATAAGAAAGCCGTTTATTTTCCCTAAGTCGATCTTCATAATATCTTATTAGTTTTAGCCGCTCTTCTTTTTTAAATAAGTTCAGCCTATCAGTAACAAGATGATCATAAAACTGAAGTTGACCTTCTGTTTTCAATTTTTCATTATCGGTTCTCCCGGAAATATTTAAAGCAGAACTCCTTATAAAAACTATCGCTTCATTTATCGAATATATTTTCTTATTCTCTGCGAAATCCAACCAGGCTTTGTTATCACTAAACCATCCTAACGGATAATTATAAAATCCGAATTTTTCATAGGCGCTTCTTTTAAAAATATATTCGGAAAGGGAACTTCTTGTTTGCTGGGTGAATCTTCGAAAATAAGAATCGGGAGCAGTTTCCCATACGGGATGTTCGTATTTTCCGGATAAGGCCTGGGAAGACTCATCAATAGTAACTGTACCGAACCTTACAATATTAGATAGATCCTCAAAAACAGGAAGTTCTTGATAAAACCTCTCGACAACCTGTGGCCCGAGATAATCATCATCACCGAGTATCATGATCCATTTTTCATCGCCAGTCAACTCCAGGCATCTGTCCCAATGGCTCACCAAGGATTTACCCCCTATATTTTCCTGAAATTTCTTATAACTAATATTCAGGGAATTTCGAAATTTTTCAATTAAAGGCTGTGGATCATCTGGCGAAGCATCATCGCCAATATAGACCGTGAAATTATTATTGGTTTGTGTTGCCAGTGATTCAAGACATTCTTCAAAGAATTTAATTTTATAATATGGAATTACAACGGCTAACATTGTATAGGTATATTAATAATTTCCGGAGAACTGCTTATAGCTGTTAAGATTTTTTTTAATCTATAGTCCCTTCCTGTAATTTTATACAGGCTTCTATAAAGAATTAAGAGAAATAATTTCTTAAAAGGTAATTGAAAAGAAAAGTTTTTTAAAATATCATAGATCGGAGACTCATTCAGATATCTTTTCAAAGATTTATCGAACTCCTGTTTTTGATAATCCCATATGAGCGGATACTCCTCCTTTTTAAAAAAATCCATTAACTCTTTCCGAACAAAAATATCTGAACATAAAAATTCCGGATCCCCAATTTTAAAAGAGCTTACTATAGAGCGACCGTGCTTTCGTAAAAAATAAGCAGTATGATCTATATGTGCACCCTTTAATTGAGTGTTGGCTTTATAATTATTAAAAATAAAATCCAGCTCCTGGGTCTTTTTTAGTTTTTCATTATACCCTATGGATATGCTTTCTTTTCTCCAAATAACCCCACAAGTTGAAAAATTAATTTTTCCAGAAAAATAATCGAACAAGGGAGAAATGCTCTTATTTATTTGAATATCAATTATTTTAAAAGGTTTTTCATCAAAAATCTTATAATTAAAAAAAACAAAATCAAGATTGCTTTCAGTTTTTATCTTTTCTATGGCTTTTTTAAAATAATCAATCGTCATAATATCGTCACTATCAAACCAAAGTATATAATCACCACTGCTTCGGCTAAAGCCAAAATTTCTACAAGCGTTTGCGCCTTTTCTTTTTTTTTCAGGTCTCTCTAAATACTTTATCCTGGAGTCCTTGCACGAATACAATTCCAATAGCTCTTTGGTATAATCGATAGATCCATCATCAACTACTATACATTCCCAATTCTCATAAGTCTGCGAAAGAATGGAGTCCAGGGTGGCTCCAATGAGACTCCCACGGTTGTAGGTAGGGATAATTATAGAAATTAAAACCTCTTCTTTCATTATATAAATAGGATCTGGCGCAAGATAAGGTACAAAAACTGGAATTGGAATTGGATAAATAAACTTATTGCTCCAGGGATTTATTAACCAAAGAATTAAGCTTGTTTATGTGCCTCTCAAGGCGGAAGTTAGAGGAAATTCGTTCCCGGGCATTTTTTCCCAAGATTTTTGCCCGGCCGGGGTTTCTCAAAAGCTTCAACATTCTTTCACTCATCCCTCTTATATCCTCTTCCTCCACGAGATAGCCCGTTTCTTCATCTATAACCACATCTGGGATACCCGCATGTCTGGTAGAAATAACTGGTAAGCCCGCAGCTCCGGCTTCAAGAATCACTACCGGAGTTCCCTCACTATCACCGTCTTTAGCTGTTACCGAATGCTGGACATAGGCCAGAGACTCTATAAAGTATTTTCTTAACATAGAGGCATCAACGACGCCGGGGAAAATTATGTTTTTCTCAAGCTCATAATATTCCACAAGATTCTCGCAGGACTCTTTTAAAACTCCGTCCCCTGCCATAATTAAAATAGCATCAGGAAATGATTTTACTACCTCTAAAAAAGATAAAATAAGGTAATGAGGAGCCTTTTTATCTACAAAACGTCCTGCAAATATAAATTGAGGTTTGGAAAACTGAGGCTGCACCTCAAAGAATTCCTCCCCGGGGCCGTAAACATTGTAGATGAGTTTTTGAGACGGACATCCCATATTTAAGAGATCAGTTTCCATTTTTTTGGAAACTATCACTATAAATTTCGCATAGTCAAACAATTTCTTATAATGATCGTTTTGTAGAAGTAGATCGGTTCTTGAAGCGTCAAAGCCATGAAAATGAACGATGATGGGTAATTCAAGTTCTTCACAAACTGGCAGTAACTTCATTGCAGTGGTTCCATATTCGGCCAGTACCACGTCAATTTTATTTTTCTTAAAGGAAGTTAGCAAGGCCTGTTCTGGGAGGGAAAAACGGTTTAAGTTAAGGTGACCTTTAAAAAGATCTAATAGGCGCTTTTTACGGGAATTGATAACCAGCCCATTTTCCAGTTTGCTGGGAAGCTCACCATCATAATAATAAAAAATAGTCCCCTTCAATAACCTTTTATGAGCCTGTATAAAAGTTTCGGAATAGGCGTTTTTATTGGGAGAGCAAAGCGCTATATTCAATTTCATCTGTCTTTTCTTATCAAACCATACAAACCGGTGATCATTTGTCCTTCTTTAAAAGTGACGGTTTCAGGCTTATCTAGTTTAATCAAGTATTTAATAAACGGTTTTAAAAATAGGGAAAGATATTTTCTTTTCCCGGCTTTCATTGGGCTTCTTCGCACCCACAGCCCTAGCATTTGTGCCATTGAAGCATGCCAGCCTCCCGTAGCTTTTAAGTTAATATTCCTGAAACCTGCATTTTTCAATATTCGCTCCAGGGCAAAAGGGGTAAACCGGTATTCATCATGTGGTACTTCGTGCAGGTTCCATAAAAAAGGCACCGTAAAAAAAAATACTCCTCCTGGTTTTAGCACACGATAGATCTCTTTTAAAACCAGTTCAGGATCGGGACAGTGTTCCAGTACTTCGGTTGCCATTACAGTATCAAAACTATCGGCTTCAAAAGGAATGCTTTGACCATCCCAGGTATAGTCTGGTTTGATATCTATATCATATTCCAGGGCATTCTCAATATCTAGCCCAGTATATTTTTTAACAGAGGAATTTTTTAAAATATATTTCTTATAAGGCATTTTACCACAGCCAATATCAAGTAAACTACCATTAAAAAATTTTAAATTTTTATTTATACTTTTTAATATTGATTTCCTAATTGTAAAAATGTCTAAAGTATTTTCTTTCAACTCGAAATTTATAAAGTAATCCGTCATACTTCTAATAATACTCAAATTTGCTAAGCCCCAACTTTACTATCGTATCTAATTCTTTATTAGAATGCATATACATTTTTAGAATGGAATTTGATAACTTTAAATCCTCTGCTTCAAAAGTATTACCTACTCTTAAAAAATTTGATTTTTGCCATTTATGTCTTAAATCATTCTGATGAATAATACGGGGTGGAATTAAATATTTTTCAGATACTCTTGACATTAAAAATCTATTAAAAAATCTTAACAACTTTATTTGATAACCACTCATGCTTCTGTTCCGAATGTCCCTATTATTAAAATTGAAATCTTCAGTTTGAAAATAGTCTTTTAAAATTTTAATGAATTTTTCTCTTTCATAATTTAAAAATTCATAGGGCAACACTTTCACATTTTCTTTACCAAAAACTTTAACATATCTATTGTATGTTTCCAAATAATTATATGCATTTAGATCAATTCTATTATTTCCAGAAATGGGATTAGTAATAAAATTTTTAAAATTTATTGTTCCACCTTGATGGACATATTGTATCCACAATGATTTTAAAAGTTCATCCTGCCTTCGTATTGAAATTAAAATTCTAGTCTCGTCCCCAAAAATTTTTTTTAGTCTATAAGGGATTTCATCAATCATAATAGAACCCTGAAAATAAGGTCCAACTAGATTTTCGAAAGAAATGAAATAATTGTTTTTATTATAATTTTTTTTTAACTTTTCATAATTTACACTTCTATCAGCCTTCCATATTAAATCATTTAGACCGGATCCTCGAAATTTTGCATGATTAATATATGTATGATTTTTCAACTGTGGGAAAATTATCTGCTGTAAATAAGTTGTAGCAGTTTTAGGATACCCAATATGGATCTTATTACCGGACATATAGTTTAATATTCAGTTTTTAATATAAAAGGTTCCCAAACATCCTCGTCGTGTAGCACCTGAAATTTGCAAAAATCACTATAGCGCACAATGGGTCCCGGAGAGTTTGCCTTAATTAAACCGATATTGAGAGAGTATATTCCTTTTGAAAATTGAATATTTTGATGGATAATTCTCAAATTTAAAGTTCCTTTATTTATTTCTGATGCATCGGAAATAAATTTTTTCTCAAGGACTGCAACAGACTTTTGTTCAATATCAAATATTGAAACTACTAATCTTGGCGTTTGAATTTTTTTTAGAACATTAAAAGTAAAAACTAATTCTAAATTTCCTCCCCAATTAATTACGGGTATTTCTTCCCTTTTTGACGATTTCTCAGAAATAATTTGGACTTCCAATAACTCCATAGTCCCATCGGTAAAAATCATTTTCTTATCATTCAAAAGAAATCGATCATAGTATAGATCTATACCAGCTGCAATATCCTTTCCCTGGTATTTTGCGTTTCCGTTTTCCAGAAGAATTATTTCATTACAAAGTCGGGAAACCCGCGGCATACTATGTGATACAAAAATAATTGCAGTACTTGGCAAGATCTGGTCTATCGTTTTAAAGCATTTTAGCATAAAACCAAGGTCGCCTACTGCCAATACTTCGTCTATCAATAAAACATCAGGCTCCATTTGAGCGGCAATCGCAAATCCCAGACGAACCCTCATCCCACTACTATAATGCTGTACAGGCATATCGATGAATTCGCTTAATTCAGCATAAGCAATGATCTCTTCCAGTTTTTCATCAATCTCCCTGCGGCTAAACCCCAGTATAGCCCCATTGTTATAAATATTTTCTCTCCCGGTAAGGATGGGGTTAAAACCGGCGCCCAGCTCTATAAGTGCGCCCACCCTTCCTTTTATAGTAACCTTACCTGCATCAGGATTAATCAACCCGTTGAGAATCTTCAAAAGTGTAGATTTACCAGCACCATTATGCCCTATTAGTCCAAGACACTCACCTCTTTTCAGTTCAAAATTGATATCCTGCAATGCCCAGAATTCCTTTTCTCTTAATTTCCGCTCATGCTTATTGCCCAAAAAATTGGAAAAGAGATCCTGTACGCCATACCATAAACCTGTTCTCAGGTCTTTACAAAACTTTTTGGAGACTCCTTCTACTTTTACTAAGACTTCTGCTTCAATCATTGATCTAACTTAATGTTCTATGAGTATGGGAATTGAAATACGATAGGCTAATAAGGCCAATAACAACAAGGGTAAAGACATAGTCATCACCAAAAAATAATAGCCCAGGAATTCTGGTGTAGCGCCTATAAGCAGATCGCGAGTGGTAAGCATCACGGGAGTAAAAGGATTCCATTCCATTACTGTTTTCATTAGTCCACTGTCTGGTACAGCATATACAACTGGGGTTATATACATGAGAAAACTAAAACCCATACTGATAAGTTTTCCTACATCGTTGTACAACATACCTAATGGGGTAAGAAATAACCCGATAGTAGTCCCCAGCATAACTGCCCCTACAATAGCCAATGGCAAAAGCAATAGGCTCCAGTGAAAACCTATGCCGAACAGAAAGATAAAGACTACCATTAAGAAAATTTTCATCAGGCTGTTAAAAAGGAGTTTATATATCCCTGATATTACCAGAGCTTCTTTTGGAAAATTAATTTTGCTTAACAGGCCTTTGGCTGAATTCGTACTACTCGTTGGAGCATTTATGGATTCGGTAATAATAGACCATAACAAAGTTCCTGAAAATGCATAAAGAGGATAAGGCATTCCTGTATCAGTAAGTTTCACTGTTCCCGAGAGGTTTAGAAAAATCCATACCGCCGCCGTCGCCAGGGGAGTGAGAAATGCCCAGAAAATACCGAGGTAAGATTGTCTATATTGGGCTTTGATATCCCTTTCGGCCAATTGTCTGGACAAAAAACGAGACCTCCAAATATCATTTATACTTTCCTTAAGTACTTTTAAAGGATTTCTATTTGCCTCCTTTTGATATATTCTTGTTTCTAAAGCCATTCAAGTTTCATTGTTATATTCTTATTAAGAATTTTGAGCTTAAAAGAATAAGCTCCTAATTTAAAAACTCTTTAATTAAAATCTTAAACTCCTTTGATTTACGAAACGGGAAGGTTTCAATTAAATTCTTAATTAACTGGTCAAAATTCTGCTCTTCTGGCAAAGTTAAGTGATGGTATTTTTCAAACAAATCCATTAATTCCACGAAAGAATATTTTTTGAAGGGAATATCTGCTTTGAAATCTATTTTTAGAGATTGATAATAGTCATAAAATTTAATATCATCTAATAACCTCTCTGAAATTTTAAACCAGAGTGCAGGAATATTTAAAGCATGTGCTACAATAATTCCATGCAAAGAAGAAGATAGAATCCTTTCGCAATCATTAATTTGATCAATTACACTTTGGGGATCGTTAGAAAGAATATTGATTATACATATTTTTTGATCATCATTATATAAATCGTCTACATCCTTATAATCAAGAAAATGAGGGATAATTCCTAATTCATATTTCTTATTCGCTTTTGGCTTATTAAAAAGGGAAATTAAAATCGCCGGGTCACCATAATATTCGGGTACTTTATAACCCAAATCTAACAATCTCTTACGCGTTAAGGGACCCCTAACCGCTAGAAATTTTGCTTTAGGAACATCTGAATTATGAAACATAATACCGGCTCCCCAAATTACTGAATGCTCGGTCGCCCTTCTAAGTATACTTCCAATAATTATATGGTGATATTTTTTTTTGAAAATTCTTAAAACCCGGTTCCTATTGGGAATTATCCATTGATATCTTTCTGAGGTTGTCCTATCCAGTATATAAGGCACTAAAGCATCTCCGAAATTCTCACTTTCTTTATTATTCTCTCTTACACGGGACCACCAATAAACATAAATCATAGCACTACTGTATTTTGAAATATTTCGTTACTAAATTCCAGATTCATTCCGACAAGAAGTAATATTACAAATAAAACAGTTTAAAAGCGCAATAGCTATTTTTTAAAAGTAAACTCTATTTTTACAACTACTATAATACTTAATAAGTCCCATGTAAATGGTAAATGTAACAGATGTTTCACTTATTCAGGAAATAAGAGCAGTACAAGCACTTAGCGAATTAAATTTTGAAATTAATATTTCTCAGGAGGAGCAGGATAAATTCAGGCTATTGAAATATTATTTCAATATGCCATACTCTGTGGGTCTAAAAGAAGGTGTTGATATAAAGAATATCATCAAAATTGATCATTCCCAACCCATAACTTCTATTTTCCTAATAAATAAAACATTAGTTTTTCCAAAAGCGATAATTACTCATCTAAAGCTAAAATGGGCTAAAAAACGAAAATACAAAATTTTATTTGCTGGCTTAATTGATGCTAAAAGAGAAGAAGCAATTGAAAAATGGTTGTTTGCCAATTACCATAGGTCATACAGGATTAAACATGTAACCTTTGGATTTAAAATCAAAAGAAAATTATTTACAATGTTTAATATTGAAAAACCACTACTTAAAAAATTTGGAGAATTATTTATTTCTCGTTCAAATAGAGGAAGAATTTTTCCAGTGAAATCATGGGATAAAGAATACTACAATTTGCTATTAAAATCTAAGTTTATACTATGCCCATCAGGAGTTTATATTTGGACTTATAGGTTTTTTGAATCAATTCTTTGCGGAGCAATCCCAATTGTAGAAGAGCCCTCACCTGCTTACGAAGGATTTAAGTTCTATACTATGGAGGAAAACTTAAGTAATCTTGAGTGGAAAAAGGAAATCGTAGAGTATAATTATAAATTATGCTTAGAGAGAATTACTCTATCAGATTCTGAAGCTATTTATATCCAAAATAAAATCCAGTCCTTAAACAATAATTGTCTAAAACAAGAGTAATTTCATCAACAATCTAGTCTTCTATTTTTTCTAACCATATATTCCCTCCGGTATTTCTTTTTAGTAGGGGCATTTTTTCAAAAATCTCCGGTTTCAACTTGTGTAAATAATCTGAAAATAGCAAAATCTTATAATTCTCATTTCCTATTAAGAAAGCCCTTAAAAGATAATTTTCATTCCAGTTCCTTCCCTGGTATACCCAAAGTTTTGGATATTCAAAAGGATAAAATATATCATGAAAATGAATTATCACTCCTTTTTTTAACCTTGGAAGAATTTCGAATAAAATATAATTTACATCACTGCCGGTCTTTGAAACATGGGAACTGTCTATAAATAAAATATCACCTTTTTCCAATTGACCCAATATTTCAAGAGGAACCTCTTGTACTTTCTTTTCAAGGATGGTTACATTTTGTTCTTGCTGTTTATCCACAAGGGAATTTAAGCGTGCCGGATATGGTTCAATAAAAGTTAGATCTATTTCATTTTTGAAGAATAAATGATTAGTATCGATCATCAAAGCAGAGGAAAAACCGGAACCTATTTCTATTATTCTTTTAGGAGCAAAGTACCTTATCATAGAGTACAATAGTATCCCATCAGTATACGAATAGAAATCATTTTGAAAATAATAGGTAAGGTTTTTTACTTTTTTGTTTTTCCAGGGAATCTCATTGTAATACATAGGGAAATTTGATAAAAGTTCTAATTGCCCTTTCACATTCAAATCTATATTGGCAGGTTCCGAAGCTTCCCACAGGTTTACGCTATTTTTTACAGCATGATAGTCTACAATGGGAGAATAATAATGTCCCGGCGGATAATATTGCAACCTTTTATAACGCTCTATTTCCTTGTGCAAAGACCTGAAATAAGGAACTTTCATTATTATTTTTTCAACGATTTTCTTCAAATTATTTCTTTAAATTATGATGTTTCGGTTGGAAATAAATTATCAACTGACTTCTTGCAAAACTTCGATTAATGAAGTTTGGGAGATATTTTTCATTTCTAAAAGCCCATTGGCGGTATCTATTATTGATAGGTTTTCTCGCAGGAAGTAATTGATGAAACCGCTCCAGTGACCCAACCGGATATATTTCTGCTTTTTCAAAAAATTCTTTCCCCGCCTTTTCAAAATGGGAGGAGCTAAATGTTCTGTCTGGATGTGGATCCTGTTCTTTCCACGCCCTGAACTTCTTTGGGGTCCATTTGGAAGGTCGGCGGCCGGGCAATGGAGTATACCACCTCAACTCGTCCAGTAATTTATTGTTCACTGCTGGCTCGAAAAACCTCGCTTCACCCTCAGGTTTAAGAAGTCTGGCACATTCTTTTAAAAACAGTCGCTCTTCCTCAATTTCAAGATGATGTAAAAAAGCCTTGCCCACAATAAAATCAAATGACTGGTCTGGCAGTTCATTTTTTAGAAAATCTCCGGGAATAAAGCGCATCGGTTTATCAAACCCCTGTTGGCTATTCACTTCTTCAATGATCTTTCCCGGTGTGTCAGCGATATCATTGGCCCAGACCTCTGCTCCCAGCTGTGCCATCACAGCGGCATTGGTACAATCTCCACAACCCAATTCAAGTATTTTTTTCCCTTTCAGTTGTGATGCAAAATCATGCATATACAATCCATGCCAGCTGGTTTCGGTCTTTATGGCCTTATCCAGGAAAAAATCGAGATGATTGATCTTCCACAAAATATTCTTAATTGAATATTTCTGATAGGCCTTTTCGTAATGCTCCTTATTTTTCTGCTGGTTGGATTTTTCCATAACGCTGCTTCTGCCTGCAATTTAGAAAATCTTCAGCTAGAGTTTTTTAAAAGGACAAACTTTTAAAAGGGATTTCTTTAGTTCCTGAATTTTTTCTTCCTCCGGTTGAAAAGCATCTACAAACAGCTTTTCTGTTTCGCATACTATTGACAAAATATCCCGATTGGTTTGTACAAATCCATCGAAGCCTATCGATGCATAATAGTCAGTATACTTGATCCCATTACCAAAAACCTTATCTGAAAATTGTACACATACAGCTGGAATTCCATAGGCATGAGCTACAATAACACCGTGAAGGGAAGACGAAATGATCTTTTCACATTCAAGTATTTCCACAGTAGTCTTTTCAATATTATCGGTCATCATATCGATGATGCTCACACCATCCTGATCTTTCCAATGATTTTTTATCTCTTTAAAATCATTGTAATGCGGAATGATACCAAGCTTAAATCTTTTATTTATCTGTGGTTTAAAATAATCGGATAGTAATAAAGCCGGGTCGCCATAGACTTCCGGACAATGACAACCTTTTCCCAGGAGATATTTTCTTGTTTCCGGTCCTCGCACAGCCCGGAAATCAGCCACGGCTATCTCCTGTTCATGATCGATGATTCCGCTGCCCCAGACTATGCTATTTTTATTTGCATGATGAATGATACTTCCCGCAGCCAGATAGTTCTTTTTTGAAGAACTATACCAGGGCATTTTTTTAGGCTGTACCCAATTCACCTTTTTCCCAGATATTTTTTCCACAAGGTACTTGGAAAGCAGGTCTCCGTAGTTCTCTTTCTGCTTTCCCATAAGCCTGGGCTCGCTCCACCAGAATAATTGAATTATTTCCTTTTCTTTTTTACCGAACAAAATTCTCAAGTTTATGCCGTGTTAAATATATTAATCCTATTTAACTTCATTAATAATAAAAAATAAAAAAGGCTCCCGTTAAGGAGCCTCGAAATAAATAATAAACAATTTTATGCCACCGAAAGCGAACACAGCGAATTGAAGGCGCCATTCCTTAATGCATATTGATTATTATTGACCATTTGATAGAATTCTACCAGTAGCAGAATAAAGGTATTACCTGTTCCCGTTGGCACAGAGCTCGGAGTAAGCAAAACATCGGTTGGAGTCATATCCAATTCCAGGTTCTCCACCGGGCTCAGACTTCCCGAAAATTTCCCGGTTGAAAAATCTACCCCGATAAAGGCCGATCTTAAACTTACATGCGTGCTCCCTTCTGGTACCGACAGGTTGATCTTCGGAATAAATCCCGGAATGCTTACTTCTCCGTTTAGCGTATCCACCGAATACTGCGCCAGTAAAACCGACTCCAAAGGTGCCTTGTCATTAAAGTTGAAATTTTCCAGCAGCAAACGGCCCGGTACCGTGGTTAATCCCTGCTGCACGGTTCGCTGCCCGCGCAGGTGCACACTGTCCAGTTTTTGAACTTTGCTCATTCGCTGGGTAAGTCTGCTCGTGACCCGATTGTCTTTGGCCTGTTGCAGCAGTTCGTTTAAAGCGAGCCTCAGCATTTTGCCGGCGCTGGCACTTTCCGCAAATTCGCTCAGGTTTTCTCGCGTTCTCACAAAAGCCGGATCATGCATGATGCGTTTCTTGGAGACTCCGCTCTTGGTTTTCACCAAATACCCGTCCTGTCCCTTGTAAAAGGTCAGGTCCTGAAGGGTTCCTTCGATCTTTAAGATCCCATTGTTCTTTGCCATAATTTTATGGTTTTTAAAAGTTTATAATGAGCGAATCTAAATCACTTTAACTTACTGTAAAACAACACAATATCATTTTGGCCGAAAAAGCACTCTTTGGCTGATTTAACTTATTTCTGCACATTCTAAACCTTTTGATCCCTTTTTGCACATTTTGCTACAAACTGCACATTTTGCCCGGCCATTTTCTTCATTCAGCCCAACAAAATCAAAGGCTCCCATACCCCTTCCCTATGGCTTCCCTATGGTTTGCCTATGGCTTACTTATGTTTCCTGTATAATTCACCCATTTCTATGTACTGTAGATGGTACCCTGTAAACCATATACCGGAAGCAGAACAAACAAACTAAAACTCTTAACTATTAACTCAGATGAACTTCCCTGATTAGTGTTGACCGATTTTAGGTATTAATTTTCATTATCAAAAATAGTAATTATTGGCCGTTCTTCTGGTTGAAGGCTTGACCAATAACTAAAAAATTCTTCAGGGTATCTTTTTTCTAAATGATCGTGTGGTCTTTTGTTATTATAATTATTTACTGCCTTTTTAACCTGGTTTCTAAGTTGGCTAAAGGACTGTGGCCTCCAGTGATCCAGATATTCTTCTTTTATTGTTCTGTTGATCCTTTCAGCATAAGCATTGTCCTGGGCACTTAAAGCCATACTAATTGTTGTAGAACTTGATTTTAAAAGATCTGTATAGCACTTATAAATATATTGACTTCCTCTGTCAGAGTGATGGATCTTTGGTGCTTTGTTGTGGCGTAAAGCCATTTGCAAAGCCTTGACATTTGCTGTTCCTCTCATATGATCAGAGACTTCATAACCAACAATCTTCTTCGTATAAACATCTATAATAAAAACTGCGTAATAGAATTTATCTCCTACGCGGTAATAAGTGATGTCGCTCTGCCATACCTGCGAAGGTGCATTGATCTCTATCCCCTTTATTTTATTTGGATAGTAGACCTTACCGGCAATGGTAGTGCGTCTGTAATTCTTCTTCCTTTTAAGACGATACCCTAATTGCATAAAAGTCTCTACAAAGCGATCTCTTCCAATAAAATCAGGTTTTAGAGTATAGTACATTTTCTCCACCCCACAACCAGGATGGTCTCTACGAATATCGTCCGCTTCAGACATCAATTCCATTAATCGATGATCAAACAAAGTTTGTCTCCGTGCATATTGATGTACCGCCTGCTTACTGATTCCGACACTTTCGTAGAGCTGGTTCATAGAAAAACTCACTTTTTCTTTGTTTTCCCTGAACCAGTTGACTGTGGGGTGCTGTAGTTTTTTTTAATGTCGATATCCAGCTCGGTCTTAGCTAATTCGATCATCTTTTCAAAATAATCAACCTGGATCTGTTTACGGCCCAAAGCCGCTTCAAGTTCTTTGATCCGAGCTTCCATTTCTTTCATTTTTTTACTGCTACTGTTTTCCATTTCTACAACTCTAACTCCTTTCTCGTTAAAGGTAGAAAATTTATAAATCCACCTATAAATTAACGTGGAATGAACTCCATGAAGTCGTGATAATTGATAGACGCTAAACTTTCCAATTTCAAAATCCGCTACAATCTGTTTTTTAAACTCATCAGAATAACGGCGATGCTTTCGCAGTAATCGTACGTTGGGTTTCATATAAGTTGATTTTAGTGGTCAACCTATATCAGGGACGTACAAGAATAGGCATAAAGCCTAAAGCTTATAGCTAAAAACCATTTCCAAATTTCCAAATTGACAAATCTTCAAATTGATTAATTTACCCATTGGTACATTTTCTCATTTTCTAATTCTCCAACTATCCAAAATGAGATTGCTTCTCCTCCGCCTCTGGCGGAAGCTCGCAAAGACGGAATAAAGAATAAGTTCTGAACCGGAAACAACCGACAACACGCATCCAAAAACTCATAACTCTGAACTCAGAACTAGCCTAAAGCCTACTAACACAGTCATTTCGAAACGTAGCGCAGCAAAGTGAGAAATCTCAACCTTTGCATAATAATTTTTAAAAGAATTCCCTGCAAAAAATCATGAGATTTCTCGTCGTCCCGAGGCCTCGGGACTCGCTCGAAATGAACCTGAATGAAGTACGATTTACGAAGTGGGAAGTACGAATTTTTGAATCTTGAATCTTGAATTGATTAAGCCAAAGCCATTCCCAAATTTCCAAATTGACAAATTTTCAAATTGATTAATTTACACATTGGTACATTTTCACATTTTCTAATTTTCTCATTATCTAATTCTCCAATTATCCAACTATCCAACAGGAGATTGCTTCTGCGCCTACAGCGCATTGCGATGACGGAATGATGACGGAAAAAATATAGATATGGGTTCCTGAACATCCCCTAACATGGAAAACTCCGAACTCTGAACTCTTAACTCTGAACTAGCCTAAAGCTTATAGCTAAAAACCATTCCCAAATTTCCAAATTGACAAATCTTCAAATTGATTAATTGTTAATTGAAAAGAATACCGGAAAAATCCCCTTCCATAATATTTTGTAATTCAATATATTAGCAGTATTAATCGGAAAGTCCCTATACTTATCCACAAACTAACCGCCTATGAAAAGGATCTGTATTTATCCGGCAGATATAAGTTTAATTACGGGAAGAAGTGAAACCTATTCCCGCAGGCTGCTTCGTAAGATCAGAGGTGATCTGAATAAAAAACCCCGACAGCTGGTATCCCTGCAGGAATTCTGCGAGCACACCGGACTTTCTATTTCTGAAGTAGACCATTTATTTAAATAAAGAAATCTCTAAAATAATAGTATCTGATCAAATTTACACACCATGAAGTTAGGTACGCTGTGTAAAGGAAGAAATCCTGACTCCTGTTTCGTGGTAAAAACCACAACACCTTCCCAAAACTCAGAACTCTGACCTATACTAAAGCTTATCGCAATGGCAGACTAAAGAAAAGGTTTAGTACCGGAAAAAACCGAGAAAACGCAACCAAAAACTCATAACTCTGAACTCTTAACTCAGAACTAGCCTAAAGACTCGCTCGAAATGAACCTGAATGAAGTACGATTTGCGAAGTGGGAAGTACGATTTTTGAATCTTGAATCTTGAATTGATTAAACCAAAGCCATTCCCAAATTTCCAAATTAACAAATTTTCAAATTGATTAATTTACACATTAGTACATTTTCACATTGACAAATTTTCTCATTTTCTCATTATCTAATTCTCCTATAATCCAACTATCCAAAATGAGATTGCTTCTGCGCCTCCGGCGCATCGCAATGACGGAATGATGAAAAGATTTGGGTTCCTGAAACATCTGATATCATCCAAAACTCCTAACTCTGAACTCTTAACTCAGAAATAGCCTAAGGCCGACAACAAGCCACCAAACTCATAACTCTGAACTCTTAACTCCGAACTACCAACTACCACCTCCGAACTACTCAAAATTCCTCATAAACTTCTTCCAGGAATTCTTAAGCTGTTGAAATTTTGAAGGCGCGGCTCCGTAATATCCTTTGGCATAACGGTTATAGCCGTAACCATAACCATAGCCGTATCCATAGCCATAGCCATAGCCGTACTTGGCGCGGTGTACAAAATGGTTCAGTACAAAACTGATATTCTTAACCTCTTCTTTTTTGTATTTTTCATTGATCGTTTCCAGCATCCCCCTCTTGGTATAATCCTGACGGATAAGGTATAAAGTAGCATCGGCATATTTTACCAGGTTCAGCGCATCGGCTACCATCCCGATAGGCGGGGAATCCAGCACGATATAATCATATTTTTCTTTAAGACGCTCCATCAGTACATCCATCTTCTCAGTCATCAATAGTTCGGAAGGGTTTGGCGGAACCGGGCCGGAGGTGATCACATCAAGATAAGGGATCTTACTCGGCTGAATGATCTCTTCTTCCGAAGCCTGGTCGATAAGGTAATTCACAATCCCGTGCTCATTATCAAGTTCAAAGTCATCAAATATCTTGGGCTTCCGCAAGTCTACCCCTACCAGTACTGTTTTCTTTTCGCTAAGAGCAAATACCGTGGCCAGGTTCATGGCGCAAAAGGTCTTTCCTTCCCCGGAAACCGAAGAGGTGATAAGCACTGTTTTGGAGCCCATGATGCCATGCCTTTTATACATGAACTGTAAACTGGATCTTAAGCCCCTGAAACTTTCGGAAATAGAAGATTTTGGGGAATTAAATACGGCAAGGTTGCTCTCTGCCTTACTGCGTCCTATTAAACCAAGAATAGGAATAGGTGACAACCTGGAAATTTCCTGTGCGTTGTGAATATTGGTATTCAGAAATACCAGCAGGAACACAAAGGTTAAGGGAATTAAACCACCTACCATCACTGCCATTACATAATTAAGCTGGGTATCAGGACCAATCCTTCCACCCCCGGTATCTTTGGCTTTATCGATGATCATAACATCGCTCACATTCGCAGCCTTTATGAGGCCAGCTTCGCTCCTTTTTTCAAGGAACATATTATAGGTGCGCTCGTTGATGGCATACTTGCGCTGGATCTTCATCAAGTCCTGCTCTTCCTGTGGCAATTTTTTGACTTCACTTTCCAGCTGGGCCATTTTTCGGTTAATATCATTAAGCTCAGTTCTTAAAAGGCCCACAGAAGAACTTATATTTTCGAGGATAATGGATTTAACCGAATTGATCTGCCGGTCAATATCATCAAAAACCGGAGAATTGGGCTTTAAAGTATATTGATAATTGCTTCTTTCCTCGGCGAGCTGAACGATCTTTCCCACCGCTCCCGCGATACTTCCTTCACTGATCCCGGCTACCGAAGGCGCTGGTACATTGGAATAATCGTCCCTTGTTTGCAGATAGTCTTTGAGATTGTCATAATAAGCGATCTGCCTTCTTATTTCCTCTTTTTTCACATCGAGATCAGCGAGTTTTGAAGAAAGATTTCGGCTTTCATCCGAAACATCCATAAGAGAGCTTTCATTCCTAAAACTGTTAAGCTCCTCCTCTACAGCTTTAAGCTGTTTGGCCTGGGCTGCAAGGCTGCTGTCAATAAACCGAATGGTTTTGGTAGCAAAAAGATTCTTCCGCTCCAGCATATTCTCACTGAGCACTGCTACCGAACCATTCAGGTAATCTACGATTCGCTCCTTATTTAAGCCGGTCTGACTTAAATTAAGCACTGAAGATCCCTGTCCATCGGGCGAAATGGAAACACCCCGATATCTTCCTACCGCTCCGTCAAAAGGAGTAAAGCTGATATAATAAGCCTTTTCCTTCGGCGCCTGTCTTTCGGTTCTTACCACATAGCCAGAAAAAAAAGGTAAGGTGATATGTTCGCCGTATTTGAAGTTCCGATCAAAATCTGAGGCTTCTACTATCCTCGTATCGGTTTCCTTGAGCTTATAGTTCGTTCTGCTTAAAGTGGCAGGCACCCTGGCTTTGATATTGAAAAGCTTATCGTCCACCTGGTGGATGACCATAGTGACATTATTCGCCTGGTAGGCAGCGGTATCTGCTATGATCCTAAACGGTGTCTGCCCGTAAACATCAATTCTCTGGTATTCTCCATCGGTTAAATAATTGATGTAGAACTGGAGTTTTTCAACCACTTCTTCATTGTGGGAACGTGAGCGAAGAATGGTTATGGCTGTACTTACCTTATCTGAAGTTCCTCCCCAGTTAAAGGTCAGGCTGGTATTCGAAGTAAAGAATGGATTCTGATCGTCTTTTATGGAGATCTGATTTCCCAGGCGGTATACAGGAAGTTTCCTTACATTGTTATAATAGGCTACGGCAAGGCTGATTCCCACTGAAAGCAAAACCAGCTTCCAGTAACTTATGACCTTTAAAATAAATCCTTTAAAGTCAAAGGTCGAGCCTACATCTGAAATATGATCATCTTCATGCGCCATTATCTTGTCGTTAAAAAGTAAATGGAAGTTGCCAGCGTTATCAAACTCGTTACCGTTCTGAAAACTTCTAAACCGGTAGTACCCAGTCCTAAAGCTTTTCTGGGCAGCGGATTGACCACGATCATGTCATTGGGCTGTATATAATAATACGGACTTTTAGTAACGTCCAGGCTGGTTACATCAACGGTATGCACCTCTTCACCATGCGGATACTGCCTGACTATTTTCACATGTTCCCGGTCTCCCAGCTCCTGAATTCCTCCCGCATTGGCAATGGCTTCCATGATGGTAACATGATCTTTATAGATCACCTGACTCCCCTGCCCGATTTCTCCAAGCGTGGTATACCTTATCCCCGCCAGTTTTACGGTCACGAATATATTAGCCTCTTCCTTAAAATATTCTTCCAGTAACTTCTTTTCTATTTTTTCCCGAACCTCCTTTTCGGTAAACCCCAAAACATTTATTTCCCCAAGTGTGGGAACCCTGATATTTCCGTGATCGTCAACAGTGAACCCGTCAAAATAAACAGCTTCTTCTGTAGTCGCATTTGGATTGCTCTCTCCAACGGGATTGAACATGCCCACCAGTTCCTGATCCAGGGCTTTAACCCTGATACTCAACAGGTCCCCTACCTGAATTCGGTAAGGAGTGCGGATACGCTGTACCTGAATGATGCTGTCTATCTGCTCTTCATTTTCACGAAGATAAGACATCTGCTTTGTAGATACACAAGAGGTTAAGGCAAGTATCGCAGCGAATAAAAACAAAAATGATTTAAATCGCATAAAGGGCTTCACATAGTTTTAACAAATATAGTTTTTACCATCTAATAATAAAATAAACTCCGAAAAAACTACTTTTTTTTCAACTTGAGCCCTAAACCTATCAGGAAAGTCATTTCGAAACGGAGCGCAGCGAAGTGAGAAATCTCAAAGTACACACGACAATTTTTAAAAGAATTCCCAGGAACAAACCATGAGATTTCTCGTCGTCCAGAGCCCCGGGACTCGCTCGAAATGAAAATGGATGAATTACGATTTACGAAGTGGGAAGTACAAATTTTTTTGAGAGTCTGGAGCATGGAAGAGCTTAAAGCCTAAAACAAAAAACCATTCCCAAATTTCCAAAATGACGAATCTCCAAATTGATTAATTTACACATTGATACATTTTCTCATTATCTCATTATCTTATTATCTAATAATCCAACTATCCAAAATGAGATTGCTTCACCGCCTGCGGCGGATCGCAATGACGGTATAAAGAATAGGTTTGGTTCCTGAACACACCCTAACATGCAACAACTCATAACTCCCAACTCTTAACTCAGATGAACTAGCCTAAAGCCTAAAACAAAAAACCATTTCCAAATTTCCAAATCATCAAATTTCCAAATTGATTAATTTTCACATTGATACATTTTCTCATTTTCTCATTTTCTCATTATCTTATTATCTAATAATCCAACTATCCAAAATGAGATTGCTTCACCGCCTGCGGCGGATCGGAATGACGATAAAGAAAATGGTAAATAGGTTCTGAACCGGTAACATCTGATAACACACTGCAAAACTCATAACTCATAACTCTTAACTCAGAACTAGCCTAAGTTTAGAGCAAAAAACCATTTCCAAATTGATCAATTTACACATTGATACATTTTCACATTGGTACATTTTCTCATTATCTCATTATCTCATCATCTCATTATCTAATTCTCCATCAACCCAACCACCAACCTCAATTCTTATCTTCCAACAAGGGCACAAACCTGAAGGCCCCAAATTCCTTTTTATCGAATTCCTTAACAGATTTGCGTTCAAAAAGAGTCATGGTCTGCACCTCCGATCCCACGGGGATCACCATTTTCCCTCCTACTTTCAACTGACCTAAAAGATCCTTTGGTACCTCAGGCGCACCAGCCGTAACGATGATCTTATCATAGGGAGCATACTCGGGGAGGCCTTTATAACCGTCGCCAAAACTTAAATGCTTGGGACGATACCCGATCTTATTCAGGAAAGTTTTCGTTTTTTTATACAACTCATGCTGCCGCTCGATACTGTAAACTTTCGCACCCAGTTCACAAAGAACAGCGGTTTGATACCCACTTCCCGTACCTATTTCCAGTACCTTTTCACCTTTTTTAACTTCCATTAACTGGGTTTGAAAAGCTACGGTATAGGGTTGAGAAATGGTCTGATCGGCAGCGATGGGAAAGGCTTTGTCCTGGTAGGCATGATCTTCAAAACTACTGTCCATAAAAAGATGACGCGGGATTTTCCCGATCGCTGCCAGCACTTTTTCATCGGTGATCCCCTTCTTCTTCACCGTTTTTACCAGCTGCTGCCGCTTTCCCTGATGTCGGTAAGTGTCTTTCAAGATAATTTCTCTTTATTCAGTTCTTAAAAATAGGCAAAGAAAACTGAATTCTGCAAGCAAAACATGCCCCGGATTCTAACGCGGATTTATAAAATATTTAGAATCAAAATGCTATTTTTGTGAAAAATGCAAAATATGCTGAAAGCTGGCGTTCTGGGTGCAGGACATCTTGGAAAGATCCATCTCAAACTTTTAAATCAATCTGAAAAATATGAGCTTATTGGTTTTTTTGATGCCGATAAGGAAAATGCTAAAAAAGTAGCCGATGAATTCGGATACAAAATGTTCGATAACCTGGACGAACTGATTGCAGCAGCCGATATGGTAGATGTGGTGACTCCTACCCTCTCCCATTTTGAGGTCGCCAAAAAGGTGATCTCCGCGGGAAAACACCTTTTTATCGAAAAACCCATTACCAATACTTTTAAAGAAGCCGAAGAACTGATCGCTCTTGCCAAAAAGCACGGAGTAAAAGGCCAGGTTGGTCATGTAGAAAGGTTCAACCCTGCTTTTCAGGCGGTTGTCGATCGTATTGAAAACCCGATGTTTATCGAGGCGCACCGTCTGGCAGAATTCAACCCTCGCGGAACCGATGTTCCCGTGGTGCTTGACCTGATGATCCATGATATCGATGCGGTATTGAGTGTGGTGAAAAGCGAGGTCAAAAAGATCAATGCCAGCGGAGTTTCGGTGATCAGCGACACTCCCGATATCGCCAACGCGCGTATCGAATTCGAAAATGGTTGTGTGGCAAATCTTACCGCCAGCAGGATTTCGATGAAGAATATGAGAAAATCGAGGTTCTTCCAGCGCGACGCTTATATTTCTGTAGATTTTCTGGAAAAGGTTTGTGAAGTGGTAAAAATGAAGGACGCCCCTGAAGATCCCGATGATTTCGCCATGATCCTTCAGAATGCGGAAGGAGTGAAAAAACAGATCTACTTTGATAATCCATCCGTTTCGCCGAACAACGCGATCCTGGAAGAACTGGAAAGTTTCGCCGAGGCCATTCATAACGATTCAGAACCCGTGGTGACTATGGCGCAGGCGGCAAAAGCCTTGAAAATAGCCAACCAGGTGATCGAGAATTTTGATTTATAAAACAAAACCTGCAAGGTTTTAGAAACCTTGCAGGTTTAAAAACTTTTTAAAATGAAAAACATAGCAGTAATTGGAGCCGGAACTATGGGAAATGGTATCGCGCATACCTTTGCCCAGTACGGTTACAAAGTTCAGTTAATCGATATTTCTGAGGAAAACCTTAAAAAAGGACTGGATACCATTTCGAAGAATCTTGACCGTATGGTTTCCAAAGAAAAGATTTCCGAAGACGATAAAAAGAACACCCTAAATAATATCACCACTTATACCGATATTTCGGAAGGTGTTGAATATGCAAGTGTCGTGGTGGAAGCGGCTACCGAGAATACCGAGCTTAAACTGAAGATCTTCCGTCACCTGGACCAGTCCACTTCTGAAGATACCATACTTGCAACCAATACTTCTTCGATCTCTATTACCCAGATCGCGGCGGCGGTTTCAAATCCCGAGCGCGTGATCGGGATGCATTTTATGAATCCTGTGCCGGTAATGAAACTCGTGGAGATCATTCGGGGTTATAATACCAGTGACGAGGTGACCCATACGATCATGGAGCTGTCTAAAAAACTACATAAAGTTCCGGTGGAAGTGAATGATTATCCGGGTTTTGTGGCGAACCGCATCCTTATGCCAATGATCAACGAAGCCATTGAAACGCTTTACAACGGGGTGGCCGGCGTTTACGAGATCGATACTGTGATGAAACTCGGGATGGCGCACCCGATGGGACCACTTCAGCTGGCGGATTTTATCGGTCTCGATGTTTGCCTTTCTATTCTGGAAGTGATGTACGAAGGTTTCAAGAATCCGAAATATGCTCCCTGCCCATTGCTTACCAATATGGTCAGAGCCGGAAAGATCGGAGTAAAATCGGGAGAAGGTTTCTACGATTATTCCGAAAGCAAAAAAGCTGAAAAAGTTTCATCGCAGTTTAGTAGTTAGTACTGAGTATTGAGTACTGAGTAGTTAGTATTTTTTTCACTCCTTAACTCTTTACCTCCTTAACTTTAATAAAATTTGACAAAGATACTTCCCTTTAAAGCGGTAAGACCGGCGAGGCCCTTTGCGGGACTGGTAGCTTCACGCTCTTATGAAGACTATGACGAAGATGAATTGAGGGCTCAGCTGGAATTCAATCCCTATTCTTTTCTGCATATCATCAATCCCGGCTATAAATTTCAGCATGAGATAGGCGGGGAAAAGCGTTTTGAGATGGTGCGTAATCGCTACCTGGAGTTTCTGGAAGACAATATTTTTATTCAGGAGAAGGAAGCCTGCTACTATATTTACCAGATAAACAGCAGGGAAGCCAGTTGCTGCGGGATCATTGCCGCCGCCAGCGCCGATGATTACGAGCAGAATATCATTCGCAAACACGAAGATACCATCGCTCACCGCGAAGAGCTTTTTAAAGATTACCTCAAGGTTGTTGGTTTTAATACGGAACCGGTGCTGCTCACGTATCCTGATAATGAGATCATTGAGGATCTAATGCGCAAGACCATGCAAAAGCGCCCCGAATATGAATTCGCCACTTCCAACAGGGAGATCCATAAACTATGGAAGATCTGCGATATGGAGAGCACGGGAAAAATAGCTTCGGAATTTGAAAAAATGGAGAAGCTTTATATCGCCGATGGTCATCACCGCAGCGCCTCCTCCTGGCTTCTGGCAAAAGAAAGCAGGGAGAAAAATCCCAACCACACCGGTAAAGAATCTTATAATTTCTTTATGAGCTATCTCATTACAGAAAGCAGTCTTCGGGTTTATGAGTTCAGCCGACTTATAAAAGACCTGAATGGTCATTCCAAAGAAGAATTCCTTATCCTGCTCGATGAGTGGTTCCGGATTGAAAATCGGGGTAAGGATCTCTACCGGCCTTCGAAAAAACATCATTTCAGTATGTACCTCCATGGGGAGTTTTATTCGCTTTATCTGCGGAAGACTCAATACCGGTTCACCGATTCGCTGAGCAGCCTGGATTCAAATATTTTATATGAAAAGATCCTGAAACCCATACTCGGCATTGCAGACCTGCGACAGGATAAAAGGATTGAATATATTCCTGGGAGGAATGACCTCATTGAACTGAAAACCCGCGTAGACAGCGGGGAGTTTGCCGTTGGCTTCGGAATGCTTCCGGCTGAAATTGAAGAAATTAAACAAATTGCAGATGAAAATTTGACCATGCCGCCAAAAAGTACTTATATTGAACCCAAATTGCGCAGCGGACTCACGATCTATGAATTTTAATCGCGTAATACTAGCCACAGTTAACCCTACAGAACGGTAAATCCTGAATTCAGAAAAAAGGAACAAGGATGGATATTTCAGAAAATATTAAAAAATACAGAGAGGAACTTCCCGAAAACGTCAAACTGGTCGCGATCTCCAAAACCAAGCCCAATGAGGACATTCTCAAAGCTTACCGGGCCGGTCAGCGGATCTTTGGAGAGAACAAGATCCAGGAAATGACCGATAAGCAGGAAGAACTTCCTCAGGATATCGAATGGCATATGGTAGGCCATGTTCAACGCAACAAGGTGAAATATATGGCATCATTTGTGTCATTGATCCATGCCGTTGACAGTTTGAAATTATTAAAAGAAATAAATAAAAGGGCGAAGCAGAACGAACGCACCATCAATTGTCTGCTTCAGATCAAGATAGCCGAAGAAGATTCGAAATTTGGCATTTCTAAAGAAGAAGCCAGAGAGATATTGGAATCTGAGGCCTATTCAAAAATGAAAAATGTGAGGATCATAGGCTTGATGGGAATGGCAACCTTTACCGATGATGAGGAGCAGGTAAGGCAGGAATTCAGTTTCCTGAAAAAAGTGATGGATGAGTTCCAAAAAGATTTCCCGGAGCTTACCGAACTTTCCATGGGAATGAGCGGCGATTATAAAATTGCTGTGGAATGTGGTTCGACTATGGTTCGCATTGGAAGCAGTATCTTTGGCGCCCGAAATTATAATTAACGAAGGAGGAATTATTTGTACGCAATATTAGACATAGAGACTACCGGTGGCAAATACAATGAAGAAGGCATCACCGAAATAGCAATTTATAAGTTTGACGGAAACAGGGTTGTGGACCAGTTCATTAGTCTTGTCAATCCGGAACAGCCCATTCAGCCATTTGTGGTTAACCTGACGGGTATCAATAATGAGATGCTGCGCAATGCGCCTAAATTTTACGAGGTAGCTAAACGAATTGTTGAAATTACCCAGGATTGTATCCTGGTCGCCCATAATTCAAAATTTGATTACCGCATCCTGAGAACGGAATTCCGCAGGCTTGGATTTGAATTTGAACGCAAGAGCTTGTGCACGGTGGAACTTTCCAAAAAACTAATTCCCGGAATGCCCTCCTACAGCCTAGGAAAACTGGTGCGTTCGCTGGGAATTCCGTTAAGCGACCGCCATCGTGCGGCCGGTGATGCGCAGGCAACCATAAAATTATTCAAAATGCTGCTGGCCAAAGATGTTGAAAAAGACATTCTGAAAGAGCATGTGCGAAAAGAGCCAAAAAGCAGTATGGATACAAAACTGGTCTATATTTTAGAGGATCTGCCTTCAGTAACAGGTATCTATTATTTCCACGATGAGAATGGCGAGATCATTTATGTGGGGAAATCCAGGAATATCAAGAAAAGGGTCAATCAGCATTTTACCAATGAACATCCCAAATCACGGGAAATGCAGAAAAAGGTCGCTTCTGTCTCTTATGAACCCACCGGAAATGAACTTCTGGCGCTTCTGAAAGAAAATCAGGAGATCAAAGAGATCAAACCCAAATATAACAATGCCCTGAAAAGGGATGTTTTCAGCCATGCGTTATACCATTATACCGATGATAACGGCTATATAAACCTGAAGATCGGGAAAGCTTCAAAAAATAAGAATAGTATCACCACTTTTGGAAGCCTGAAATCGGCTAAAAATACGCTTACGAACTGGGTGGAAGAATTCTCGCTTTGCGAAAGGCTTACCGGAATGCATTCGGGTGAAGGAAATTGTTTCAATTATACCATCAAAAACTGTTATGGCGCCTGTATTGAAGAGGAAACGCCCGAGGACTACAATGAAAGGGTAAAAGAGCTTATTGGGCGCTACTCCTACCAAAACCAGAATATGTTGCTGGTTGGCCGCGGAAGGGAAGTTGATGAAAAATGCGCTTTATTGATCGAAGATGGCGAATTTAAAGGTGCCGGATATTTCAATTTGAACCATCAAATCAACAATCTGGACATTATACGCTCAATTATTACGCCCATGGATCACAACCGCGACGCTCAGCACATCATCCAGAGCTATTTGCGTAAAAAGCATAATTTCAAGATCATCCAATTATCAGTTCATGAATAAGTTTTTATTTCTTTCAAAAACTTAAAGATGAATAATATTTTAATCAGCATTTTAGGTCCCACGGCCATTGGGAAAACTGCACTTTCCATTGAGCTTGCGAGACATTTTAAAACCGATATCATTTCAGCCGATTCACGGCAGTTTTTTAAGGAAATGCATATCGGCACTGCTGTTCCCGAACCGGAAGAACTGGCGGCGGCTCCACATCATTTTATTCAGCATCTTTCAGTTGAAGAAGACTATTCAGTAGGTGATTTTGAAAGGGAAGCCATTGAAAAAATTACTGATCTCTTTAAGAAACACCGGGTCGTGGTAATGGCTGGCGGCAGCGGATTATATATTAAAGCCATCACCGAAGGACTTGATGATTTTCCGGAAGTCGACCCTTCCATTCGCGAAAAACTGAATGAAAATCTACAAAAAAAAGGACTCGACTGGCTTCAGAAACGTTTGTATATTCTTGATCCTGAATATTACAAAACTGCCGATGTACAGAATCCGCATCGGGTAATAAGAGCCCTGGAAATCTGTTTGGCCACGGGAAAGCCTTTTTCGTCTTTTCTGAATAAAAATAGATCTGAAAGGGAATTTGAAACCATCAAAATTGGCCTTACTGCCGAGCGCAGCATCATTTATGACCGAATAAACCGAAGAGTGGATAAAATGATCGAAAACGGACTTGTTGAAGAGGCCCGGAAACTTTATCCTAAAAGAGATCTGAATGCACTGAACACCGTGGGTTACAAAGAACTCTTTAATTATTTTGACGGAATTTGGACCTTAGAAACTGCAATTTCTGAAATTAAGAAAAACACCCGCAGATTTGCCAAAAGACAGCTAACCTGGTTTCGAAAAGACGAAGAAATACACTGGTTCGACTATAAAACCCCTCCGAAAGTAATTATTGCTTTTATTGAAAGAACTCAACGCTTATAGATCAATCTACGAATAACCTTTCCTTTATTGGTAATGATATTAAGCACGTAAACTCCTTCCTCAAGGGGAATGAGAATCATTTCATAAGAGTTTTCTTCTGTTGTAAAAGCCTTTGAAGAGATAAACCTGCCGCGATTATCAAAAACCTCTATCCGGGAAATACTAATATCTGCCGGCGTGGCGACCTTAAACTCCCCGGAATTGGGATTGGGATAAATAAAGATATAATCTGAACCCTGTCCCGGTTTATCGCAAATTCCGGCTTCGGCGAATACTTTCACCACTACCTGCGCATGGCTTATGTTTCCGTTGTTGTCTTCCGCGGTGACCTCAACGGTATTTTCTCCCAGATCCATACAGGTAAACACATATTTGCTAAGCGTATAGGTAACTTTTCCATCGCAGTTGTCATAAGAGCCGTTATTGATACCTGCAAAATCTATCGTGGCCACACCCTGCTCATTGAGATCTATACCTATATTTTTTACTTTGAGAACCGGAGCTTTTTCATCAACCACCTGCACCCTGATTTCACAGGAACCGTTGTTCCTTCCAGAATAGGAAAGAACTATCGTATTTTCCCCAATATCATCACAGCTAAATAATTGCTGACTCACAGAAAGTTCACTGCCATCGGCATTTCCAAAATACAGATCCTCCATATTGAGAGCTGCTTCTCCGTCTTCATCGAGGGCAAGCACCACCTCCTGCGCACAGGTAAAATCCCCGAAATCATCGGGAACTACGGTAATGGTGACCATCGCGGTTTCAGAATTATTCTGGCCGTCGCTAACATGATAGGTAAAGAAATCCTGCCCGAAAAAGCCTGTTTCGGGAGTATATTCAAATGAACCGTCTTCATTTAACTGCAGATCGCCGTGGGAAACATCGGTATCGAGTATGGCGGTGATAGGATCAGATTCAGGATCGCTGTCGTTCTTAAGAACTCCCTCAGATGAATTTACGTTTAGCCCTACTCCCTCTAAAGTCTCATAATTATCGTCCCTTGCAGTTGGAGGCTGGTTCCCCTGTCGGTCAACGATCACCTTTACCGTAGTTTCACAGATCCCACTGTTTCCGGCCTCATCGGTTGCAGTTAGGATTACCGGAACTTCCCCTTCATCACTGGCGGTAAATTGGGTGATATTCATGCTGAAAGAAAGGCTCTCACTGCAGTTGTCATAACTGCCATTATCGAGTTCGGCCGCATCCAAAGTAATTGTCTCCCCTTCCTGAAGGTTTATTTCATATCCATTTTTACAGATCACCACAGGATCCATCTTATCGCTGAGATTAAGAGTAAAGGAACAGGTAGCCTTTTCCCCATCTTTTTCCACGCTCAGTTCGATCTCTGTATTTTCACTGGTGATGATCGTTCCTGGTGACGGCGACTGACTTACCTGTAATCCGTTGCCATTGATCACCTCAGCTTCCCCGGTAAAATCGGGTAATTCAAAAGCGCAGTTCTCATCGAATGAAAATTCTTTATCACCCGGACAATTGATGGCCAGGTTTTCCACGATATTTATTTGCAGCTGAAAAGTGCAGAAATCAGAATTACCGGCATCATCTACCGCGGTTATTTTAATTTCGGTATCAGAAGTCACTTCGGTTCCCTCTGCGGGTTCCTGGATAATTTGGGACATTCCGCAGTTATCGCTAACGGTTACCTGGGAGGTATAATCGGGCAAGGAATAAGTGGTATTTGGAGCTATACTGACGGTTTGATTGCCGGGACAGTCGATCATGGGATCGGTATCATCTTTAAACTCCAGATACACATTGCAATTATCGGTTTTATCATTATAGGTGGCGGTCACGGTGATATAAGGATCGGAATTAGGGTCGATTAAGGCCCCCGCTTCAGGATCCTGAGTGATCACAGCTCCCGACGGACTATAAGAGAGAATTTCAGAAAAATCAGGTACAAAATATTCACAATTTTCATTGGAATACACGCTGTAATTCGTGATACAGTCGATTTTTGGAGCTTCGGCTTCTTCAAGATTAACCATAAATGAGCAACTGCTTTCATTACCTGATCCATCTACTGCATATAAAGTAACTTCTGTAGTTTGATATATTACCGTTTGCACATCAGGCTCCTGCTTTAAACTGGCTACATAGCAATTATCATTGTAGGTAGCCTGCAGCACGTAATTAGGTAACTTAAAACCTTCTCCTGCTGCTACTATTTCCGTTTGATCACCAGGACAGTTTATCGTGGGAAGAATATTATCCTCAGCAATTAATTTTACTTCACAGGTTGCTGTTTGATCCTCAAATTTAGCTGTAATTGTTAGCGTAAGTGAACCATGTACCTCAAAACCAGCTCCTATACTTTGGGTAACATTTGCCTCTGGAATATTTGTCTCTATTGTTTTGGCTATATCAGGAATGAGGTACGCACAATTATCATCTACCTCGAAAGTCTGAGCACCAGGACAGTTAAGAATTTCCAGCTTGGTTTCTTTAAAAAACTCTATTTTAAAATTACATCCCGACTGATTATTTTTTTCGTCTAAAACAGTAAGTTCTACTGTAGTATCCTTGTCTATAATGGTCCCCATTTTGGGAGTTTGGGTAATCGTAAAGCTTTCTGAACAATTATCTGTTATTACTATGTCAGCAGTAAAATCAGGAATTTGGTATTCTTTCTTATCGGTATAAGGAACTTTTATAGTTTCTGGACAAGTTACGGTCGGTGGGATTTGATCTTCCAAATCTACCGGAAAGGAACATTCTCCAACTTTATCACCACCTTCGCCATCAAAAACTTCGATGGTGACATTTAATATATTCCCCGACCTTGTGGAGCTCTGCACAAAATACGGAGTTGAAGTAAAATGTTGAAAATTTGTGATTTTACCCGAATAATCCGGAACTATATAATCACAATTTTCATCCAATTCCAGTACGGTTCTCTGATTGGGGTCAGGACAATCGAAAGTTGGTGATTCGGCTGAAGCTTTAACGGTAACTATGAAAGAGCAGGTACTTGAATTACTAAAATTATCAGTTGCCTGATAGGTCACCTTTGTATCACCTATTGGGAACTGACTCCCTGAAGCAAGACCGTCTATTAATTCTAAAGTATATCCACAAGCATCTGAAGCTGTAGGAGCGGAATAAGTTACCGTTGCATAATTTTTCCCAGGATCGGTATTCTGTTCGAAACTATTCGGACATGTAATTTCTGGAGGTGTTATATCGAATGCAGGTGTACGTTGATAGATTTCAAGGTCAAATTCTAACTTTGATGGTGCGAAAGTGTGTATTCTAATGAAACCAATTTTTTCATCAACATGAGTTCCGAAAATTTCAGAATCATCAATATACATCCTGTCACAATGATTAAATGCTATATCTAAAGGGAAGTGGATTTCTTCTTTATAAAAAGTTTTAAATTGATAATTTGGGGAGAATATTTTTACACCAAAAACCTGATCTTGAACTGCATCATACAATGTATGAGCAACACCATACAAATAAAAAAAATCATCCGTGGAAGTTATAAATTTACCAAAATCTATTCTCCCTGCATATTCGATAACATGAATAAAATCGAAATCATCGATTACAACGCTACCCGGAGATTGAATATTAGATAATTTCCCTTTTGGGGATAAATTAGAATCAAAAATATACACACCAGGGCTTCCTCCTCCTTCCTGGCTAACATATACATTCCCTTTCGAATCGTTGGCAATTCTATAAGGAAGTGTAACATTATTATTTACCTTAATTGCGGCCCCGGTTGCCTTATCAACTATACGGATTCTGCTGGAAGGTGTACTTTCTGGCCCTTTTTTTCCATCATTATATTCAGCTATATAAACATAATTTTCATCTACATCAATTCCCATTGGCCTGAAATAAGAGGTAAGAATTGATCTAATATAGTTTCCATTGGAATCATAGATTTTAACCTGACCATTATCCGCCCATGTATCACCTCCCGCAAAAAAATCAGCTATATAAATAAAACCATCTTCATCTACAGCAATATCAAAAGGGCTACTTAATCCGGTAATGAAATTTGATTTTACCAAATTTCCATCTGCATCTCTTTTTTGAACTCCACTTCCAAAAGTAAGTACATATACAAAGTTTTGTGGTCCTGTAGCAATCGCTATGGTGAGATCATCAGAATTCAGCTCACTCGTGCTTACAGTAGGTAAATCTACATGACTTAGGTGAGTATAAGTGGGAGATGTATTTTGGGGGGTTTGTGCCTGAATAGACTTTAAAATAAAGAGAAAAAAAACTAAAAAGAAAACAAGGCAATTCTTTAATGAAAAGCCCGCGCTACCACATTTTCGGTCTTCTTTTTTCACAATCAGGGCATTTGGAATGCCGTAAAGATAAGATTTGTAAGAAAACAGGTCTTAATTTTATGTGAAGTTTCACAAATATCTATGCTTCAGGTATATGCGAAGATATGCCGGTAAGCCGGCGGGAGTATAATTTTTCTTAAGGTCATGCCGCGTCACGGCTTCCTTCCGTGACGCAACATTTCCCGGGAAACTGAATATTCTGGATTCTATGCTTCGGTTTCTTCCTTGTTTTTTACTACAAGTCTAAAGCCTTCTCCGTGGATATTCAGTATTTCCACATTTTCGTCTTTTTTAAGATACTTTCTAAGCTTGGCGATATACACATCCATACTTCTGGAAGTAAAATAGTTATCGTCTCTCCAGATCTTGGTAAGTGCCAGCTCTCTTGGCATTAGATCATTTTCATGTAAAGCCAGTAATCTTAGCAATTCGTTCTCTTTAGGTGATAATTTTTGAGGTTCTTCATCCCTGAAGGTCAAAAATCTCAATTTTGAATTCAGGTGAAAATCACCGATCTCAAATTCGAACTGCTTGCTGTCAGCCACGCTGTCGGTCGCCTTACGCTGCATGATCGCCTTGATCTTCATCAACAGCACTTCGCTGTCGAAGGGTTTGTTTAGATAATCATCAGCTCCAACCTTATATCCTTTAAGAACATCTTCCTTCATCGCCTTGGCGGTAAGGAAAATGATCGGAATTTCCTCATTTTTATCTCTTATTTCCTTGGCCAGCGTGAATCCGTCTTTATAAGGCATCATCACATCGAGAATGCAAAGATCGAAATCGTCTTTTTTGAATTTTTCGAATCCTTCCATTCCGTTTTTCGCATGAGTGACCTCATAATCATTCATGGCCAGGTAATCTTTTAGAACCGTTCCGAAATTCGGATCGTCTTCTACTAATAGAATTTTCTTGTTTTCAGTTTCCATATATTTAAGATATTAGTGGTAGTTTAATTGTAAAGGTGCTTCCTTTTCCTTTTTCGCTCATTACCGAGATCTCACCGTGATGATCTTCAATTATCTGCCGGGCGTAGGCCAATCCGAGGCCGTGTCCCTTCACATTATGAATATCGCCGGTATGTTCCCGGTAAAACTTATCGAATATTTTCTTTTGTACCTGCTTGCTCATCCCCGTTCCCTGATCACGGATTTCACAACAGATGTAATTTTTTACATTGCTGGTGTAGATATCGATCTTTGGCGGACCTTCGGAATATTTTATCGCGTTGTCCAAAATATTAACGATCACATTTGTAAAATGATCCCGGTTAGCCAGGATTGATGACCTTAAAGCACCAAAATGGGTTTGAAGGTAACCACCGCGATCTTCTACGATCAATTCTACATGGGTGATGGCATCTTCTATAATGTCATGCAACTGCTGCCTTTCCTTTTTCAGGTCCAGCTCATTCTTTTCAAGCTTTGAAATGCGCAAAACATTTTCTACCTGTGCGTGCATTCTCTTATTTTCGTCTTTTATCATCTGCAAATAACGGGCGACCTTTTCATCATCTGCAATGACCTTTGGATTCTTAATGGCGTCCAGCGCGAGGTTAATGGTCGCAATGGGCGTTTTGAACTCATGGGTCATATTATTGATAAAATCGGTCTTTATCTGCGAGATCTGTCGTTGTCTTATCAGTTGCGAAAGCGCACTGGAATACGCGATCACTATGATAAGGGTAAATATGATAGACAGACTTGCCATCAGGATCACTGAAGACAATACCTGTTCTTTTTTATTCGTAAAGTTCACCAGCAGCCGGTATCCGCTGCCTCCAACCCGGTCCATAAACAAAGGCACAGCATAGGTCGCAGGAAAGTTCAGATCAAAATTTTCAGAATGCAGATTTGTGGCTATTCCATTATTATAAACCGCGTATTCAAATTTGGAGCTGAGATCCCTGTCTTTCATTTCCTTCGTCAAAAGATTTTCTATGGTCTCTCCAGACACTCTTTGATGAATAGGCAGCCTTTGAACTTCTTCGGCAATCGCAGATCTCAGAATATCCTTTTCTACTTCCTCCATCCTGGAGATCTGTTCAATATGTGCGATTCGCTGACGCGCGCTTAGATTATTACCCTCAAGATCCTTATTCCTCATAATATCAGTCACCTTTTTTTTGATCATCTTGGTGAACTGGATACTGTCCTGGGCAAAATCAAGAAAACCCGAAGAAACCTTATAATCTTCTTCTAAAACTGTTTCAGTACTGAAGTAAGTTTCATTCTGGTTTGGGTCCTGGCCTGAATAAAAATATTCAGAAACGCTAACGTCATTTAGCCTGCTGTTGGTGCTATCAGGATTTTTTATCTGAAAATAATATTTTTCAAATTCGAGATTCTGAATTTCTTCGGACACATTTAACAGCACCTGTTTCGCCTCATACGAAAACTGCGCTTCCCTATCATCTATCGTGCTTTTGATCCAATATCCCTGAACGAAAATGATACCTATAAGGGATAAACTCATCAGGACTACGAGAAGGACAAAAAGCTTCTTGTTCATGCGTTCAAAAGTAATATTTTAACATTTAGAGCTTAAAGTGTTTAACCAAATGTTAACAGAACTTCTGCGAATTTTGACCTGCTTTTAAGATTTCAAAGTGAATATCCTTAACCTGTTCACGGCTATGGCCTAAATCTGTATTTTCAATAACAAAATCGGCAAGTTTAGATTTCCTTTCATCGTCCCACTGATTGTTCATTCGGTCGGCGATCTCTTCCGGGGAACTATTATCCCTTTTTTGAAGTCTTTTAATCCTGGTTTCCTTGGGAGCAGTGACCAGAATACTGAAATCTACCTTTTTATAAGCTCCCGTTTCAAACAGGATCGCGGCTTCATAAAGAACATAAGCTGCCTTTTGCCGGGCCTTCCATTCGTTGAAATCGTCAGCCACTGCGGGATGAATGATATTGTTTAATTTTTCAAGAAGGGCCTTGTCTTTAAAGACGCGTGAGGCGATAAGTTTTCTATCCGGAAGGCCATTTTTATAAGCTTCCTTTCCGAAGATTTCGATGATTTTATTTCTGATCTCTTCCGAAGTTTCCATCAGGCGTTTTCCGGCTTCATCGGCAATATAAACCGGCACCTCAAGCTCCCTGAAAAAACCTGCTATGGTCGTTTTTCCGCTGCCAATTCCGCCGGTGAGTCCTACCGTTATCATTTCTTGATCACAAATTGAATACGCCTTTCATTAAGCCTGACATTCGTGATAAAAGAAGGTTTTTCCACGATCTTGGCGATCATATAATCTTCGCCTTTATTCACTTCACTGTAATCGCACACCACCCGAAAATCGGCTGAAGTGATCTCTTCATACTGCCGCAGGTTTACCTGATAATAGACGATCACCGTCTTCGGGAAATAAACAAGGTTCATACCGGAAGGAACATTTATCACTTCAATGGGAATTTCGACACTTCCCTCGGTGAATTTTTCAATTTTCTGAAAGTAATTCACTGTATTATTATAAAAACTGAGCATTCCCAGGCCACTGGTATCGATCTTCACTTTTCCGCTAATATCCTGGTTGGCTTTATTTATGGTCAATTTGCGCGTGTACACACTATCAATGGTATCGATCATTCTTTCTGCACCACTTACCTTTACAGAATCAGGTTTAAGTTGAACGGGATTATCAGCCGAATAACCCACCGCATAGTTCACCTCAATGCGCGGGATCACCTTCAGCATTTTTTCCTTTTTCTTCTGAAAAGGGATCACGATCTCATCCTGAATGATATGCGATTTTTTAAAATCTATTCGTAATTCTTCTTCTATATGGCTCAGGTGATTTTCGATATAATAAACAAGCTGATGATCTTCTACCTCAGCCTGGGAAAGATCTATGGTCAGCTCCGGGTCGAAGATCTTATAATAGTAAATGCTGAACCCGGTTTCCTGAAGCTGAAGGTCTACATGATCTGGTCTATCTTCGGAAATGCTTTTATCGAGAGGCGGATTGATATAGTTAAGGGGAATTTCTATGGTTTGGGTGTAGGTCTTGGAAAACTGAACCAATACCCATACTATGGCTGAAAAAACCAGGAAAAAACTGAAGGTCTTTACACTGGACCTTTTAAATAATCGACGTTTTTTAAGCACTTTTAGTTTTTTTGAAAAACAATTGCGGAAACACCTCTTCAGGATTCCTATTTAAAATCCCTATTCTGAATACCGAAAGTAAAAACCCGTATCCGTATCCCGAAAACTGGACGATCACAGCCCTTAAGGCCATAAGCCCGGTATAAAGGCTTTTCGTCTTTATAGAAGCATCTATGACAATTACCGAAAAATAAATAATATAAACTCCTAAATAAAAAAAATATCCTGCCGTGGCCAGTCCCGCTGAAATGAGCAATCCGATCAAAAATAGCAGCGGAAACCAATAAGTGACATTTCCAGAACCAGGATGCCATTTGTTCAAAATTGGCCTTACCATACCGAATTTTTTTACCTGCACATAAAATTTTTGCCAGTCTATCCTACGCTTATGAAAAACTTTCGCTTCAGGGATCAGGCAGATATTAAACCTTTTTTCCTTCAACCTCAAACTCAAATCGGGATCTTCACCCGGATGTATGTTTCCAAAGCCGCCGCTCGCCTGAAAGGCTTCGCGGCTCAGGCCCATATTAAAACTTCGTGGCTGAAAACCCTCTTTTTTGCCTCCCCTGATTCCGCCGGTTGTAAAAAAAGAGGTCATACTGTAATCAATCGCCTTCTGGACCCGTGAAAAAGACTCGTGCGCGGCATCGGGGCCGCCAAAACAGTCACAGCTATTTTCATTCAGGAAAGCCTCCACTTCCTCTAAATAATCAGGCGGAAGAATAACATCTGAATCAAGGATAAGAAAATAATCACTTTTAGCCTTCAGCATCCCGAAATTTCGGGAATCCCCGGGACCGGAATTGGATTTATAGAAATAGTGAATATCCAGCTTCGGGGAATATTCTTCTGTGATCTTATCAGATTTCAGGTTAGAACCGTCTTCCACAACAATAACCTCAAAAGGAATATTTCCCCTGAGCTGAAGCATACTTTCCAGCAGTTCCCTGATCTCTTCAGGACGGTTGTAAACAGGAATAATAAAAGAATATTTGGGCTGCATGTGAAAAGCACTTCAAAAAGAACCGTCTAAAAATCATGAAAATCATTCTTATTTTAATCGGCAATTCCAGGATTTGATCCTCAGAAATCCAAAAACCGGTTTCAGATTAGAAATCACAGATTTTCAGACGATCCTCTTATTTATTTTTCTTCCTCGTTGCGGTCAAAGGCTTCCATTACCTCCTGGCTAACTCCCATATTTGAAAATCCGCCATCGTGATAAAGGTTCTGGAGAGTTACCTTTCTGGTAAGGTCAGAGAAAAGAGATACTGTATAATTAGCACATTCCTGGGCTGTTGCATTCCCAAGGGGAGACGTTTTTTCCGCGAAAGCGATAAATCCGCCAAAGCCTTTTACTCCCTGTCCAGCCGTAGTGGGCGTTGGAGATTGCGAAATTGTATTTACCCGCACCTTTTTATCTTTTCCGAAGAAATATCCGAAACTGCGAGCGATGGATTCCAGATAGGCTTTGTTATCGGCCATATCGTTATAATCAGGAAAAACGCGTTGTGCCGCCATATAGCTCAGGGCAACAATGCTTCCCCATTCATTCATCGCGTCTTTTTTGTAAAGCACCTGCATCACCTTATGAAAAGAAACCGCAGAAACATCCCAGCCTTTAGTGGTGAAATCGTAATTCATATCGGTGTAGTGATTCCCTTTTCGCACATTCACAGACATCCCGATGGAATGAAGCACAAAATCGATCTTCCCTCCCAGGATTTCCACAGATTTCTCTACTAGGTTCTCAAGATCTTCCACACTTGTTGCGTCGGCAGGAATGATCTCAGAACCCGTTTTCTCAGCAAGATCCTTGATATTCCCCATTCTCATGGCTATTGGCGCATTGGTAAGCACAAATTTACCTCCTTCGGCATGAACGGTTTCAGCAGTTTTCCAGGCGATCGAATTCTCATCAAGCGCACCGAAAATAATTCCTCTTTTCCCTTTCAACAGGTTATATGACATTTGATTTTATTTTATGGTTGTTGGTTTGTAAAGATAGCAAAGAAGTTTCATAATGGGAAAAACGATTCTCCGGCTTTCATTAATTCAGAAGAGCCCGGGCATGAGCAAGAGCTGAATCGGTTTTGGCATTTCCGCCAAGCATCAGGGCCAGTTCTTCGATTCGCTCATTTTCCTCCAGCCGAAGGATCTTTGTTTGCGTGGCCGTTTCACTGTCTTCTTTGAAAATTTTAAAATGAGTAGCGCCTTTTCCGGCGATCTGCGGAAGGTGGGTTATGGCGATCACCTGCATGGAATTGCCCATTCTTTTAAGGATTTCCCCCATCTTCTGAGCGATTTCACCCGAAACTCCCGTATCGATCTCATCAAAAATAATGGTAGGTAAATTGCTTTGAGCCGAAAGAATACTTTTTACAGCAAGCATGATCCTGGATAATTCTCCTCCCGAAGCTGCCTTTTTCATCTCCTTAAAACTGCCGCCTTTATTGGCCGCCAGGTACCATTCCAGTTTATCCCGGCCGTTGCTTAGAAATTCGCTTCCTTTTTCGAGCTCGATATTTAAACGTGCATTTGGCATCCCAAGGTCTTTTAAGATCTGCTCGGTTTGCTCGATAAATGCAGGGATTATTTTTTTCCGATTTTCGTGAAGAGTGTCGGCGATCTTTGAAACGACCTCTTTTTGAGCTTTGATTTCCTTTTCGATTTCAGAAACCATTGAATCGGCATTTTCGGTCACCGCGACCTTTTCGCGTAATTCACTCATGATCTGAAGCAGTTCTGCTATATCCCCCGCGTTATGCTTTTTCTGAAGGTTATAAATGGCCTGTAATTTCTGGTTGATGGTTTCCAGTTCTTCAGGATTGGCTTCTACCCTGTCCAGCGCAGCAGTCATCTCGGTCTCCAAATCGTCAAGTTCGATGATCACACTCTGGATACGCTCATGAAAAGCTTCATAAGCCGTAGAAAATTTGGAAATCCTGGCCAGGTGGGCACGCACTGCTTTAAGACTTTCAAGGCTACCAATTTCTTCCTGCTGCAGTAAATTTAGGGCAGAACTGAGGTTTTCGGTCAGTTCTTCCACATTATTCAACTCCTCATACCTCTCCTCGAGTTCCTCCTGCATACCTTCCTTTAAATTCGCCGCTTCCAGTTCTTTTAAAAGAAACAAGTTGTAATCGTATTCTTTAGCTGCAAGGGATTGTTCTTCTTTAAGTTCTTCAAGTCTTGCCAGCAGCGCCTTATATGTTTTCAGCTCCTTTTTATATTCAATGATCACCGATTCGTTCTTTGCGATAGTATCGATGACATTGAACTGGTATTCAGAATTTCCAAGGCTTAAGGTCTCATGCTGGCTATGAATATCGATAAGATAACTTCCCAGTTTTGAAAGCGCTGAAATGGTAACCGGTGTATCATTAATAAAGGCTCGTGATTTTCCCGAAGGAAGAATTTCCCGCCTTATGATACTGTTCGGTTCATAATCGAGATCTTCTTTTTTGAAAAAACTCTGAAGTTTATAATTTGTAATGCCGAAAACGCCTTCGATCACACATTTTTTCTCCGGATCCCTGATGGAACTGAAATCGGCGCGATCACCCAAAAGCAATCCTAAAGCCCCAAGCATGATAGATTTTCCCGCACCGGTTTCCCCGGTGATAATGGTAAAACCGTTTTCCAGGCGAATATTGATATCTTCAATAAGCGCGTAATTTTTTATCGAAAGAGATGTGAGCAAATCGCTAAAATTTGTGCTAAATATACGTGAGAAAAAACTTCAAATCAACCAAAAAGATCATTGAATACTTCTCCAGTTCTTGGAGTAACGGGGAGCGATATTGTTCAATGTTTCAATGAGATCGGCCTTATTTACCGAAGGCCCTCCCGAGAAGATAGACGTTATCTCGTCAGCCTTGGCATCAAAAAACACCCGAAGCAACAGCGAATTATTTCGTCGGCGGTTCATCACCTCAAGTTTATTAAAGGTTTCAGCAATGGCTTTTTTTCCGGTAAGTAGATCTGCAGCCATAATATCAAGCCCCAATCTATGATAATCGTAGAGTGACTCGCGATATTCGGCATAAGTATTCGCCAGCAAATCGGCATTGAGCCTAAATCTCGAACGCGGACCATCGGCGCCGCTCCAGCCCCTGTAATTTCCCTGTTGGGCGGTGGTTACAATGCGATTCGCTTCTTCAAAATAAGGCGTTCCACCCATTGGCGCGAAAGTATCGGCATCAAGCCCCATAATAGTATAGACATAGAAAGAAATCACTGAAACCAGGTTAGAGCTAAAAGTATTCTGACTATAATTTAACGGCTGAAATTCGCGATAATTGAAGCCCAGTTGTTCATCTTTAAAATTAAAAACAGGGGTTACCAGTGAGGTGCCATATACCGGTCTTGAAGACTGTACCTGAATATTTCCATTAAAACTTTCACCTTCAAAACTGGTAATGGTAATGAACATACTGCAGTTGATGCGCTCCTGTGGCTGAAAACTTCTTTCGGTCCAGTTCGTACGGTTCACAAATTCTGTAAGCGCACGCTGCAGGGTTTTAAAAACCGAAAGATTTGCCTGTCCCGTCTGCTCGGCATTGATGATCACCTCGCAGTTGAGTTGCTGGGCAGAACAGAGCTGCATCCCGGTAAAAAATAATATTAGAAGAAAAACCTTACGCATTTAGTAAATCTATAACTTCTTTTAGAATATCCAAGGCCACTTCTTTTTTAGATTTTAAATCGAATTTCACCTGATGATCGGGATAAATGATAGTCACTTTATTGGTGTCTTCCTGAAATCCCGCGCCCTTGTCACGCAATGAATTTAATACAATAAAATCAAGATTCTTCTTTTCGAGCTTTTTTCTTGCATTGGCTTCTTCTTCATTTGTTTCCAAAGCAAAACCTATAAGTTTCTGATGCTTTTTCCTTTGTCCTAATGTAGCCAGGATATCCTCAGTTTTGGTAAGTTCCAGGGTGATATCTCCCGATTTCTTGATCTTTTGATCGGCAACATTTTTCGGTTTATAATCGGCCACTGCAGCGGCCGCAATAAAAACATCACAATCTTCAAAATTTGAAGTCGCCGCCTCATACATTTCACGGGTACTTGTAATCCGTATTAAACGGATACTTTTTTCATCCACTTCCACATGGGAAGGCCCAAGGATAAGCGTCACCTCAGCACCAAGACCCGCAGCTACTTCAGCAAGTTCACTACCCATTTTCCCGCTGGAATGATTCCCGATAAATCGAACCGGATCGATCGCTTCATAAGTAGGTCCGGCGGTAATGAGTATTTTTTTTCCTTTTAAAGGTAAATCTTTGGTAAAATGATTTTCGAGGAAATAGATGATCTCTTCCGGCTCGGCCATTCGGCCTTCGCCGTGGAGTCCGCTGGCAAGTTCACCGGTTCCTGCAGGGATCATAATATTCCCGTAACTCTCAAGCGTTTCAAAACTTTTTTTTGTGGATGGGTGTTTATACATATCCAGGTCCATCGCGGGCGCGAAGAACACCGGGCATTTTGCCGAAAGGTAAACGGCAAGCAAAAAATTATCGCTGTTGCCGGCTGCCATTTTTGACAGGCTATTGGCTGTAGCAGGGGCTAAAAGCATAAAATCGGCCCAAAGGCCGAGTTCTACGTGGTTGTTCCAGCGAGCATTTTCGTCTTCCTCATCGGTAAATGAAGAATAAACTTCATTTTTAGAAAGTGTGGAAAGTGTAAGCGGGGTAATAAATTCTTTTGCCGCGGGCGTCATCACTACTTTTACTTCGGCTCCGGCCTTAATAAATAAGCGAACCAAAGAGGCAGATTTATAAGCGGCAATACCACCGGTAATGCCTAATAAAACTTTCTTGCCCTTTAGTGAAGACATACCGAAACAGTTCTATTCTTCGGTATCTTTCGTATTGCGGTAGTAAATTTTATCTTCAAGCCATTCCTCAATTGCCAACGCCTGTGGCTTAGGAAGTCTTTCATAAAATTTAGATACTTCTATCTGCTCCTTATTTTCAAAAATCTCGTCTAGAGAATCGTTATAAGTAGCAAATTCATCGAGCTTTTCCAGTAATTCCTTTTTGATTTCAGAATTGATCTGTGTGGCCCTTTTCGCAATTATTGAAATTGCTTCATAGATATTCCCTGTGGGCTCATCTATAAGGTTTTTGTTGTAAGTAGTGGTGTTAACCGGAGCGTCAATTTTCTTAAAATCCATCATGCCTTAATTAAAAATTTTGTAAACGGTTATTAATATCTTCAAGGGCATCCTTCATCTGCGGAAGATATTGCCCCTCAGGATAATATTTTTTATAGGTTTCATAAAAATCCTTTGCTTCTTTTAGCCGTTCTTCCATCAAAACCTGGAAACTGTTGATGGCCAAAAGATAAGCTGAATCAAAACGGTAAAAATAAGCTTCTTCTCTGAATGGAGATCCCGGATTATCGGCCAGGAAATTATTAAAAGAAGCTATCGCCGCCTTATAATACTGAGTTTTATGATATTGTTTCGCTATTTCAAAAGCTTTCTTTTCAAGTTTTGTTTGCAGCGCAGTGGCCATTTCATTGGCTTTATCTGAATATTCCCCGTCAGGATATTTGTTCAGGTAAATTTGTAACTTTTCAATGCCTTTATGCGTATCGGTTTGGTCAAGATTATATTTCGGGGAACGGTAAAAATAACTTGCCGCCATTTTGAATTCTGCTTCCTCGGCTTTATCAGAATTAGGATATAACTGTAGGAATCTTTCAAATTCGAAAGGCGCCAGATAATAATCTTCAAGCTGGTAATGCGCATTCGCTACCATGTAAGCAAGACGCTGTCCCTGAGGTTTTCCACGAAACTGAGGCTCGATCTGCTCCAAAAGCCGCAATGACCTTTTAAGCGACTTATCGCTGTCTTTTTCAATCCCCTGGTTATATAATTCTTCTGCCCTGGTATATTTCTGGGCTGTATCATCACTTTTTAGCAGCTTCTGATATTCGCTGCAAGACAGCGTTACCGTTAGCATACCCACTATAAGAAGTGCCTTTTTTATCATACGTAAAAACATCTGGCAAAAATACATTATTTGTTACTATAAAAAAAACTTTCCTGAACTACAGAATTAACCCGTTTTTTGGGGGTTTATTGTAGCAGGAAAGCTATTCTTATCCAAAATTCTGCGTGATAATCAGAAATTATCTACAAAATGATCAATTCTTTTTTGAAGATTTTCTGATGCTTCAACCAGAGGAAGTTTGAGATAATTCTCAATAATTCCTTTTTTGGTAAGCAGCGCCTTGATCCCGGCAGGATTCCCTTCCGCAAAAATAAGATCTATTGATGGCGCAATTTTATAATGCATTTTATAGGCTTCTTTTGCATCGCCTTTTAATCCCAGCCGTATCATTTCTGAAAACTCCTTCGGAAAACCCTGTCCGATCACCGAGATCACTCCTTTTCCTCCAGCCAGGGTCATTGGCAGGGCAACCATATCATCTCCCGAAATCACTTTGAAATCTTCAGGAACCATATTAATCAGCCTCATGGCCTGAACTATATCGCCGGCGGCTTCTTTCACGCCTATGATATTAGGAACTTCCCGTGCCAGCCTGTTCACTGTTTCGGGTAGAACGTTTGACGCAGTTCTTCCGGGAACATTATAAAGTATAATTGGTAGCGGAGAAGCTTCGGCGATTGCTTTAAAATGCCTGAAAATTCCCTCCTGCGTAGGTTTATTGTAATAGGGAGAAACTGATAGTATAGCTTCGAAACCTTCAAGATTTCCGGTTTGCAATTCGTTCACCAGCGAAGCGGTATTGTTTCCTCCCACACCAAGAACCAGCGGTAACCTTCCGTTATTAGCCTTTTTTACTTCAGCTTTTACCAGTTCTTTTTCTTCTCTGCTCAAAGTTGCACTTTCAGCCGTCGTTCCCAGCACCACCAGGTATTCAATCCCGTTATCTATTTGGGACTGAACCAGCTTATGCAGTGCGTCAACATCTATCGATAAATCTGATTTGAATGGCGTAACCAGCGCCACACCAGTTCCAACAAAGGCTTCCATTAATTTTTTGCTTTTAAAATTTGTAAATATTTCAGGCTTTCCTCCAGGAAAACCTTTGGATCATTAGCAGATATTTCCACATCAAAAAGATTGAAAACATCCGGTTTTCTGCCCATTTTAAATCCCGCGGCCGTCATTGCAAACACAAGGGCCGCCGGTAGCGATTTTTCAGAAAAATACCCAATCAGGAAATCGTAATTGTGCTTTACGAAATGCAGCTCGATTTCTTGTTTTAACTTTCCGCTGAGGCTAATGTTCTCCATTTCCAGGGTTTCGGCTTCTACCCCGCGAGGCAAAGCTTCCTGAGGATCACAAATGATAATTTCCATTTGTTTTTCATTCCATCCCTGATCTTTAAAACCTTTAATAAACTCTATGATCCCTTCCGAAGAGATCCCTTCAAAAACGAAACCCAGTTCTTTAGGTTTTCCCAATTCCGATTTTCCCGCTTCCCGGGAAAGTTTCAGAATTTTCTTTTTAAGTAAATTTCTTTTCAGATTCAATGAAAATAATCCGGTTTAAAAGTGAAGCAAAAGTAGTTATTTTCAATAAACATAAAAGCGGTTTCAGATTTGTTAAAAACCCTAACTACCATATTTAACAGCTTTGTTTATTTTGTGAAATGCTTTACACGAGATTGATAAGCCTGAGCTTTTTTTCTCCTGTCCCAAAGAACTGAAAAACAAGGATAAAGGCTCCATATTTTAGGAAATATTCTACTAACAACACGCTGGTATCTGAGAGATAAAAATTAGCCATATCCCGAAAAACATCTGAAAATACAACCGCTAGGACCAGCGAAATAAAATAAACCGACTTCCTGGAATATGAGTTAAGATAGTAAACGAGGCCTATAATTGCCAAAACGAGCAGGTTTAAATAATATATCCAGTACACTCCAAACTCCAAGGCTCCTTTAATACGAGCCTGGACTTCTTCTAAATGACCGTACAAGAAATAAACATTCAGGGCGAGCACCACCACAAAAAAGATGCGCATGAATTTACTGGCATTTTCCGTTTGCGTATAATTAAGCGCCTCCCTGTACAGAAAAATATAAGAGATCATTACCAGCATCATGCAAATAAGATAGATGGTCTTATCATTTTGTATAAAACCATGGAGGTAGGCAGCAATGCTTAAAAAGACGAAAGCGATCAAATTCACATTTTTAGGATCAATTCGCTTGCGAAATCCGGCGAAGAGAATAAGAATTATAAGTATCTCGGAAAGGTTTATACCCCAGGAAATTCCAGAAACCACGGCATATAAATTAATAATAAAAACCGGAATTGTTGCCAGAATGGCCATTTGGCTATATCTCATAGGGGGCAAAATAATGGGCTAAATATAAAGAAAAATCTTATTCATTAACAAATACTTAACTATTTCTGTCTTTTCCCGAAGAAATCTAATTGGCAGACCACAAATGCTGTAAAATTTAAAATGAACAGCCTGAAAAATGCTTTTTTTGATTTACTCGGATAAAACTGATGAAGCGTTTATCTTTGCAGCCTACTTTTTAAGTTTATGAAGTTATCACATCTTTTTTTTGGATTCGCAGCGATCATTTTAATGGGCTGTAAAAATGACAGTTTTGAAGTCTCTGATATTTCTGCGGAAAGAATTCCGGTGAACGAAAAAATTCAGGGCGATACCGCTATTCAGAATTTTATAAAGCCCTATAAGGAGCATCTTAATAATACGCTCGATTCGGCTTTGATCTACAATCCGAAACTTCTGAATAAAAGCGATGGCGACCTTAATTCTGCCTTAGGAAATTTTATGGCCGATGTGGTCATGGAGCAGGCAAACCCCGTTTTTAAAGCACGTACCGGAAAAAATATCGATTTTGTCCTGCTTAATAAAGGTGGAATTCGTGCAGAACTCCCAAAAGGAAATCTTACCGCGCGAAACGCCTACGAGCTGATGCCTTTCGAAAATGAAATTGTCATTGCTGAACTTTCCGGAAAAAAGGTGAAGGAGATGCTCGATTACCTCAGCCAGGCTAAAAGCGCGCATCCGGTAAGCGGCATCAAATTAACAGCCGACAAAGATTATAAGATCATCGATGCCCGTATTCATGGTAAGGAAATTGATACCAATAAAACCTATTTCGTAGCGACTTCCGATTATTTGCAGCAGGGAGGCGACAGTATGAATTTTTTCAAAGATCCGGTGAATCTCTACGGTGCCGATTATAAGATTCGCAACGCGATCATCGATTATTTTAAAAAACACGATACGCTCAAAGCGGAAATAGACGATCGATATACAAGACAGCAATAAGATGAAAAGAAGGCAATTTTTACAAACTACAGCTACGGCGGGAGCTTTTGTGGGTCTCGGCGGTCTGGCGTCCCTCTCCTTCAAACCTCAGCATAAAAAACATCTCACCATTCTTCACACCAACGATGTGCACAGCCATATAGAACCCTTTGGGCCCGAAGAAGGCAGAAATGCCAATATGGGTGGAGTGGCCAGGAGAGCGACTTTGATCGAAAAGATCAGGCAGGAAAACCCGAATACGCTTTTGCTGGATGCCGGTGATATTTTCCAGGGAACTCCATACTTCAATTTTTACGGCGGCGAACTTGAGTTCAAACTGATGAGCAAGCTGAAGTATGACGCGGCTACCATCGGGAACCACGATTTTGACAATGGCATCGACGGATTATATGCTCAATTACCTTACGCCGACTTTGATTTTATCTGCTCGAATTACGATTTCAGCAATACCATCATGAATGGAAAAACCAAAAACTACCGTATTTTCATGAAAGACGGACTCAAAATAGGCGTTTTTGGGCTCGGTGTGGAGCTGAAAGGTTTGGTGAACGACAAACTTTACAAGGAAACCAAATATCTCGATCCGGTTGAAGTGACTCAGGATATGACCAACCTGTTAAAAAACGAACAGAAATGTGATCTCGTGATCTGCCTGTCACATTTAGGATATGAATACGATCATGATAAGATATCTGACCTGAAATTGGCAAAAACCACTCAGGATATCGATCTCATCATTGGCGGGCATACTCATACTTTCCTGGAAAAACCGACCGTTGTTCAGAATAAAGCGGGTAAAAATGTGCTCGTAAACCAGGTTGGTTGTTACGGATTATTCCTGGGCAGACTCGACTTCTATTTCGATGAAAAAGGAGAAGTTTCTACAGAAGCAAAAAGTATGGAAGTATCTTAATAGCTTTAAGCAATAAGCCTGGAGAAAATTATTTGAAAATTTAGCAATTTGAAGATTTGAAAATGAAATAGGACTCGTTTCAAATTCTTGTTTCTCGGCTCCTTTTTCTTTATTCTTTTTTTTGGAGGCTTGCTATATGCTTTTGGCTTACAGCTTAAGACTTATAGCTTAGGGCTTACAGCTTAGAGCTTAGAGCTAATTAACCATTTTCAGAAAATCATCTTCGCTTATAATGTTCGTTCCGAGCTTCTCGGCTTTCGCAAGTTTGCTGGGACCCATATTTTCGCCCGCAACCAGGTAATTAGTTTTGGAAGAAATCGAACTGGAAACTTTTCCGCCGTTGTCCTCGATCATTTTCTTAAGCTCATCCCGGGAAACCTTTTCAAAAACCCCGGAGATCACAAAAGTATTGCCGCCAAGTTTATCGGTTTGATTCGCCAGTTTTTCCGCTGAAATTTCTAATTGAACACCATATTCCCGAAGTCGTTTGACATTTTCAACATTTGCTTCGGAATCAAAAAAGTCCCTCACGCTCCAGGCGATCCTTTCCCCGATCTCATCAAGGTTGATCAATTCCTCTTCTGAAGCGGCCATCAGCGCGTCGATATTCTTAAAGTGTTTCGCAAGTTTTTTAGCCACGGTTTCACCCACATAACGGATTCCGAGGGCGAAAAGCACTCTTTCGAAAGGCACCTCCTTAGATTTCTCAATACCATTGACCAAATTTTCAGCCGATTTCTCTGCCATTCGTTCCAGTGGAAGTATATCCTCTTTTTTCAAAGTATAGAGATCGGCATAATTTTCAATAAGATCATTATTTACCAGAAGCGCCACGGTTTCCCCGCCCAGGCCTTCGATATCCATCGCTTTTCTTGAAATATAATGCTGAATTCGGCCAATGATCTGCGGCGGACATCCATTCGTATTCGGGCAGTAATGCTGTGCTTCCCCGGCGGCCCGCACAAGCTCGGTGTCACACTCCGGGCAATGGGTCGCATATTTTGTGGGTTCAGAATCGGGATCTCTTTTGGTAAAATCAACACCCACGATCTTCGGAATGATTTCACCTCCTTTTTCAACAAAAACAGTATCACCTTCCCGTACATCCAGTTTTTCGATCTGGTCGGCATTATGAAGGGATGCCCTTTTCACGATGGTTCCCGCCAGTTGCACCGGTTCAAGATTTGCCACCGGCGTGATCGCTCCGGTTCTTCCCACCTGGTAGGTGATCTTTTTCAATTTTGTGCTTTCCTGCTCGGCCTTGAATTTGTACGCCATCGCCCAGCGAGGTGATTTCGCGGTATGCCCAAGCTCTTCCTGCTGTTGAAAATCGTTCACCTTCACCACCACCCCATCGGTTTCATAAGGAAGATCGTGCCGATGCTTGTCCCAGTAATTGATATAATCCAGAACTTCATCGATCGAATTTTTCAATTCCGATTCTTCCGGTACTTTGAAACCCCATTTTCGGGCTTTTTCAAGTCCTTCAAATTGGGAACTTATCGCAATGTTTTTCCCGGTTATCGTATAAAGTAAACATTCCAGCGGACGTTTCGCGACTTCGGCACTGTCCTGCAATTTCAAACTTCCCGAAGCCGTATTTCTCGGATTTGCATAAGGTTCTTCCCCTATTTCCACGCGCTCGGCATTCATTTTCGCAAAACCTTCATAAGGCAGAATGATCTCGCCGCGAATATGAAAACGCTCCGGATAATCACCTTTTAATTTCAAAGGAACCGAACGAATCGTACGCACATTATTGGTCACATCATCTCCCTGAAAACCGTCGCCGCGGGTGACCGCCTGCTGTAAAGTGCCGTTTTCATAAGTAAGGCTGATGGAAGCCCCGTCGTATTTCAATTCACAAACATATTGAACTTTGCCTTCTACCACTTTCCCGATACGTTTTTCCCAGTCTTCAAGCTCTTCTTTCGAATATGAATTGGATAGCGAATACATGCGATATTCATGCTGAACTGTTGCAAAACTCTTGGTAACGGCACCACCCACGCGTTGTGTAGGCGAATTCTCATCCTGAAACTCCGGATGTTTTTCCTCCAGTTCCTGAAGTTCCTTCAGCTTCATATCGAATTCATAATCGCTGATCTGCGGTTTATCCAGGACATAATAATTATAATTATGCTGCTCCATTTCCTCGCGAAGGCTTTCTATCTTTTTTTTGATATCCATTTCTAGAATATAATGCTTTAAAGTTGTGAGATATTCAGCCTGTCGTTACTGCTGAATTTCAGAAGATAATTTTTAGACTGATGCGAAAACTCCAGTTCAAAGGCCGAAGAATAAGCTTTGTCACTTGTTGGAAACCAGTCTTTTTTATTCTTATTGATGGTAATAATGAGTCCGGAAGGCTCTCCCACTGCGCAGAAATGCTCAAAATTTCCATCGAATTTTTCCAGTTTGCACTCCTGCTTCATTTTTTCAAAATTTGAAGGAATATCTTCAGTAGCGAGTCCGATTTCGGCGATTCCCACTATACTATCCGCGGAAAAAAGAGCAGATTTCGGTTTGGAAAAATCGTTACGGGAAATGAATTCCATGATATTTTCATCTTCATCATAAAAATAAACCGATTTTGCCTGCCAGTTACTGAAATCGATGATCTTATCATTATTATTTTTCAAGGCATTAGTTTTATTTTCGATCCACTGCAAGGCATATTTTTCCTGATTATCTGGAATATGAAACGCGATATGATAAGGAGTAGGATTCTCCCGGTATTCAAAACGAAGCACCGAGTACCCGCATTTTATCTCAAAACTTTTTTCATCGTAATTAAGGATCTCAAAGCCCAGATCGTCCCTGTAGAACTTCAGCTGAGCTTTAATTTTATTGGAATAAATGCTAAGTTTCGAGATTTTCATCTTAGGTCTGGTTTTTATTCATCCATTTCGGAACCGGTTTTGCTTCAAAATGGATCATTTTCTCGAATAATTCTTCAAAATTATCGGCAACCAGTAAGATATCGAGATTTTCCTTTTTTAGCAGCTCTTTTTCATTCATTTTATGAAGCATTTTGAGTAAATCGTCATAAAATCCATTGATATTAAGCAAACCGATAGGTTTTTTATGCAAACCTAGCTGTGCCCAGGTGACGATCTCAAAAAGTTCCTCGAAAGTTCCGAAGCCTCCGGGTAAGGCGATAAAAGCATCACTGAGTTCATTCATAGTAAGTTTGCGCTCATGCATATCTTTGGTAGTGATCAACTTATCAAGGCCGGTATGAACCACTTCTTTCGTCTTCAGGAAATCGGGAATCACTCCGGTTGCTTTTCCGCCGGCCTCCATAACCCCTGCGGCAACCTGCCCCATGAGTCCGAGTTTACTGCCTCCGTAAACCAAACGAATATTTTTTTCAGCCATTTTTCGGCCTAATTCATAAGCCTCTTCGAAAATTTGCGGATCGTTCCCGTCGCTGCTGGCGCAGAAAACGGCAAGACTCTGAATGGAATTTTTATGACTCATAATTTTATCTGACAGCTTTTAGCATCCGGTAATTCCCAAAAATATCTTTTTTTAATTCGGCTTCAAAACCCAAATTTTCAACCAGGTCTCTGGTCTCTTCATGCAGATACTGGTTGATCTCGAAATATAGTGCTCCGTTCTGTCTCAGAGAAACCTGCGCCAATTCGGCAATTTTTTTATAAAAGATCAAGGCATCGTCATCATCAACAAAGAGCGCCGTTTTTGGCTCATGGTCCAGGACATTTTTCTGCATCTGTTCCTTTTCCTGCTCACGCACATAAGGCGGATTGGAAACTATGATATCATACCGCTCTTGCAGTTTTTCCAGTTTCAATATATCCAGCTTCCGGAAATCGACATCGACCTTATTTAATTTAGCGTTCTTTCTTGCAGTTTTGAGCGCTGCTTCCGAAATATCAAAAGCGGTAACTTCGGCTTTCAAATTTTTTGCAAGGCTTATCGCAATGCAGCCGCTTCCGGTGCCTATATCCAGGATTTTAAGATTTTGTAACTCCTTATTATCCTGAATGATCCAATCTACAAGTTCTTCGGTTTCGGGACGAGGGATAAGTACATTTTTATCTACCAGAAAATGCAGTCCGAAAAATTCGGTTTCCCCGGTGATATACTGTACGGGTTCATGCTGCTTCAATCTTTTCAATGCCGATTCAAATGCACTCAACTGTTCTTCATTCAGCGCTAATTCCGGCGCCAAAGCAACTTCCAGCCGCGTCATTCCAAGGTACTTTTCCGCAAGAATATTGAAAAAAGATTCAATTTCTTTCGAGGGATATCCATCTTTAAGATGATCTATAAACTGGAGTTTTAACTGTGACAGCCGCACTTACCTAAAGGTCTTTCAGTAAAAAAACGGTACAATTATAATGACCGGTATTTCCCATGGGGCCAGGCAAAGGTTCGAACCCGCATTTTTTGTAGAGATTTCTCGCATGCTTCATCGAGGGCAAAGTCTCGATATAACACTTCTGGAAACCGTTCTTTCGGGCAAATTCCTGGCAATGTTCAATCATTTCCTTACCGATTCCACGGCCACGGGCCTCGGGTAGAAAATACATCTTCTGCAATTCGCAAATTTCAAATTCCATCCCGGTTAAGGGCGCGATCCCCGCACCCCCTATTATTTTAGAATTTTCCTCAACCACATAATAAACTTTTCCCCTGCCCTCATAAGTGGCAGTCATATCATCCAGGGATTTGTCTTCATAAGCGGTGCCCTCTTTTGGCGCACCCATTTCCACAAGCACATTTTGAATTAATTTTTTAACTTCCTGATTGTCTTCTGGTTCAATTTCACGTATTTTCCACGTACTCATTCTGCTTAATAATTCTATTTTTGTGACGTGAATATACACGAAAAATATATGAATCGCTGCATAGAACTGGCCAAAAACGGGCTCGGAACGACCTATCCGAATCCCCTGGTTGGGAGTGTGATCGTATATGATGGGAAGATCATTGGGGAAGGCTGGCATGGTAAGGCCGGCGAAGCTCATGCTGAAGTAAACGCCATTCAATCGGTGAAAAATGAGGAACTTTTCAAAAAGTCGACTATTTATGTGAGCCTGGAGCCCTGCAGTCATTTTGGCAAAACGCCTCCCTGCAGTGACCTGATCATTGCCAAAGGCTTTATAAAAGTAGTCATAGGTACCATGGATCCTTTCGCTAAAGTTGCCGGCCGCGGAATTAAAAAACTGATGGATGCCGGTTGCGAGGTCAAAGTGGGAATCCTGGAGAAGGAATGCCTGGAATTAAACAAGCGGTTTTTTACTTTTCATAAAAAACAAAGGCCTTATATTATTCTGAAATGGGCGCAGACTTCTGATGGATTTATTGCGCCACAAAAGAAAGAGTCGAATAGACCAGTTTGGATCACCAACAAATATTCAGGGCAGCTTGGGCACAAATGGCGCAGTGAAGAAGCGGCGATTTTAGTGGGCGCCAATACGGTAAAAGCCGACAATCCAAAGCTGAATGTTCGAAAATGGACCGGAAATGATCCCGTTCGTGTGGTGATCGATAAAGATTTGAAGCTTTCTGCCGATTTTTCAATTTTCGACGGAAGTGTAAAGACCATCGTGATCTGCGCGGAAAAAGACGCTTCGAGGGAAAAGGAAAATCTCCTTTTTGAGGAAATAAATTTTTCAGAAAATATCGCAGACGAGATCTGCAGAATATTATATGAACATGATTTGCAATCGGTGATCATCGAGGGCGGCAGCCAAACCCTTAAGCAATTTATCAACTCCGGTCTTTGGGATGAAGCCCGAATTTTTACCGGCAGAAATCAGTTTAAAACCGGCATTAAGGCTCCTGAATTTTCGGGTAATTTGCAGCAGGAAAAAACCATCGAAACCGATAATTTAAAAATTTACAGAAATGATTGACGCGATCATATTTGACTTTGGAGATGTATTTATAAATCTTGATAAAGAGGCGACCACCCGAAAACTAAAGGAAATGGATATCGACAAATTGCCCGATTCCATCACCGCCATGAACCGCGATTATGAACAGGGATTTGTTACTTCCGATGAGATCGCTGAAAAATACCGTGCACAATTCCCGCAGCTGGAAAAAGAAAATTTCATGCAGTCGTGGAACGCCATGATCCTGGAATTTCCGGAATATCGCTTTCGCTTTATTCAGAAACTGGCCGAAGAGAAAGATTTTAAGCTTATCCTGCTTAGTAATACCAACGAAAATCACATCGAATACATCAAAAGCAACGTTTCCTTTTTTAATGATTTTAAACAATGCTTTGACGGATTTTACCTCTCGCACGAAATAGGACTTCGAAAACCCGACCCGGAAATTTTTGAATTTCTGGTTGACAAACATGATCTGAAACCGGAAAATACTTTATTTATAGACGATACCAAAGAAAATACTGAAACCGCAGCCAGGCTGGGCTTCAATGTATGGAATATCGAACCAACGCGAGAGGATGTGATCGATCTTTTCACTACTAAAAAGGAATTATTTTGATCTACCTGCTCCTGAGCGTACTGTCTTCAACCATAATTTTTGTGGTTTTCAGGCTGTACACCAGGTATGGAGTAAATACCCTACAGGCGATCATCGTCAACTATTTCATAGCCTGTACCGTTGGATATTTTGGTTATATCGATAATGCCGATTTCAGTAAAGTACCTTCGGAAAGCTGGTTTCCGGGTGCTCTTGTGCTCGGATTTTTATTCATTACCGTTTTTAATCTGGCGGCGATCACCACACAGCGAAGTGGTATGTCGGTCGTTGCCGTAGCTACAAAAATGTCGGTTGCCATTCCCGTAGCCTGCGGAATTTTCCTCTACAATGAGAGTACCGGATTTTTAAAAATTTGTGGAATCATCCTGGCTTTGATCGCAGTTTATCTTACTTCCATTAAAAAGAAGGAAGGAATAAGCATAAAAACCAAAAACCTGATTTTTCCGCTTTTGGTCTTTTTCGGAAGCGGGATCATAGATACCAGCCTGAAATATCTTGAAACGAGTTACGTGGCAGAAACTGATGTGGGCCTCTTCTCTTCTACCATTTTCGCCACTGCAGGAATTATAGGCACCTTCATCTTAACTGGCCAGGCCATTCTTGGTAAATTAAAGATCACCTGGAAAAATATTCTCGGTGGGATCGCCCTGGGAATTCCCAATTATTATTCTATCTATTTTCTGGTAATGGCATTGAGAAGCAACGGCCTCGAAAGTTCCACCGTTTTTACCATGAACCATGTGGCGATAGTAACATTTTCAACCCTGACGGGAATTCTGCTATTTCATGAAAAACTGATTCGTAAAAACTGGATAGGTTTGATTTTGGCAATTATCAGTATTATTCTGGTAGCAAACAGCGCGATATGAAGGATACTTATAAAACCATAACCAAAGCCTCGGAAGAAGTGCTTTTCAAAGACCGGAATTCAAAGTTCTTCGGGTATGCTTTTCCTGTAAAAAATGAAGAGGAAATTGAAGCGCATTTACAGGAACTCAGGTCAAAGCATCATAAGGCGCGTCACTGGTGCTATGCGTGGCAGCTGGGAAAGGAAGAGCAGAATTTCAGGTACCGGGCAAATGATGACGGCGAGCCTTCAAATTCAGCAGGAATGCCTATTTACGGGCAAATTCAGTCTTTTGAGGTAACCAATATCCTGATCGTGGTGGTGCGTTATTTTGGAGGTGTAAAGTTAGGTGTGGGCGGACTCATAAATGCGTATCGTACCGCCGCGCAGATGGCGCTTGAAAATTCAGAGATCATCCAGAGGACGATAGACGAGGTTTTCGTTGTAAAATTTGATTATCCTGAAATGAACAAAGTGATGCAGGTAATTAAACAAAACAACCTGAACGTGATCGATCAAATACTGGAAATTGATTGTAAAATCTATATCTCAGTTAGAAAAAATGAAGCCGGGGAAATTTTTTCAAAATTTGACAACACCTATAAAGTAGAAATTTCAAAAATCGAAGATTAATCCTTCAGCTTTTCCAGAATATTTTCAGGACATCGTATAGGCCTGCGCGTTTTTGAATCCATAAAAACCAAAATACTGCTGGCCGAAGTAACTTTTTCACCCTTTTCATTGAAGATAAAGTAGTCAAAAGTGATTTTAACATTTGGAAGTTCCCTAAGCCGCGTCTCTATCTTCAGTTTTTCATCAAAAGTTACGGGTTTGTGGTATTTTACATTCAGTTCAAAAACCGGTAACATCACCCCTTCCTTTTCCAAAGATTTATAGGAGATCCCGAGAGCTTCAAGCCACTCGATCCTAGCTATTTCAAGGTATTGCGGGTAATTTCCATGGTGCACCACACCCATCTGGTCGGTCTCGGCATAACGAACTTTAACAAAAGAATTATGAGATTTCATAAGAAATAATAGCCTTTTTGCGAAAGGTTTTTTATCTTCAGGCTTGGATTCAAGTATGCATAAATTTTTCTTAAAATTCAACCCCAAAAAGGTTTTTTTTTTTACATTTTTTGTTCACATATTTGTTCCGCTCGAGTTAGCAAAGAATCTTCTTTCTAACTTCCAATTTAGTCTTTACTACTAACCTAAATAACGTCTAACAAAGAATGTCAAAAACTGCGCAATCGGTTTGGAATAATTGTCTGTCTTTCATTCAGGATAATATAACCCCCCAGGCCTACAAAACATGGTTCGAACCAATACAAGCAGTAAAACTTACAGATTGTGCATTAAGCATCCAGGTACCTTCAAAATTTTTCTATGAATGGCTGGAAGAGCATTATGTTAAACTTCTAAAGGTTTCCCTTACTCGTGAGCTTGGCGAAAAAGCCAAACTGGTTTATGTGATCAAAATGGAGAATACGTATGGGAACAAACTGCCTTTTACTGAAAAAATACCGAGTACTCAAAGATCGAATATGGCTTCGCAGGAAGTAGATGTTCCCATTAAAAATAAGAGTCCTGAGCTTAAAAATCCTTTTATCATTCCTGGAATCAGGAATGTAAAGATCGAGTCTCAGCTCAACCCCAACTATAATTTTGATAATTTTCTTGAAGGAGAATCCAACAGGCTTGCCCGCTCTGCCGGCCTGGCAGTGGCTAACAAACCTGGTGGAACCTCTTTCAATCCCCTGTTGATCTTTGGCGGTGTTGGTTTGGGAAAAACTCATCTGGGCCATGCTATTGGTGTGGAGATCAAGGACAAATATCCTGAAAAAACCGTTCTGTATATTTCTGCAGAAAAATTTACCCAGCAATACATTGAGTCGGTAAAAAAGAACAATCGCAATGATTTCATTCATTTTTACCAGATCATCGATGTTCTGATCGTGGATGACATTCAGCTGCTTTCAGGAAAGGCCGGAACCCAGGATGTATTTTTCCATATTTTCAATCACCTTCATCAAAACGGTAAACAGGTGATCCTTACCAGCGATAAGGCTCCGGTTGATATGCAGGATATTGAACAACGCCTGCTCTCCCGATTCAAATGGGGACTCTCTGCAGAACTGCAACATCCCGATTTCGAGACGAGGGTTTCCATTATCAAAAATAAACTGTATCGCGACGGCGTGGAAATGCCGGAAGATATTGTGGAATTCCTTGCCAATAATATCAAAACGAACATTCGTGAACTCGAAGGAGCTATTATTTCATTGATCGCCCATTCGTCTTTTAATCGGAAAGATATCACTCTTGACCTTGCGAAAAAGATCGTAGACAACTACGTGAAGAATACCAAGCGTGAAGTATCTATAGATTATATTCAGAAAGTGGTAAGCGATTATTTCCAGATGGATGTGGATACACTGCAGTCTAAAACACGGAAACGCCATATTGTTCAGGCGCGGCAGCTTGCCATGTTTTTTGCCAAAAAATTCACAAAAGCTTCGCTGGCAAGTATTGGTTCACAAATTGGAAGTCGTGACCATGCTACTGTTCTTCACGCCTGCAAGACTGTAGATAATCTGGCTTCTACCGATAAGCAGTTCAAAAAGTTCGTGGAAGACCTCAACAAAAAACTTACCCTCTAAAACTCAATCTTTTATGAAAACCAGGGTTTTGATGGTGTGTTTAGGCAATATATGCAGATCGCCCCTGGCCGAAGGTATTTTAAAGTCCAAGGTTGACCGCAGCAAGGTTTACGTAGATTCTGCCGGAACAAGCAACTACCATATTGGTGATGCTCCTGACAGAAGATCTGTCGCCACCGCGAAAAGGTATGATCTCGACATCACCGAACAACGCGGAAGACAATTTTCGGTATCAGATTTTGATGATTTCGACCATATTTTCGTGATGGACAATTTCAATTATCGCGATGTGCTTGAGCTCGCAAGGAATGAGGAAGATCGCAAAAAAGTACACCTGATCCTGAATGAAATGTTCCCCGATGAAAATGTTGATGTTCCCGACCCTTATCATGGCGGCGAGCAGGGATTTGAAAATGTTTACCAAATGCTTGACGAAGCCTGTGATAAAATTGCAGAAAAGCTGAATAACGGGACTTATGAGTGATCCCCATCAATATGGAAAACTCTATCTTATTCCCGTAGGCCTGGGAGATTCTCCTGATAATAAAGTTTTTCCACCAATGAATAAAGAAATCATCAAAGAAATAGATGATTTTATTGTGGAAAATGAAAAGTCTGCCCGGCGGTTTATCAAAAGGATCCTTCCGGAAAAATCACAGCCTGCACTTCAATTAAAAGCCTTAAATAAATTTACAGACCCCTCTGAAATTCTCAATTTTCTAAATCCTGCAAAGGAAGGCAAGAATATGGGATTACTGAGTGAAGCCGGTTGTCCGGGCGTGGCAGATCCAGGCGCCGAAATAGTTAAACTTGCCCATCAATTTGGAATTCAGGTAGTGCCTCTAGTGGGCCCTTCCTCCATCCTTTTGGCAATGATGGCCAGCGGAATGAACGGCCAGAGCTTTACCTTTCACGGGTATTTGCCCATTGATAAAAAGGAACGGAAAAGCACTATATTACAGCTTGAGAGAATTTCCGCGGAAAAAAATCAGGCGCAACTGTTTATTGAGACGCCTTACCGAAATATGAAATTTCTGCAGGATCTTGTCCAGATACTTCATCCGGCTACCCGTATCTGTGTGGCCTGTGATCTAACCTTAGCTTCAGAATTCATCAAAACGGCAACCGCTTCAGAATGGAAAAATATAAAAGCCGACCTTCATAAAAGACCGGCGATTTTTATCATTCAGAAAGATTTGTAGACTTTAAAGCCTGTCAAAATCTACCCGGGCGTTCTTTTCTGCTTTGATATAAGACACATCATAGCCCTGAAAACGCTTCATATAATTTCTGATGCTGGTTCCAAAGGCATCACTAAAAGCCTGGGCGCCCCAGCTTCTAAGATATTTCTTTACACTGCCAGGACCGGCAAGGTGCGCGGCGGCAAGAATACCAGATTCGGTTACCTTAACTCCATTTATGGTTTTTCCATCGAAACGCTTGATATCTCTTTGAAGAATCCATTTATTTCGGCTGGCATTCGCATAAAAAGCTGCTTCCTGTAAAGCAGGTGATTCCAGGAATTCCACGGTGTCGTAGATTCCTAAAAGTTTCAGGGTTCCTTTTCCAAACTGGTACTTCCCTAAATAACCGTATTCGTTGATGTTTTTATAATTACCCTGTGACTCTTTAAAAGCCACGGCTTCTTTAAAACCTACATACGATTTACCCAGAAAAGGAGCGGCATGGGAAATGTGAAAATCTGGTTCAATCTCTGCTTTCAGATCTTCCACCGTATAATCAAGATCGAGATTAGCGGTAGAATAATTTTCCAGATTTATTTTAGCAGCATCTTTAGTTGAAAAACTAAAAAATATCGAGCCTGCTGCCAGTGGCAAGATTGAAAATTTTGCAATTTTCTTTCTCATTGCTGTTGTTTTCGAAAGGTTAATGGTTTGGTCTAAAAAACCTCACCCCTTTCATATTAGCGGTGGCAAATGTATAACAATTTTTAAAAATCTGAATATCAGTATGTTAAACCTTTTTTAAACTTACGTAAAGTTTAACTGAAGTATAACTTTGAAAAGCTTAAATGTTTAGAAAAACTTAAAGGTTTTTGAGACCTATCTTTTTATACCCTGACGGTTGATCCAGCGAATGTACTCCTGCTTATTCCTGTTATGCTCAGCAAGAGTTTTGGAGAATTTATGATAGCCAAAATTCTTAACATCGGCTACAAAATAATAATAATTATGATGTTCATAGTTCAGAACGGCATCAATAGAAGAAATATCCGGCATATGGATTGGACCCGGTGGCAGCGAAGCATATTTATAGGTATTATAAGGAGAATCCAGCTCCAGGTCTTTGTATAAAACCCTTTTTATGATGGTATCGAAATTACCAGTTTTCTTTTTTATGGCGTAAATGATCGTGGGGTCGGCATCGAGTTTCCAGCCATTTTTGAACCTGTTCATATAAACACCGGCAACGCGCGGCCGCTCATCTACTTTGGCTGTTTCCTTTTGAACAATAGAGGCTATGGTGATCACTTCAGAAGGTGTTAGGCCGATTTCTTTAGCCTTCTTGAGTCGTTCTTCATTCCAAAAGCGATCATATTCCTTTTTCATGCGCGCACGAAATTCTTCTGCGGAAGTATTCCAGTAAAATTCATATTTATTAGGAATATACATACCCAAAGCAGTTTCATCATCAAGACCTTCCTTTGCCAGAAAGGTGGAATCACGAAAAGCCCTGATCAATTCGGTACTATCGGCTTCGATTTGCTCTGCAATCCTTCCGGCAAGGTCTTCAAGCCGCTCCTGGTTATTAAAAATAACGCTAATGGGTTTATTTCCTATTCTAAGGGTATTGATGATTTCATTGTTATTCATACCCTTTTTCAGAACATATCTTCCAGGCCGGACATTTTGAGTGTAGCCTTTTTTCTGAGCGACAATGCTGAAGGTCTGAAGGTCTTTCAGCAGTGGCCGCAACGAATCGGCCACTGTTTCGAAATCGGCACCGGTTGGAATATAAACTACTTCTGAAGATTCTTTGAAGGCAGTATTCGAAGAAAATATGCTGTTATAGATATAATAACTGAATATTCCCAGGCCAATCGCTCCTAAAATGGCGACGGCCATCGCTATTTTCCTAATGTACATTATTTATAAGTTGGTAAAGGAATTCATCTTTAAACTCCCCATTAAAAAGGGTCCAGTCTTTTTTTAGGCCTACTTTTCGAAAACCATTATTTTCAAAAACCCTTCTGCTATCTCTATTTTCGGCTCCTACATTGGCATAGACCTGGTGAAGTCCCAGATGTTTGAAACAATAGTCGCAAAGCAAGGCCAAACTTTCAGAACCATATCCTTTTTTACGGTCTTTATTATCTGCAATAAGAATACCAATCGCAGCCCTTCGATCTTTGGGTTCGAGGTCATAAACATCAATAAGCCCTACTGAACGGTGCCTTTTTGTAGAAATCACAAGTCTTAATTGCCGAATATCGTAAATATCCCGGTGAGCATTTTCCAGATACTGCCTGATAAGGAATTTTGAATATGGGGTTTGCGTGGAGCTCACTTCCCAAAAAGATTCGGTATTCTCAATTTTATGAACGAAATCAAGATCCTCGGGTTCCAGAGCACGAAGATAAACTTTCTTTCCCGTGAGTGTTAACATACAATTTCACCTTTAAACACGAATTCGGCCGGACCAGAAAGCCAGACCTCTGAATATTTACCATTCTTTTCTTCAAATTTTACATTCAATTTCCCTCCCTGCACCAGGAGATCAACGCTGTTTGAAGAAGTTTTACCTGCATGAAAAGCGGCTATTGCTACGGCAGTAACGCCGGTTCCGCAAGAGAGGGTTTCATCTTCCACTCCACGTTCATAGGTGCGCACAGAAAATTCATTTTCAGTTACCGGCTCTACAAAATTCACGTTGGTACCTTCCGTTTTATAATGATCGGAATAGCGAATATCGGCTCCTTCTTTTTTTACATCCATGGTGGCGATTCCCTCGCGAAAAATAACATGATGTGGCGAGCCCGTATTGAGGTACAAAGCATCTTCAATTTTGGAAACAGCATCGATATTTTGCATTTTTAGACTAATAATTCCGTTTTTAATAAAGGCTTCATGAGGGCCATCAACAGCGATAAATTTGGCAGAATTCTCAATAATTCCAAGGAATTTTGCAAAGGCCACCAGGCAGCGTCCACCATTCCCACACATGCTGCTCTCATTCCCATCAGCATTGAAATAGATCATTTTAAAATCGAACTCTTTTTCTTCGGCGTTTTCAAGACAGATAAGTCCGTCACCGCCTATGCCAAATCTTCGATCACAAAGGTGTCTAATTAGTTTGGTATTGTTTTTGGATATCTTATGGTCGCGGTTATCGATCATCACAAAATCGTTGCCCGTGCCCTGATATTTAAAAAAAGTCAGTTTCATAGCTGAATTTTGAGTGGCACAAATATACAATAATGAATACGAATATCCCGGCTGTTAAAGCTTGGTTAAAGTGCGCATTCATTATAATAAAGAATTACACTAATTGTTTATAAATAAAAATAAATCCGAAATGAAAAAAATAGCAAGTCTATTATTGGTTTCTATCCTGGGTGGAGCTCTCACGCTTAGCAGCTATAAGCTGTTTTTTGATGAGGACGCTGGCAATTTCCTGCCTCAGGATGCACAAACATCAAAATCTTTTATTCCGGTAGCTAACAATTCGAATACCGTTTATGGTACGAATGTCGATTTTACCGAAGCTGCCGAAAAAACCGTTCATGCCGTGGTTCACGTGAAGAACGTGGCCGTATTTAAAAGTCCGCGTAATATCTGGGAATATTACCAGTATGGCAATAATGGCGGCCGGGCCTTACAGGGGGCCGGATCTGGTGTGATTATTACTCCAGACGGCTATATCGTGACCAATAATCACGTTATTGAAGGTGCCAGTGAGCTGGAAGTAACCCTCAACAATAATAAAACCTATAAAGCTGAAGTCATTGGAAGCGACCCGATTACCGATATCGCTCTTATAAAAATCGATGCCGATAACCTTGATTATATACCTTTCGGAAATTCAGATAACGTAAAACTTGGTGAATGGGTTCTTGCCGTGGGGAATCCTTTTAACCTGAAATCTACCGTTACAGCAGGTATTATTAGTGCCAAGGCGCGAGACCTGAACGCGCGTGATAACTCACCACAATCATTCATTCAAACAGACGCCGCGGTGAATCCCGGAAATAGTGGTGGTGCCCTGGTAAACATCAATGGTGAATTAATAGGAATCAATACAGCCATTACTTCCCCGAATGGAAGCTATATCGGGTACTCCTTTGCCGTTCCTTCCAATAATGCCCGCAAAGTAGTAGAAGATATCATGGAATATGGCGATGTTCAACAAGGCATACTAGGTATTCGAGGGGGCAGTATCAATCCCGAGGCTGTGCAGCAATATGACCTGCCTACTTCACAGGGAGTATATGTTGCAGGTATCGCTCCAGGAAGCGGCGCCGAAAAAGCGGGAATTAAAGAAAATGACGTCATTGAAAAAATTGACAATATAGAAATCCATAAATTCTCTGATCTTACCGGATATATCAATTCAAAACGTCCTGGTGATGTGGTTGCGGTAAAAGTAAACCGTGGGGGGAAAGAAAAAGAATTCAATGTTACCCTTACCAAAATTAATACTTTCAGCATTCCTTCCATCGGACTCGAAGTTGCAAATGCTTCAGAAAAGGAATTGAAAAAGTTAGGAGCCGATTATGGGGTAAAAATCAATAAAACCTTATCTCAAAATCTGCCAGCTTCCGAATTAATTGGAACTATCATTACCGAGATCAATAACCAGAGAGTAAATAATGTTCGTCAGGTTGAAGAGGTGCTAACCGAAAGAAACCCTTCCGACCCAATTGTGATCACATACATCGACCTTAATGGCGAGAAACAACGAATGATCTGGAGATAATTTCTAAGAAATTCTTAATAAAAACCCTTCTCGATGGAAGGGTTTTTTTATTTCATTAAAATTTTTACGAAAACGTTTGAAATATATACTTTTGCGCCGAATTTAAAACAACATAACCTAAAATGGACTTTAATAGAGTTTACGAAAGGGAACTTTCTTTTCAGGCCGACAGGCGCAAGGCTTCCGTAGAATTCATCAATATTGTAAGTGACCTCTGGTACGACAAATCAATCGAACTTGTACTTTTCAGAAATCAGCTTATAAACCGAAATGTCAGTGATATTCTTGATCTGCATGAATACGCAGGTGAATTTGTAGGAAAACCCATTTCAATTTTCGATTCCGTAGAGATAGCGAAAGCCATTCAGGACCTAAACCTTCCTCCGGCGAAGCTTGATATAGGCAAACTTACTTATGAATATCATCTGGCTGACCAGGATTACACCAATGCCATGGCTTTTGTTTCTAACAAATTAAAAGATGCCAAAGAAACAGAACCGGTAAAACCCAAAGATGTAGTGCTTTACGGTTTTGGCCGAATTGGACGTTTGGTTGCCAGGGAATTAATGACACGCACGGGCAAAGGAAACCAGTTAAGGCTCAGGGCGATAGTGACCCGGGGGGAAATCAATGCTTCAGTACTTGAAAAAAGGGCTTCTTTGCTAAAAAGCGATTCGGTACACGGAACATTTAGCGCGACGGTAAATATCGATGAGAAAAGATCTGCTCTAATTATCAACGGAACTACGGTTCAAATGATTTCAGCAAATAATCCGGAAGAGATCGATTATACCAAATACGGGATCAATAATGCCCTTATTATTGACAATACCGGGGCTTTTAGGGATAAAGACGCTCTGGCCCGTCATTTAAAGTCAAAAGGAGCTTCCAAAGTGTTGCTCACCGCGCCGGGAAAGGGGATTCCAAATATTGTGCATGGTGTTAATCATAAGAATTATAATATTGATGAAACCGAGATTTTTTCAGCTGCTTCCTGTACCACTAATGCCATTACTCCGGTTCTGAAGGCTATCGAGGACTCCCTGGGAGTGGTCCATGGCCACCTGGAAACCATTCATGCGTATACCAATGACCAGAATCTGGTAGACAATATGCACAAAAAATACCGACGAGGGCGTGCGGCCGGTTTGAATATGGTTATTACCGAAACCGGCGCGGGAAAAGCCGTCGCAAAAGCTTTACCTTCCTTAGAAGGAAAACTTACGTCAAATGCCATTCGCGTTCCGGTGCCGAATGGTAGTTTGGCAATTCTTAATCTTGAAGTAGAAAAAGAAACCACTACGGAAGGTGTAAATCAAATTCTGAAGAAATATGCACTGGAAGGCGATCTTGTGGAGCAAATTCAATATTCGGTAGATAATGAGCTGGTATCGAGCGATATTATTGGTTCTTCGGCACCCGCGATTTATGACAGCAATGCGACAATTGTTTCAGATACCAAAAAGAATATCATTCTTTACATCTGGTATGATAATGAATACGGATACAGCCAACAGGTGATCAGGCTGGCGAAATATATCGCTAAAGTCAGACGCTTTACTTACTATTAGAATTACAATCTTTTTTAAAAAAAGACCCCGGCTTTAGCGGGGTTTTTTTTATTTTAGCGCCACTTTTAATGTTTAAGTTTCTGATTCAAAATAAATTAAAATCATAGACATTAAAAGTAACCTGAAAATCCGGAAATTATACTAAGCCAATGAAAGCCTCGTTGTGTGTATAATATCAAAATTTAAAATTAAAATGACCAAGCAATTTTTCATTATCGCTTTATTTGTCATAACGGTAATGCAAACCAGGGCACAGGACAGCCTTGCCACCTCTACTCCGGTTCAGGATGAATTTACCCAGCTTATCGAAGAATCTAACAGCTACAAAGAATATAAGGTGATAGATTACGATAAACTTATTCAGCTCAGGAATAATACCCGAAACTATATCAGTGATTTAAAGGAAGAGATCATTGTTCAGAAAAATACGGTTGATGAGCAGAATCAGGAAATCGAAGATCTTAAAAATCAGCTGGCCGCCACGCAACAGGATCTTAAAAAGGTAACTGAAGAAAAGGATGCACTGATGTTCCTGGGAATGCCTTTCAGCAAAGGCGGATATAAAGCAATGATGTGGGGAATTGTAGCGGCACTTATCGTAATTGTTCTTATTTTATTCTTTAAGTATAAAAATTCCAATTCGGCTACCCGCGAAGCCAGGCAGAAATTAGATGAAACCGAAAAGGAATTTGATGTTTACCGAACCAAAGCCCTTGAAAAAGAGCAACGCCTGGGTCGACTTCTCCAGGATGAACGAAACAAAACCAGCGGCAATTCCTGATTTCCATTAATCGAATATTTTAAATTTCCCGTAATGCGTATTGACATTATCACGGTTGTCCCCGACCTTTTGAAGAGTCCGTTTGAAGCTTCTATTCTCCAGAGAGCCATTAAAAAAGGACTTGTAGAAGTGCATCTTCATAATCTCAGGGATTATACCGATGATAATTACAAGCAGGTAGACGACTATCAGTTTGGTGGTGGTGCCGGAATGGTGATGATGATCGAACCCATAGATAAATGCATCACGAAATTAAAGTCGGAAAGGAATTACGACGAAGTGATCTATATGACTCCCGATGGCGAAACTCTTAACCAGAAAACTGCCAATAAACTGTCCCTTCTTGAAAATATCATCATTCTCTGCGGACATTATAAAGGTGTGGATCAGAGAGTCAGGGATCATTTTATCACCCGCGAAATTTCCATTGGTGATTACGTACTTTCGGGAGGAGAACTCGGAGCGGCGGTTCTATGTGACGCAGTAATAAGGCTCATCCCCGGTGTGCTGGGAAATGAAACCTCTGCCCTCACAGATTCATTCCAGGATAATTTGCTCGCGCCACCTGTTTATACCCGTCCCGCGGAATATAAAGGCTGGGAAGTTCCTGAAATATTAACTTCCGGTAATTTACCAAAGATAGAAGAATGGCGGGAAGAACAGGCCATGGAACGAACCCGGCGCCTTCGCCCAGATATCTTTGAACAGGAATAAATCTGTGATTCAGACTTGTACAATAAATAAAATTGATTAATTTTGCACGCATTCTAGAATAACCTCTGGCGATCACCGTGAATGTTGTTTTAGATTTTATTTTTAAACTATTAAACCATGGAATCGTTAATAAAATACGTCCAGGACGAATTTATCGACAGAAAGGAATTTCCTGAATTTTCTGCCGGTGACACTATCACCGTTTATTACGAAATTAAAGAGGGCCAGAAAACAAGAACACAGTTCTTCCGCGGTACAGTCATTCAAAAAAGAGGTACAGGTGCTTCTCAAACTTTTACAATACGTAAAATGAGTGGAACCGTAGGTGTGGAAAGAATTTTCCCAGTGAACCTTCCGGCAATTCAGAAGATCGAAGTTAATAAAAGAGGTAAAGTTCGCAGAAAAAGAATTTTCTACTTCAGAGGTCTTACCGGTAAAAAAGCCCGTATACAGGAAGTTAAGAGATAATCTCGACAAAAAATTTATCAAAGCCTCATGTTTCCATGGGGCTTTTTTTATTAACAAAAGTTGATAAGTATAGTTTACAGGAAGTTGATAATTTTTAAGCGCAAAAAATTGCAAAAAAAGAAGGTTTTCCTTACTTTTAATAGTGGAAATTTGAATGAGTTAAATTGACAAAAGGATTTTTAATTTAAACTGATTTCCGGTAAAGCAAGTTCTTTACATATGGTTTTTACCTTCTATATAACATAAATTTTGCATTGACAAGAATAGTTTGAAAGGTAAAAGCCCATTTTGATTCTTTTTTAACCACTTGTTAAAACTGAATCAAAGGAAGCAGTATACACAGGAAAAGCTTAAAATGCTTTTCCAGAAAAGTGGTAACGTGCTGTTTCTTTAGAAGCCATTTCATTTTAGTCAAATAAGATGAAATGGCTTTTTTTATTCCCGCTATTTTATGATTTATTAACAGCCCGGTTCTCCCTTTTTACTTAGGATAAAAGCCCTGAAAAACGTATATTGCGCCTGCCTTGCGCCCTGTTTTTACTGTGAGGGTGCTATTAAAGTTTTATGCAACCAAAAACATCAAAAATGTCTCAAAAAGAAAAAATAATCTATACCAAAACAGATGAGGCTCCCATGCTGGCAACTTATTCTTTTTTGCCAATTATTGACGCCTTTACCAACGCCGCCGGAGTTAGTCTCGAAACCCGCGATATTTCTTTAGCGGGAAGAATCCTGGCGCAATTTCCAGATTATTTAAAAGACAATCAAAAAGTTTCTGATGATCTCGCTGAGCTCGGTGATCTGGCGAAGCGTCCTGAAGCTAATATTATTAAATTACCGAATATAAGTGCATCGGTACCACAATTGAAAAATGCCATTTCTGAACTGCAGTCCAAAGGTTTTGCACTTCCAGATTATCCCGATGAGCCTTCAACTTCTGAAGAAAAACAAATAAAAGCCCGTTACGATAAGATTAAAGGAAGTGCCGTGAATCCTGTGCTTCGGGAAGGAAACTCCGATCGCCGTGCTCCAAAGGCCGTAAAGAATTTTGCGAAAAAGAATCCGCATTCCATGGGAAAATGGAGCTCAGATTCCAAAACCCACGTAGCTACAATGGATCATGGGGATTTTCGTTCTAATGAGAAATCGATCACTCTTGATGAAAGAGATACTCTTAAGATCGAGTTCATTGCGGAAGATGGCAGCAAAAAAACATTGAAAGATGACCTTAAAGTTTTAAAAGGAGAAGTCATCGATGCTACGATAATGAGTAAAAAAGCTCTTCTGGATTTTCTTCGTAAAGAAGTAAAGGATGCCAAAGAAAAAGACGTTTTATTTTCGCTGCATATGAAAGCGACCATGATGAAAGTCTCAGATCCTATCATATTTGGTCATGCAGTAGAAGTTTTCTTTGAAGATGTTTTCGAAAAGTACGGCGAAAAACTGGAAAAAGCCGGAGCCGATCCAAACAGCGGACTCGGTGATGTTCTTAAGGCGCTTGATAATCTTCCAAAAGAAGAACGCGACCAGATAAAACTGGCGATCAATAAAGATCTAAAGGATGGTCCGGACCTGGCTATGGTGAATTCAGATGAGGGTATTACAAACCTGCATGTACCAAGCGACATTATTATAGACGCATCTATGCCCGCAATGATCCGTAATTCAGGAAAAATGTGGAATGCCGAAGGAAAAACCCAGGATACCAAAGCGGTGATCCCTGACAGTAGTTACGCCGGATTATACCAGGCTACCATCGATTTCTGCAAAGAACACGGAGCATTTGATCCTACTACTATGGGAACTGTACCAAATGTAGGCTTAATGGCTCAAAAAGCTGAAGAGTATGGTTCACACGATAAAACTTTTGAAATTTCAGGAAATGGAACGGTAAAAGTGATCAATTCTTCAGGAAAAACGGTTCTTGAACATTCTGTTGAAAAAGGGGATATCTGGAGAATGTGCCAGGTAAAGGATGCTCCTATTCAGGATTGGATCAAATTGGCAGTAGAAAGAGGTCGTGCAACGGGAATGCCTATAGTTTTCTGGTTAGATGAGAATCGCGCCCATGATGCACAGTTGATCAAAAAAGTAAACAAATACCTTCCGAATCATAATACTGAAGGCCTGGAAATTAAAATCCTGGCTCCAACCGAAGCAACAAAATATACACTCCAGAGGGTAAAAGACGGAAAAGATACCATTTCGGTAACCGGAAATGTTTTGAGAGATTATTTAACCGATCTTTTCCCAATTCTTGAATTGGGAACAAGTGCCAAAATGCTTTCCATAGTTCCTTTGATGAATGGCGGTGGACTGTTCGAAACCGGCGCCGGTGGTTCAGCACCAAAACACGTGCAGCAATTCCTTAAAGAGGGCCATCTAAGATGGGATTCTCTTGGTGAATTCCTTGCACTGGCTGTTTCCCTGGAACATCTGGGAAATAAATATGATAACCAGAAAGCTTTAACCCTTTCAGAAACACTTGATGAAGCCACCGAACGTTTCCTGAATGAAGGAAGATCACCTTCCAGAGTGGTAAATGAAATAGATAACCGGGGAAGCCATTTTTATCTTGCACTCTATTGGGCCGAAGCGCTCGCAAAACAAAAGAAAAACACCGATCTTAATATTTATTTTGATAGGGTGGCTAAGAAAATGGAAGAGAATAAAGACAAGATTCTCCAGGATTTACTCGATGCACAGGGAAGTCCGCAGGATATTGGCGGTTATTATTATCCCGATGAAGAATTAACAAAGAAAGCGATGCGTCCAAGTAGTACCTTTAATGAAATTCTTGATGCTCCAGTATAAAAATCATTTAATTATGAAGAAGGCCGGATTGGCAAATCCGGCTTTTTTCATTTAACTGTATTTTTACTATATGAACGATCTGGTCTCTATTATTATACCCACCTTTAACAGGGCGCATTTTCTTCGGCAATCACTTGCAAGCGTTAAAAATCAAACATATCCGAATTGGGAATGTCTTGTGGTTGATGATGGCTCTCAGGATGAAACGGAAGCCATGCTTCGTGAAATTTCTGAAAAAGATTCACGCTTTTGTTACCTAAAGAGACCTTCAGAAAGGAAAAAAGGAGCCGCATGTTGCCGAAATATCGGCCTTGAAAAATCTAAAGGAAATTTTATTCAGTATCTGGATTCTGATGATACTATCGCTCCTGATAAACTTGCCGTTCATGTAGGTTTGTTAAAACAAAAAGATGAATTTTCTATGGCAACCTGTAAATGGGGCAGGTTCTATTCAAAAAGTGACAAAGTTATTGTTCACGAGCAAATGCCAACCTACTTTTCTACAAGACATCCAATAGAGCTGCTTAATATCTTTGGAAATACCCAAAGTTATTTACCGGTACATTCCTACTTTATCACTTCAGCACTTTCAGAAAAAGCCGGAAAATGGAATGAACATCTTTCAAATAATGATGATGGTGAATATTTCACCAGGATCATTCTTAATAGTTCTTCCATTCATTTTACCAATAAAACCAGCGTTTTATATCGCGCAGGTGCCAATGAAAGGTTAAGCAATTTAGAAAAAAGGGACCAGGTAAAAAGCTATATCAGAGGCTGGAAAATAATAGATAAGACTTTATCCAGTTATATAAAGAAAAACAACCATAGCCTGGTAAAATATGCCGCAGGAAATCTGTACGATAAACTTAAAAACAGTTCCAATAAGGATCTTTTAGAAAAGGAAAAAGAATTCTTCAGCAAAAAAAGAAATACAAGCAGCCATTACTTTTTAAAACTTCTTTATAAACTAAAAATCTGGAAACCATTAAGAAAAATATCGCTTTAAGTTTATGAATTCAAAAACTTTACGAATATTCTTCCGCGGAAATTCTGCCCTCTAAGCTGCCTTGAAACGGAAATTTCAATAGAGATCCCCAAAATACACTTTCTCGAAAATTACAAAAATAGAATTTCGGTTTGTATCTTGCAGATAAAATAAAATTTGATGAAGCATACCAATAAAAAAGTGCTTTCCACAGGTTTAAAATACCTTGGAGGTGCCTTGCCGCTGGCTTTTATCGGCCCTACCATCCTTTTTTCAGCTTTTCATAATCAGGAACATCCGCTTTATTATCCTATCCTGATCCTGGGAATTGCCGCAATAATTGGCACATTATTTCTTATGTTCAAAGGTATCCTTACGGTTGTAAAATCACTATTCGATTAAAATTGAGTTTAACGAGCCGAATAAATTCCAAATTTGCCATCTCTTACCTCGATTAAACTCGAATCAGAAGTATTTCTTCCCGAAAATTCAAAACTACCCTCAATAAAACTACCGCCATCCTTCGAAATTTCAATATAATTATCGAAACCATCGGCACCCGGATATTTGCACACCCATTTTCCATGTGAATTCGTTTCCTGAAAAGACATAATACAGGTAGCCATATTTTTATGTTTTATTTCATATCGTCCCGCGCCTTTATAATATGGAATTTGCATAAAGAAGCCGTCTTCTTCAGATGTTGATACCGCTATGGAAAGAAGAATACTTCCATCTGCATTTTGAACACGAGTCACCACGAAATTTCCATTCGCATCGTTTAATTGGAGAGAACTTTCTCCTACGCTAGCCTTCAGGTAATTTTCCTGTAAAACAGCCTGATCATCATCAGAGCTACAGGAATTAGAAAGGAATAGTACAAAGAGGCAACTCAGAAAGAATTTGAATTGTTTCATAACTTAAGTTTTTTGATTGATGAATCCACTAAAGTAAGCAGAAGCAGAATTTTAAAAACTAAGGGGAATCCTGTAAAAACTGTAAAACGGAATTTGAAAAGCATTAAATTTCAATATTTTCTTTTAAGGATTAAAAAACAGGCCCTGCTTTTTCTTATTTTCACTGAGAATTTCAGGAAATCTCCTGCTAAAAAAATCTATGTATTTAAGGGCGTTTTTATGCATCTTTCTATTGATCTTTCAAATTTCAATAGCTCAGGAAAAATTTACACTTAGCGGAAAAGTTTCTGAAGAAAAAAGCAACGAGACCCTTATCGGCGTCAATATTCTTATTCCCGAGCTGAATACGGGGACTACCACCAACGAATATGGTTTTTATTCCATCACTCTTCCCGGAGGAACCTATCAAATTGAAATTACCGGTATCGGCTATCAAACAATTTCTGAAAGTATTGAATTGGATCGGGATCTGAGAAAAGACTTTTATCTTTCGGAAAAGGTAGAAGAACTCTCGGAGGTACTCATCGAAAAGGACATTGAGAGAATAAGCATCCGCAAGCCGGAGATGAGCGTTAACAGGCTACGGTTGGAAACCGTGAAAAATATCCCCGTGGTGCTCGGGGAGGCCGATATCATAAAATCTATTCTTTTGCTTCCCGGCGTTACCAGCGCGGGTGAAAGTGCTTCCGGCTTTAATGTTCGCGGGGGCGCTGTCGATCAGAACCTGATTTTACTGGATGAAGCTACCATTTTTAATTCCTCCCACCTGTTCGGCCTTTTTTCGGTTTTCAATCCCGATGCCATCAAGGATCTGAAACTCTATAAAGGTGCGATCCCGGCCAGGTACGGGGGGAGGGTTTCTTCTGTTCTGGAAATTTTTCAGAAGGAAGGAAATAGCAAAGAATTTCATGCCAATGGCGGTATAGGTGCCGTTTCAAGCAGGTTATTACTGGAAGGCCCCATTGAAAAGGAAAAATCGGCTTTTCTTATCGCCGGCCGCGGTTCGTATGCTCACTTGTTCCTGCCTTTGTTTGACATCAATAACAGCGCATATTTTTATGATCTCAATACCAAACTCAATTTTCAGCTGAACAAGAATAACAATATTTTTCTTTCGGGTTACTTCGGAAGGGATGTCTTTCGGCTTTCGGATAATTTCGTGAACTCCTATGGAAATTCAGTTCTCAATTTCAGGTGGAACCACCTTTTTTCCGATAAGTTATTCTCCAATTTATCGATGATCTATTCAGACTATTATTATGGATTGGAACTCGATTTTGCCGGATTTCAGTGGAATTCTGGAATCAAGAACTTCAATATAAAATATGATTTGAAACATTATCTCAATGACCGTTTGCAAATTAATTATGGCATCCATGATACCTATTATATTTTTAATCCTGGTAAAATAAAGCCAAATTCAGAAGAATCTGGGATCATTGAAGATCAGCTAACTAAAAAATTTGCCAATGAAACCGCTGCTTATATAGGCGTGGAACAGGAAATTTCAGAAAAAATTAGGATCAATTACGGTATTCGTCTAAGCCATTTTATCAGGTTCGGGCAGGATGAATTCTATACCTATGAAAACGATCGCCCGGTTGTTTTTGATCCTTTTCAACTAATATATAAGAGTGCAATCCCTTCAGACACAATTCATCCGTCTCGATCTAAACAACTGGCGCATTATACAAATCTAGAACCGAGGCTGGCGGTTTCTTATTCATTAAATGAGAGCAATTCCTTCAAGGCCAGTTTTATAAGAATGAGCCAGAATCTGCATTTACTGTCAAATACAAGTTCACCCACACCGCTTGATGTTTGGACGCCCAGCGGTCCCTACGTAAAACCACAATTACTTTATCAATATGCGCTGGGGTATTTCCATAATTTCCCGGAAAAGATCTACGGTTTGGAATCTGAAATTTTTTACAAAACGGTAAATAACCGAATTGATTATATCGATGGAGCTGAGCTCATTGCCAACAATGCCATTGAACAGGTCATTCTTAATGGAGAAGCCCGGGCCTATGGGCTTGAGATGCTTTTCAGAAAATATGAAGGCAGGTTGCAGGGTTGGATTGCCTATACTCTTTCAAAATCTGAACAGCGAACGCCAGGAAGAGCTGTGGAAAACACTGAACAAACACCTAAAGAATCTGGCATAAACGGGGGAAAGTGGTACAATACGCCCTCTGATAAAAGGCATGATATCGCTTTTTTTGCTAATTATGAGTTAAATGAAAAGTGGAGTTTTAGCGGTAATTTTATTTTTCAAACCGGGCAGCCTACAAATTATCCCCTTGGTCAATTCCAATTCCAGGGTTTGACTGTTCCATACTATGGTTTACGAAATCAACAAAGTTTGCCAAATTATCACCGGTTGGATCTTTCGGCAAAATTGATTCCGAAAAAAAATCAAAACAGAAACTGGAAAAGCGAATGGGTTTTTAGCATTTATAATGTTTATAACAGGAAAAATGCCGCTTCAATCAATTTTAGACGAAATCTGGATACAGGCCAAAATGAAGCCGTTCGAACTTCGATTTTTGGACTCGTCCCGTCTGTAACTTACAATTTCAAATTTTGAAAATGAAAAATAAGCTGAAAATACTGAGTTTATTATGCTTATTTCTGATAAGCTGCGAGGACGTAATAGAAGTTCAAACCGAAAACACTGATAAACGCCTAATAATTGACGGACTCATTTTAGTAGATCCTAACCAACAAACTACGCCTGTTGCAATTAAGGCAAGTATTTCAAGCGGGTTCTTTGAAGAGTTAAAACCTGCAAAGCTGTCTAATATTTACCTGAGATTAGAAAATGGCGGCTATATAAATCTTTTTGAACTGCAGCCAAACAGCGGGATCTATCAACCTTCTGGCGATGAAGTATTTCCGGGTGAGATTAGCACTTCAATCCTGATCAACCAGAAAATAAGCCTGGTTCTCGAATATAATGGCGAAACTTATCAGGCCGAATATGAATATACTCCTACGGTACCTCTCGATAATCTCGAGTTCGGAAATGGGGATTTATTTCAGGGCGATGAAACCGAAGTCAAGGTAAGTTTTACAGATAAGGCCGGCCGTGCGGATTACTATCTTTTCGATTTTGACTATAACAACTATTTTGTTTCAAAAGATGAATTTTACGATGGCCAGGAATTCGAATTTTCTTATTTCTACGACGAAGATTTACCCCCCGGAGAACAGGTGGAGGTTAAAATTATAGGCATCAATAAAGATTTTTATAATTATATGTCACAAATCATTGTTCAAAGCAATACCGAGTTCAATTTTTTCCAAACTCCGGTAGCCACAGTGAGAGGAAATATATTCAATGTTTCCAGGATCAATAATGATGTAAACTTACTCGAGAACTTCCCGCTGGGCTATTTTGCGATCTGCGGATTTGATAGCGCCCGGATCACAGCTGAATAATTTTTTTTATGGTGGCACCTGCCTTCGGGCCGTACTATTGTGGCAGATACCCCTTGAGAGACAGGCATACTCGGGCGCGATCAATATCAGCGAAGGCGTTGTAGGTCTTGGAAGTAATTTTTAAGCATAAAAAAACCCTTCACCTGTGAAGATGAAGGGTTTGAAGAACAAGGCGGCGACCTACTCTCCCACAAGAAGCAGTACCATCGGCGCTAACGGGCTTAACTTCTCTGTTCGGAATGGGAAGAGGTGAGCCCCGTTGCTATAGCCACCTTAAATTTTGAGTTAGAAAGTTTCAAAGCTTCTAAAGTTGTAAAGAAAAGCTCTTTTAACTTATTGACTTTTTCACTTTTTAACTGTCCGCTTTGCGGACCAATATCTTGACATACTTAAAGAAACAAAAAACACTTAAAACACAGCAGCTTTACATGCTAAAAGCATTACCGGCCCCTCCTTTAGAAGGGGCCTTGCGCATCAAGCTTTACGGAGTATTAGTACCACTCGGCTACAAACATTACTGCTCTTACACCTGTGGCCTATCAACGTGGTAGTCTCCCACGGTCCTTTAAAGAAATCTCATCTTGTGGTGGGTTTCGCGCTTATATGCTTTCAGCGCTTATCCCTTCCCAACGTAGCTACCCAGCAGTGCTCCTGGCGGAACAACTGGTACACCAGAGGTTGGTCCAACTCGGTCCTCTCGTACTAGAGTCAGGTCCACTCAAATTTCTAACGCCCACTACAGATAGAGACCGAACTGTCTCACGACGTTCTGAACCCAGCTCGCGTGCCACTTTAATGGGCGAACAGCCCAACCCTTGGGACCTTCTCCAGCCCCAGGATGTGACGAGCCGACATCGAGGTGCCAAACCCCCCCGTCGATGTGAGCTCTTGGGGGAGATCAGCCTGTTATCCCCGGCGTACCTTTTATCCTTTGAGCGATGGCCCTTCCATGCGGTGCCACCGGATCACTATGCTCTACTTTCGTACCTGATCGACCTGTATGTCTCTCAGTCAAGCTCCCTTTTGCCATTGCACTCTACGCACGGTTACCAAGCGTGCTGAGGGAACCTTTAGAAGCCTCCGTTACTCTTTTGGAGGCGACCACCCCAGTCAAACTACCCACCAAGCACTGTCCCCCAAGTTCTCGGGGTTAGGCTCTAAACAAGTAAAGGGTAGTATTTCAACAACGACTCCACAACCCCTGGCGAGGCTGCTTCAAAGTCTCCTACCTATCCTACACATCACTTGTTCAAAGTCAATACTAAGCTATAGTAAAGGTGCACGGGGTCTTTTCGTCCCGTAGCGGGTAATCGGCATCTTCACCGATACTACAATTTCACCGAGCTCATGGCTGAGACAGTATCCAGATCGTTGCACCATTCGTGCAGGTCGGAACTTACCCGACAAGGAATTTCGCTACCTTAGGACCGTTATAGTTACGGCCGCCGTTTACTGGGGCTTCAGTTGAACGCTTCTCCGCCAATGGCGGATGACGTCTCCCCTTAACCTTCCAGCACCGGGCAGGTGTCAGGCCCTATACGTCATCTTTCGATTTAGCAGAGCCCTGTGTTTTTGATAAACAGTCGCCTGGATCTTTTCACTGCGGCCCCGATTGCTCGGGGCGACCCTTCTCCCGAAGTTACGGGCCAATTTTGCCTAGTTCCTTAGCCATGAATCTCTCGAGCACCTTAGAATTCTCTTCCCAACTACCTGTGTCGGTTTACGGTACGGGTTGCCTCCACTCGCTTTTCTTGGAAGTCGCGCCGCTGGATTATCACCGCCGCCGTAGCTTTGGTGTACTATCGCCGTGTTACCACTGGCTTCAACGTACTATTCCGTCAGTACGCACCAACTTTACGCCTCCGTCCGCTTTTAACGTGGGGCAAGTAGCAGAATATTAACTGCTTGTCCATCGACTACCCCCTTCGGGTTCGCCTTAGGACCCGACTAACCCTCAGCTGATTAGCATAGCTGAGGAAACCTTGGTCTTTCGGTGTGCAGGTTTCTCGCCTGCATTATCGTTACTTATGCCTACATTTTCTTTTGTAATTAGTCCAGCAAACCTCGCAGTTCACCTTCAACCCCATTACAATGCTCCCCTACCACTCCATACCTTTGTATGAAATCCATAGCTTCGGTAGTATGTTTATGCCCGATTATTATCCATGCCGAACCGCTCGACTAGTGAGCTGTTACGCACTCTTTAAATGAATGGCTGCTTCCAAGCCAACATCCTAGCTGTCTGGGCAGTTCAACCGCGTTTCTTCAACTTAACATACATTTGGGGACCTTAGCTGATGGTCTGGGTTCTTTCCCTCTCGGACATGGACCTTAGCACCCATGCCCTCACTGATATGCATCATTTTATAGCATTCGGAGTTTGTCAGGAATTGGTAGGCGGTGAAGCCCCCGCATCCAATCAGTAGCTCTACCTCTATAAAACTAACTATATCGCTGCACCTAAATGCATTTCGGGGAGTACGAGCTATTTCCGAGTTTGATTGGCCTTTCACCCCTACCCTCAGGTCATCCCAAGACTTTTCAACGTCAACGGGTTCGGTCCTCCACTATGTGTTACCACAGCTTCAACCTGCCCAAGGGTAGATCACACGGTTTCGCGTCTAACACTACCAACTAAGCGCACAAGTGCGCTTTCATCCCCTAAGGATGAATCTCGCCCTATTCAGACTCGCTTTCGCTACGGCTCCACACCTTAAGTGCTTAACCTTGCTGGAAACGTTAACTCGTAGGCTCATTATGCAAAAGGCACGCCGTCATCCGCCATTGGCGGACTCCGACCGCTTGTAAGCGTATGGTTTCAGGTTCTTTTTCACTCCCTTGTTCAGGGTTCTTTTCACCTTTCCCTCACGGTACTGGTTCACTATCGGTCTCTCAGGAGTATTTAGCCTTAGCGGATGGTCCCGCCAGATTCATACAGGGTTTCTCGTGCCCCGCACTACTCAGGATACTGCTAAGATTGTATCAAGTTCTCTATACCGGGCTGTCACCGTCTATGGCTCATCTTTCCAGATGATTCTAGTTCCTTATACAACCCATATCGCAGTCCTACTACCCCAATAAGTCCGTAAACTCATTGGTTTGGGCTTTTGCGCGTTCGCTCGCCGCTACTAGCGCAATCACTGTTGTTTTCTCTTCCTCCGGGTACTTAGATGTTTCAGTTCCCCGGGTTTGCCCCCGACAAGTCGGGTACTATACCTTCAGTATAGTGGGTTGCCCCATTCGGATATTCGCGGATCAATTTGTATGTGCCAATCCCCACGACTTTTCGCAGCTTATCACGTCCTTCTTCGCCTCTGAGAGCCTAGGCATCCCCCATACGCCCTTATCTAGCTTGTATGCGTTTTGCTTCTAATGCTCGTCCCGGACCAATGGCTCGCGCCTATAGCCCGGAATTTTTAATGTATTACTTACTTAAAATAGTTCTATCTATTTGTGTTCTCGTATTCTTTGTTTCTTCAATATGTCAATGAACGTTTACTCGATAGATCGCTCTATGCGAGGCTCGCCTTGGTAACCTTCTGTGGACCTTAGTCCACCGAAGCTCACTTCGGTGAGCGTAGGTGGAGAATATCGGAGTCGAACCGATGACCTCCTGCGTGCAAGGCAGGCGCTCTAGCCAGCTGAGCTAATCCCCCATTTGAATTCCGAATTTAGAATTCAGAATTTAGAATTAGAATTCTTAGCTTCTAGAATTTCCTTTCAATACTTTTTTATGAACTTAGTTGCCTTTGAGCAAAAACTCTGAACTCAGAACTGTTAACTCATAACTATCGCGCTGCGCGCGATTAGTAGTCTCAGGCAGACTCCCTTCGACTTCGCTCAGGGTAAACCTCTCGCTCCCTGCGTCTACTCTACGAGTAGTCTCAGGCAGACTCGAACTGCCGACCTCTACATTATCAGTGTAGCGCTCTAACCAGCTGAGCTATGAGACTGTCCTTTAGTAGTGAGTAGTTAGTAATGAGTATTTAGACAAGCGCTAAGCTTCTCAATACTCAATACTGTGTACTCAGTACTATAATATCAAATTGACAGATAAGAATCAAGACCAAAGAGGCCTTCTTTACACTTCCTTTGTTTCCAGTAATTGCGCTAGCACGTATAAGCGTGCGTTGCTCTAGAAAGGAGGTGTTCCAGCCGCACCTTCCGGTACGGCTACCTTGTTACGACTTAGCCCCAGTTACCAGTCTTACCCTAGGCGGCTCCTTGCGGTGACCGACTTCAGGTACCCCCGGCTTCCATGGCTTGACGGGCGGTGTGTACAAGGCCCGGGAACGTATTCACCGCACCATGGCTGATGTGCGATTACTAGCGATTCCAGCTTCACGCAGTCGAGTTGCAGACTGCGATCCGAACTGTGATAGGGTTTCAAGATTCGCATCCCCTCACGGGGTAGCTGCCCTCTGTCCCTACCATTGTAGCACGTGTGTGGCCCAGGACGTAAGGGCCGTGATGATTTGACGTCATCCCCACCTTCCTCTCGGTTTGCACCGGCAGTCTCGTTAGAGTTCCCGACTTCACTCGCTGGCAACTAACGAAAGGGGTTGCGCTCGTTATAGGACTTAACCTGACACCTCACGGCACGAGCTGACGACAACCATGCAGCACCTTGCAATCTGTCCGAAGAAAAATCTGTTTCCAGACCTGTCAGACTGCATTTAAGCCCTGGTAAGGTTCCTCGCGTATCATCGAATTAAACCACATGCTCCACCGCTTGTGCGGGCCCCCGTCAATTCCTTTGAGTTTCATTCTTGCGAACGTACTCCCCAGGTGGGTCACTTATCACTTTCGCTTGGCCACCCAGCCCTCAATTAGGCCGGACAGCTAGTGACCATCGTTTACGGCGTAGACTACCAGGGTATCTAATCCTGTTCGCTACCTACGCTTTCGTCCATCAGCGTCAGTTGGTTATTAGTGATCTGCCTTCGCAATAGGTGTTCTGTGTAATATCTATGCATTTCACCGCTACACTACACATTCCAACCACTTCATAACAACTCAAGAACAACAGTATCAATGGCAATTCTCCCGTTAAGCGGAAGACTTTCACCACTGACTTATTGTCCCGCCTACGGACCCTTTAAACCCAATGATTCCGGATAACGCTTGGATCCTCCGTATTACCGCGGCTGCTGGCACGGAGTTAGCCGATCCTTATTCATACGGTACCGTCATGCCCTCAACACGTGAGAGTGATTCTTCCCGTATAAAAGCAGTTTACAACCCATAGGGCAGTCTTCCTGCACGCGGCATGGCTGGATCAGAGTTGCCTCCATTGTCCAATATTCCTCACTGCTGCCTCCCGTAGGAGTCTGGTCCGTGTCTCAGTACCAGTGTGGGGGATCTCCCTCTCAGGACCCCTACCTATCGTCGCCATGGTAAGCCGTTACCTTACCATCTAGCTAATAGGACGCATACTCATCTTCAAACCATAAATGTTTAATTACCAGTCCAGGTGAACCGATAATACCATGGGGTATTAATCCACGTTTCCATGGGCTATCCCCCGTTTGAAGGTAGATTGTATACGCGTTACGCACCCGTGCGCCACTCGTCAGCAAATTAGCTAGGCTAATCCCTGTTACCGTTCGACTTGCATGTGTTAGGCCTGCCGCTAGCGTTCATCCTGAGCCAGGATCAAACTCTTCATCGTTAATTCTTATATCTCTTAACAACTACTAGTAGAAATTGCTCAGTTGACGTCTTTTTGTCTTAATTCTTATATACTTGATTACATCTTTATAATGTAATCCCTGTCAATTCAATATGTCAATGAACCAATTATCAATTAACAGTTAACAATTATCACAACTTCTCATTGCTTATTGATCATTGTTAATTGATCACTGTCTTGCCAAAACCCGAGGACTCGAACCCCTTCTCCCCCCATCCGGGTGGTTTTTGTTTTCTTTATCTCTCTTTTAGAACGTCGCTTGTTTTTCAAAGCGGGTGCAAATATACAACGACTTTTCTTTTCCAACCAAAACTTTTTAAACTTTATTTTTTAAAAAAATCTTAGCACCTTTTTACCTTATGAAAAATCGCTAACTTTCCCCGCTTCTATAATCAAACTACCCCTTCAATGAACTAAGCTTCCCTGAGAAAGCGGGTGCAAATATAAAACGAACATTCGTTTTATTCCAAATATCAAATTGAATATTTTAAGGAAAATTTAAAGTTTATTTTTAAGCGATTGAATTTCAATATAAAACCACAGAAAAAGATCAAAAATTAATAAAAAACTTAATTCAGATAATAAAGAGCCCTTTATTGCGCAACCAAATTCAACATCTTATCTTTGTCCCTTCTAAAAAAGTATAGAAAATGATCAAGATTACTCTGCCTGACGGTAGTATTAAGGAGTTTGAAAAAGGAAGCACTCCTATGGATGTGGCCAGAAGCATCAGCGAAGGCCTGGCCCGAAATGTAATTTCGGCTAAATTCAACGGTAACACCATTGAAACCATCACGCCATTAACCGAAGACGGCGATCTTGTTCTATATACCTGGAATGACGAAGAAGGGAAAAAAGCCTTTTGGCATTCAACTTCCCATGTAATGGCTCAGGCAATTCAGGATCTGTATCCGGGTGCAAAATTAACTATTGGCCCAGCTATTGAAAATGGTTTTTATTATGACATTGATTTTGGTGAAGAGAAAATCTCTGAATCTGATTTTAAAAAAATAGAAGACCGGATGCTGGAAATCGCCCGCGGGAAACACGATTTTAAAATGCGGGAGGTTTCAAAAGAAGAAGCACTTAATTTTTACAATAACGAAAAGAATCCTTTTAAGCTTGAACTCATAGAAAATCTGGAGGATGGCAGCATCACTTTTTGTGATCATGACACCTTTACCGATTTATGCCGGGGAGGCCATATTCCCAACACCGGGATCATAAAAGCCGTAAAACTGATGAACGTTGCCGGTGCCTACTGGCGGGGTGATGAAAACAAACCACAGTTAACAAGGGTGTACGGTATTTCTTTTCCGAAGCAAAAAGATTTAAAGGAATATCTCGAATTATTAGAAGAAGCTAAAAAGCGTGATCATCGTAAACTCGGGAAAGAACTGGAACTTTTCACTTTTTCACAAAAAGTTGGCCAGGGATTACCGCTTTGGTTACCCAAAGGAGCTGCTTTAAGAGAGCGACTGGAGAATTTTCTGAAAAAAGCTCAGAAAAAAGCAGGTTATGAAATGGTAGTGACTCCACATATTGGACAAAAGGAACTGTATGTTACTTCAGGACACTATGCAAAATACGGGGAAGACAGTTTTCAGCCCATTCACACACCCAATGAAGGAGAGGAATTTTTGCTGAAACCGATGAATTGTCCGCATCATTGTGAAATTTACAAATCTTCTTCCTGGAGTTACAGGGATCTTCCGAAGCGATTTGCAGAATTTGGCACCGTTTACCGATATGAACAAAGCGGGGAACTACATGGGCTTACCCGGGTACGAGGATTTACACAGGATGATGCCCATATTTTCTGTACGCCCGAGCAGCTGGATGAAGAATTTAAAAAAGTAATTGATCTTACCTTATATGTATTCTCATCTTTAGGTTTTGAAAATTTCACAGCCCAGGTTTCCTTACGAGATCCTGAAAATAAAGAAAAGTATATCGGATCTGACGATGTTTGGGAAAAAGCCGAAAGTGCTATTCTGAGCGCTGCCAAAGAAAAAGGTCTCAATTATGTAGTAGAGACCGGCGAAGCAGCATTTTACGGTCCAAAACTGGATTTCATGGTGAAAGATGCACTTGGCAGAAGCTGGCAACTTGGCACCATTCAGGTAGATTATAATTTACCCGAACGATTTGATCTTACTTATAAAGGAAGTGATAATGAAATGCACCGGCCGGTAATGATCCACCGGGCACCTTTTGGCAGTATGGAACGCTTCGTGGCCATACTTCTTGAGCATACCGGCGGAAATTTCCCCTTGTGGCTTATGCCCGAACAGGCTATCATTCTCTCGCTCAGTGAGAAATATGAAAAATACTCACAAAAAGTTTTAACTTTGCTCGAAAATAACGAAATTCGCGCCCTCGTTGACAATAGAAATGAAACTATTGGCAAGAAAATACGGGAAGCTGAAGTGCAAAAATTCCCGTATATGCTGATCGTTGGAGAACAGGAAGCCCAGGATGGTACGGTTTCTGTACGTAAACACAGCGAAGGTGATTTGGGCAGTATGAGTGTTGAAGAATTCGCGAATTTGATAAATACGGAAATCAATAGTACCTTAAAACCTTTTGAAACTGAAGTCTAACTAAAATTTATAGCCATAGCAATACGAAGAAGAAAACCGAACCAATTCGGGAGACAAAAAGAAGAACAACACCGAATTAATGAGAAGATCAGGGCAGACGAAGTTCGCCTGGTAGGAGATAATGTCGAAATGCAGGTGATTCCTGTGAAACAAGCCCTTTCTATTGCACAGGAAATGGGACTTGACCTTGTGGAAATATCGCCCGATGCGAAACCACCCGTGGTTAAGGCCATGGACTACAAAAAGTACCTCTACGAACAGAAGAAGAGGGAAAAAGCCATGAAGGCTAAAGCCAGCAAGGTTGTAGTTAAGGAAATCCGTTTTGGCCCGAATACCGACGATCATGACTATGAGTTTAAAAAACGAAATGCCGAGAAGTTCCTGAAAGATGGTGCAAAACTTAAAGCTTTCGTCTTCTTTAAAGGCCGTTCAATCGTATTTAAAGATAAAGGAGAGATCCTTCTGTTAAGACTCGCTCAGGATCTTGAAGAATATGGCAAGGTAGAACAGATGCCAAAACTGGAGGGTAAGCGTATGACCATGTTTATGGCTCCTAAAAAAACGAAATAATCTTCTCCCTAAATTTCTTTAAAAAAGGCTTAAAGGAGAATTAGAATAGAATTAAAAATTAAGAGAGTTAATTATAAAAAAGGACAGCAATGCCTAAAATGAAAACGAAATCCAGTGCCAAAAAGCGTTTTAAGCTAACCGGTACCGGAAAGATCAAAAGAAAGCACGCGTTTAAGAGTCATATCTTAACAAAGAAATCTAAAAAACGTAAGCTCGCCTTAACGCACAGTACTTTGGTACATGATGCAGATAAGGACAATGTGAAACTTCAGTTACGTTTAAAGTAAACTGAAGCAATTCAGGTTTCAATTATTGTTTAACCATGGAGTCGGGCCAGTAAAAAGAATTCAAAATTCAGAATTTTAAATTTTGAATAATTGGATCGCCTGCTACAAAAAAATGTAAATTTATGCCAAGATCAGTAAATTCTGTTGCCAAAAGGGCACGTAGAAAAAAAGTTTTAAAGCAAGCTAAAGGCTATTTCGGACGTCGTAAAAACGTTTGGACAGTTGCCAAAAACGCGGTTGACAAAGCAATGTTATATGCTTACAGAGACCGTAAAGCCAAGAAACGCAACTTCCGTTCTCTCTGGATCATGCGTATTAACGCTGCCGCCAGATTAAACGGATTATCTTATTCTCAATTTATGGGTAAATTGAAAGCCAGCAATATCGATTTGAACCGTAAGGTTCTTGCCGATTTGGCAATGAATAACCCGGAGGCTTTTAAAGCAATTGTAGAAAAAGTTAAATAAACGATTATACTCTCTTAAGGAAAAATCCCGCTTTTTGGCGGGATTTTTTATTTTCCGAAAGCAGTTAATACAAGCTTTCTTGAACCTCCGTGATTTCGATATTCTCCCAAATAAATTCCCTGCCAGGTACCCAGGTTCAACTTTCCCTTTGAAATTGGAATTTGGACAGAAGTTCCGGTAAGGGCAGATTTTAAATGTGCCGGCATATCATCAGGGCCTTCAAGGGTATGTCTGTAATAAGACTGATTCTCGGGCACCATTTTATTAAAATGACTTTCAAAATCTTCCCGAACAGTGGGGTCGGCATTTTCATTAATAGTCAAACCCGCAGAAGTATGCTTGATAAAAACCTGAAGAATCCCGGTGTCTATTTCTTTAATTTCTGAAAATTGTGAAATGACTTCCTCTGTCACCAAATGAAAACCTCTTTTTCTCGGTTTCAGGCTAATTTCTTTTTGAAAAATCTTCTCCATAATTATTCCATTTAAAAACAGAAATTACGAAACTCAGATTCATAGAAAATTAAAGCCTTCTTAAATTTTCAAAAAAGGGAACTGCAGAAGGAATTATTTCATTATTGCGTTTTCATCCGTTCAAATGGGATCAGATTTTTAATCAATCAATGGATATTCGAATCATAATTCAGAAGTGCTAATCCAAACCAATCTACCTAACGCAATAAGTATAAAATTTCAGGTTTTTTGTTCCTTTTTCTTTGCGGCAGGAAAAAGAACATTATTCAAAATAAGCCTGTAACCGGGGGAATTAGGATGCAATTCCAGTTCGGTTTTTGGATCACCAACCCGGTGCTGATAATCTTCGGGATCATGGCCGCCGTAAAAAGTAAAAAATCCCTTGCCTTTCACGCCATGAATATAACGCGCTTCCCCATTTAGTTTACATTCACCCATGATCAAAACTCCCGGCCGGATAAGATCGGGATCAAAACTGGTGGTTTGGCCCATGAATCCTTTGATCAATCTGGTATGATTTTGCGTGAGCATGGTTGGCACCACGTCCCATTTCGCCGAATAATCCATTAAGGTAAAGTAGTCACTCTCTGCAGGAATTTGTCTTTTTGCGGTCATATCAATATCTGAAAATTCATAAACCATAGGATTTCTTTCCAGATGAAAATTAGTAAAAGCAAAAGTATTGTCGTAATTCAATTTTGCCTGATAGCCGGGGTCGCTGGGATCACCATCAAACATTGGTTCACAGATGTCAACTCCCGAAGCGGAGAGGGCGATATCAAAACTATCGGTCGCGCTGCACATAGCGAACATGAATCCACCACCAATCACATAATCCCTGATATTTTCGGCAACCGCGAGCTTTTCTTCGGAAACCTTCGAATAACCAAGTTCTTTAGCCAGAGCTTCTGCCTCCTTTTTTTCTTCAATATACCACGGCGCAGTTCGAAAGGCTGCATAGAATTTTCCATATTGGCCCGTAAAATCTTCATGGTGCAGGTGAAGCCAGTCATAAAGAACTAATTTACCCTCCAAAACTTCCCGATCATAAATAGTAGTATAGGGAATCTCGGCATAGGTAAGCGCCATAGTTACCGCATCATCCCAGGGCTTGTTCCCTTTGGGGCTGTAAACTGCGATTTTCGGGGCTTTTTCCAGCGCAACAGATTCCATATTTTTTGAAGGACTCGAAATTTCGGTAAGAATAGATTCAGCCATAGAATCGCTGATTTGCTCAAAATCGACCCCGCGAATCTGACATTCTTTTCGAAGTTTATCGGAATCGGAAACAAGGAAAGATCCACCACGATAATTAAGAAGCCAGTTCACCTTCAACTGATTTTCCAGCGCATAATAAACAATTCCATAGGCCTTCAAATGATTGCTCTGAGTTTCGGCATCCATAGGAATCAATACCTTGGAAGCAAAAGCATTAGAAGAAATACTGAAGATCAAAAAAAACAGCAGTCCTTTTAAAGAAAAAAGACTGCTGTTATTTTTATAGAATAAGTTTGGAAATATTTTTTCCTGGTTTAAATTTTTAAAAGGGGACGTCATTATCATCATCATCGAAATCGCTGTTCATTGAGCTTCCGAAAGCTTCATCGGCACTCGGATTTGGTAAATTATGACCTCCAAATCCACTATCATCATCACCGCTGTTCATACGCGAAGGGATTTCAGAAGGAAAACTAAAGTCTTCTAAATTATCAAATTTACCGAGTTCTCCAATGAATTTCAGCCTAATATTATCAAGTCCGCCGTTACGGTGCTTGGCCACGATGAATTCGGCCTGTCCCTGGGTAGGTGTTCTTTCTTCATCGTCCCATTCTTCAATTTTATAATATTCAGGGCGATAAATAAAGGAAACAATATCGGCATCCTGTTCAATCGCGCCTGATTCCCTGAGGTCAGAAAGCAAAGGCCGCTTGCTTCCTCCCCTGGTTTCGACGGCCCGTGAAAGCTGAGAGAGCGCAATTACAGGAACATTCAATTCTTTGGCGAGGGCTTTGAGGTTACGCGAAATCGTGGAAATTTCCTGCTCACGATTCCCGCCTTTCTGACTTCCGCCCGCAGTCATCAACTGCAAATAATCGATCACGATAAGCCGAATTCCATGTTGTGAAGAAAGCCGGCGCGCTTTTGCCCGGAGGTCAAAAATCGAAAGCGAAGGGGTGTCATCAATAAAAAGCGGTGCTTTTTCAAGATCTTTTACTTTCACATTCAGCTGTTCCCATTCGTGTTGTTCCAATTTCCCGGTACGAAGTTTTTCAGAAGAAAGACCCGTTTCTGAAGATATCAAACGGGTGATCAGCTGTACCGAAGACATCTCCAGGGAGAAAAAAGCAACAGGAATTCCCTGATCTACGGCTATATTCCGTGCCATGGATAGCGTAAGTGCTGTTTTACCCATACCAGGTCGGGCCGCCACGATGATCAAATCTGAAGGTTGCCAGCCCGAAGTAAGTTCGTCAAGTCTTTCAAATCCTGAAGGAATTCCACTTAAACCTTCTTTATTAGAAATTTCCTGGATCTTCTTTTTCGCCTGCATTACCAGACTTTGAGCAGTCTCGGTAGAACGTTTGATATTTCCCTGGGTTACCTCATAAAGTTTTGCTTCTGCATTATCAAGAAGGTCGAAAACATCAGTTCCTTCATCAAAAGCTTCCTCGATAATTTCATTTGAAATTTTTATAAGGCTACGCTGGATATATTTCTGCAGAATGATTCGGGCATGGAACTCAATATGGGCCGAACTCGACACCTTTTGAGTAAGCTGAATGAGGTAATAATCCCCGCCAACTTTATCAAAATTGCCATCTTTCTTCAATTGGTTAGAAACCGTTAATAAGTCGATTGCCTCTGAATTATCGAATAACTTTTTTATGGCATCGTAAATAAGGCTGTGGGCATTTTTATAAAAAGCTTCGGGATGAAGAATATCAATAATTTCATCTACCCCTTTTTTGTCAATCATCATCGCCCCAAGAACAACTTCTTCTAAATCAATGGCTTGCGGAGGAACTTTTCCTTTTTCCAGGCTTACTACATTCGATTTTCTGTAGGCTATATTTTGAGGGGCGGTGATTTTTTCCATAGGAACGAAAGTAAAAAAAATGTTAAGACGATCTTAAAAATTTAGCTTATTCTTCCTTAACAGGTAATGAACAATTTAGCTGTTAATAACTAATATTTTATGTTGAAAAGATAAAAAAATCCGAAAATGACTTTTCGGATTTTGACTGAAAGGTTGTGAACAAAGAAATCATCCTTTAAAGACTCCCATATTCAAATATTTTTCCATTCGTTTTTCTACAAGTTCCTCTGGTGATAAGTTTTTTATTTCATCAAAAGCCTTAATAATCGATTTTTTAACTTTTTCGAAAGCTTCTTCCCGATTGCTATGTGCTCCACCAAGAGGTTCTTTTATGATGCTATCAATAAGTTTCTGTTTTTTCATATCGGCTGCGGTAAGTTTCAGAGCTTCAGCTGCTGTTTCTTTATATTCCCAGCTTCTCCAAAGAATTGAAGAACATGATTCGGGAGAGATCACCGAATACCAGGTATTTTCAAGCATCATCACACGATCGCCAACTCCTATTCCCAAAGCACCACCACTGGCACCTTCGCCAATGATCACTACAATAATAGGAACTTTAAGCCTGGTCATTTCCAGAATATTTCGGGCTATGGCTTCACCCTGTCCCCTTTCTTCAGCTTCGAGGCCGGGATAAGCTCCGGGAGTATCTACAAGCGTCACAACGGGAAGACCGAATTTTTCAGCCGATTTCATCAGCCTTAGTGCCTTGCGGTAACCTTCTGGATTGGCCATTCCGAAATTCCGATATTGGCGGGTCTTGGTATTGAAACCTTTCTGCTGACCGATAAACATATAACTTTGTTCATCGATCTTTCCAAGTCCGCCGATCATCGCTTTATCATCACGAACATTTCGGTCTCCATGAAGTTCAAGGAAAGTATCGCCACAAATTCCGTTTATATAATCCAGGGTATAGGGCCTGTTTGGATGTCTTGACAACTGAACCCTCTGCCAGGGAGTAAGATTTTTGTAGATCTCCTTCTTTTTTTCAGAAAGTTTTTTTTCGATTTGCTTGCAGGTAGCAGTCACATCAACTTCACTCTCTTCGCCAATATTGCAGGCCTTTTCGTACTGCTCCTTAAGTTCCTTAATGGGTTGTTCAAAATCTAAATATTCCATACGGATTTATGGTATTTATTTTTTTATAGCTTACAAATATAAGGAGTTTGAAAGGAAAGAATTCCCAGAGGGGCTTTAAATTTTTCCAGATTTAAGAGTTTATCTTTTCGCTCTTATAAGCATAACCACAGCCAGGATACCAAAAGCCACGTTTGGAAACCAAACTGCGATCAAGGGAGAAAAATTTGACTGTTCAGCCATTGTCCCGAAGACTTTATCAAAAAAAACAAAAATAAACGCAAGTGAAATTCCAACTGCCAGATTTACGCCCATTCCTCCCCTTCTTTTAAAAGAAGCTACAGCCACGGCTATTATTGTAAGTATGAATGCCGATACCGGGGTACTCCATCTTTTGTACTTTACAACCAGGTACCTACTAATATTTCCCGAACCTCGGCGCCTTTCATTTTCTATGAATTCATTGAGCTCAGAATAGTTAAGGGTTTCAGCAATGTAAGATTCAGGCGTAAGTTCATCAAATTCAAAAGGCAGGATAGTGTCTAAGGTTCTTAAGGTTTCAATGGAATCCTTTCCTTTACCGATGTATCGTTTGTCAACTCTTGTGAGGCGATAAATGCTATCTTTAGGATTCCACCGAAGACTGGTGGCGCTTATTTTGAATTTCAGTTTATTTCCCTCAAAATGTTCCAGCGTAAAATTACGGGCTGTATGTGATTTTGGCTGAAAATGACTGGCATAGATATATTCGTGATCATTGATCTGCCGGTAAACATCTGTAGTTTCCTGAGTTTGTGTTCCGCGCTTGAGATACTGAAATAAGAATTCATTATAGCCCTTATTCGCCTTAGGACCCAGGTACATAGAAAAAACCAGGGCTGCTATACATACGATTGTCGCCCCGATCAAATATGGTCTCATGAATCGCATAAAAGAAACCCCGCTACTCAAAAAAGCGATGATCTCGGTATTCATCGCCAGTTTTGAAGTAAACCAGATCACCGATAAAAAAAGGAAGATCGGGAAAAGAAGATTTGCAAAATAAATGGTGAAGTCTACGTAATAGATCACCACCTCCATAAAAGGGACCTCGTTTTCCAGGATCTTATCGATCTTTTCAGCCAGGTTCACGGTAATACCAATGGGAATAAAAAGGACCAGCATGGTAATGAAGGTTCCCAGGTAGCGCTTAAGTATGTACCAGTCTAAAATTTTCAAATTTGAAACTTATAATCGTTTGTCCATTTGTCTTACCATCTTATTCTTCCAATCAACGAAATCCCCGGCTAAGATATGCTTTCTGGCTTCCCTTACCAACCAAAGATAAAATCCGAGATTGTGAATACTGGCTATTTGTCTCCCCAACATTTCATTTACAGAAAATAGGTGCCGCACATAGGCCTTTGAATACTGCGTATCTACAAAGGTGATACCTTCTTCATCGATGGGAGAAAAATCGGCTTCCCATTTCTTATTTTTAATATTGATCGTACCCTGGGAGGTAAAAAGCATTCCGTTCCGGCCATTTCGGGTGGGCATAACACAGTCAAACATATCTACTCCCAACGCAATATTTTCCAAAATATTGATTGGAGTTCCCACTCCCATTAAATATCTTGGCTTATCTACCGGTAAAATATCAGTGACGATTTCGGTCATTTCATACATTTCTTCGGCAGGTTCGCCAACTGAAAGTCCGCCAATAGCATTGCCTTCGGCTCCCGCATTTGCGATATATTCGGCCGATTGTTTCCGAAGATCTTTGTAGGTACTTCCCTGAACAATGGGAAATAAAGTTTGCTGGTAGCCATAAAGTTCCGGAGTCTTCTCAAGATGGGCCATACATCTATCCAGCCAGCGATGCGTCATATGCATTGATTTCTGCGCATACCTGTAATCACAAGGATAAGGCGTGCATTCGTCAAAAGCCATAATGATATCGGCCCCGATCGCACGTTGAATTTCCATCACATTTTCCGGCGTAAAGGTATGATACGAACCATCTATATGAGATTTGAACTTTACCCCTTCCTCTTTGATCTTCCTTCTGGCGGAAAGTGAATATACCTGGTAGCCGCCGCTATCAGTAAGGATATTTCGGTCCCAGTTCATGAATGTATGGAGACCACCCGCTTTTTTAAGAATATCGGTTTGGGGACGAAGGTAAAGATGGTAAGTATTTCCGAGGATAATATCGGGATTGATATCTTCTTTCAATTCTTTCTGATGTACTCCTTTTACCGAGGCTACGGTACCTACAGGCATAAAAATTGGAGTTTCTATGGTTCCGTGATCTGTTTCGATTTTTCCTGCTCGCGCCTTACTACCGGGATCGGTTCCTAAAAGATCAAATTTCATAGTTCGTTTTAAATCGGTGCAAAGATACTCAACTAAATATCAAATAGAAGTGCTATTAAACTTTCCATTTGTTAGTTAATTGAACAAAAAGTTAATATCTAGCCAAAACTCTCTTTGCCAGAGCCTATTAAAAAGTTATTTTTGCCAGCATTAAAACAACACGATTATAAAATGCCAGACATCAACGAATTACAGAAATTTGCAACCCAGGTAAGAAGGGATATTTTAAGGCAGGTACACAAGGTAAATTCGGGGCATCCCGGAGGATCTCTTGGCTGTACCGAATTCTTTACCGCTCTTTATAAAGTGGTAATGGATTACAAAACCGATTTTGATATGGATGGGATCGGTGAAGATCTTTTCTTCCTTTCCAACGGCCACATTTCTCCGGTTTACTACAGTGTTCTTGCCAGAAGCGGATTCTTCCCTGTGGAAGAATTGAATACTTTTCGCCTAATCAATTCCCGACTTCAGGGACATCCTACCACTCATGAAGGACTTCCGGGAATACGTATAGCATCAGGTTCTCTAGGCCAGGGAATGAGTGTTGCTTTTGGAGCTGCCCAGGCAAAAAAACTTAACAATGATGATCACCTTGTTTTCTCACTTCATGGGGACGGTGAACTTCAGGAAGGTCAAAACTGGGAAGCGATCATGTATGCCGCAGCCAAAAATATCGATAATATCATTGCTACTGTTGATCATAACGGACAGCAAATAGATGGAAGTACCGAGACTGTTCTTCCTATGGGCGACCTGAAAGCAAAATTTTTAGCTTTTGGCTGGGATGTGATGGAAATAAAAGATGGCAACGACCTCCAACAGGTAATTGATGGTCTTAATGAAGCTAAATCCCGAACTGGAAAAGGAAAACCGGTTTGTATTTTAATGAAAACGGTAATGGGTCATGGAGTAGATTTTATGATGCATACGCATGCATGGCACGGCAAGGCTCCCAATGACGAGCAACTGGAAAAGGCCCTGGCCCAAAACCCCGAAACCCTTGGTGATTATTAATCAACTTCATTAAAATTTACAAAAAGAAAGATCATGAAAGAATATAAAAGTACAGGAAATAAAGATACACGTTCAGGATTTGGTGCCGGGCTTACTGAACTGGGACGTAAAAACCCTAATGTGGTAGCCTTGTGTGCAGATCTCGTTGGATCTCTAAAAATGCAGGATTTTATTGACGAAAACCCGGAGCGTTTTTTCCAGGTAGGAATCGCTGAAGCCAATATGATGGGAATGGCTGCCGGACTAACAATAGGCGGAAAGATCCCTTTTGCCGGTACATTTGCCAATTTTGCGACCGGAAGGGTATATGATCAAATTAGACAAAGCATCGCCTATTCAGGGAAAAATGTGAAAATTTGTGCATCTCATTCTGGTGTCACTTTAGGAGAAGATGGGGCGACTCACCAGATCCTTGAAGATCTTGGCCTCATGAAAATGTTGCCGGGAATGACCGTTATCAATACCTGTGATTATAACCAGACAAAAGCGGCTACACTCGCCATTGCAGAGCATGAAGGTCCTGTTTACCTTCGCTTCGGAAGACCAAAAGTTGCCAATTTCACTCCTGAAGATCAAAAATTCGAGATAGGAAAAGCGGTTCAATTATACGAAGGAAGCGATGTAACTATTCTAGCTACCGGGCATTTGGTTTGGGAGGCCATCCAGGCGGCTGTTGAACTTAATGAAAAAGGGATCAGTGCCGAAGTGATCGATATTCATACCATTAAACCGCTTGATGAAGAGGCTATTATAAATTCAGTAAAGAAAACTGGTTGCGTGGTCACAGCTGAAGAACACAATTTCCTTGGCGGACTGGGAGAAAGCGTGGCGAGAACACTTGCTGAAAATCATCCGGCTCCTCAGGAATTCGTGGCAACCCAGGATACCTTTGGCGAAAGCGGAACTCCTGAGCAGCTTATGGAAAAATATGGTTTAAATGCTGCCGCCATTATCAAAGCTGCTGAAAAAGTTTTAAAAAGAAAATAAACCACATTTCATTTAAATTATGAAGAAGCCTTTTCAAAATTTTGGGAAGGCTTTTTCTTTTTTTTAGAAATAAGTGCAATGAGTCTTCGTTATATTAGTCTAACGATAAACAAATCTAAAAATGAAAAAGTTATTTATAGTCGCCCTAATTTTTTTCGGAGTTAACTCATGGGCCCAGAATGCCGAATTTGGAATCAAGGGAGGTTTTAATTACGGAGCTACCGGAGATTATGAAGGACCCGGTGAGGTGGCCAGTGATGCCGCAACCATAATTAAAGGTAAAGAAAAGGCCGGATGGCACGCCGGAGTTTATGGACAATTTGAAGTAGCTGGAATTTTTCTACGACCAGAATTACTTTACACCGAATTAAATACCGATTACAAAGATTTCAATTATAAACTCACTAAAATTGATGCCCCGGTGCTTGTGGGAGTTAATGTACTTGGACCATTAAATATTAAAGCAGGGCCTTCTTTTCAGTATGTCATGAAAAATGAACTGGAAAATACCAGTTTTCAAATAGGTGATGTTGAAAACCAAATTACCGTTGGCTATGAATTAGGTCTCGGGGTTGACCTGGGGAGAATAGGTTTTGACGCGCGCTATGAAGGAGCTTTTCAGGAAAACGACGCCATAGGGCAAACCGCTATGGACCAGGGTTTCAAAATAGACTCAAGACCTTCACAATGGATTCTAAGTCTTTCTTACGAATTGTAAACTGAAGGAACTAAAATAAAAATAGCTCCCGCGGTTCGCGGGGGCTATTTTTTATATGTGCCATTATTTATTTAAAAAAATCGGGATCCAGATAATCTGGGGTTCCATCACCATTGGTATCGGTAAATTCGATACTTCCGTCTTCATTGATGACTATCTCTTCTCTGGTAGGAGTTCCATCACCGTCATCATCAGCATCAGAACTATTATTTAAATTGTCCCCGTCGGTATCATCATCAAGAATATCATTGTTGTTATTCAGGTCTTCCATATAACTTGGAATCCCGTCTCCATCATGATCGGCTACATTCACCCTGAAAAGATTTACGGTGAAAATAAGAGGTGAATAAGCAGGAATGCTGCTTTGAGGAGCAGAAAAATATCCTAGGCCTGAAGGCATAAAAATGGCGCCTATTCCAAAATCATTGGTCCAGTTAATAGTATTGTCGGGATTTACTTCAAAACCCGTTGCCTCACCAAATTCCTGAATTCCGGCAGTATAGCCCTCGATAAGTCCACCATTTAAGGCGAGACGACCATTGGATTGGAGTTGATAATAGCGACCTAGTGAAAACCAGGTTGGAGATTTAATATGGTTAGCATCAAAAACCGCCTCATTTAATAATTCACCTTTATAAGCAACATAAACCGAATCGGTAAAATGGGGTTTGGCTCCTGCTCCTTCCCTGATCTTCAGGACGTATAATTGCTGATCAATTCCTTTATAATTTACTGTTTTTGTAATCAGCTTATCAGATTCAATAATTGGCGTTTTATCGCTATTTTCACCTGCAATGGTATCCAGGCGCACTACATAATCAAAATCTTCAGAAGGATTTTCAAATTCCTCATAATTATAAAAATGTGTGGAAAGATAGTTGATCAATGCCTGATCATCTTCTATGGCCTGCTCACCCCGGTCATGAGGCGGAATGGTTTCAGGAGTACTTTTATCTTTATTACACGAAAAAACAAGTGTGGCCAAAAGGCCGAGGAACATAAGTTTTTTTAATCTCATTCGTAATCTGTTTTGGACGCGCAAGATACAATAATCTTGTATTTTTGCTTAACTATGAACGTGCTTTTAGAGATCAAATTATGAGAGTGGATAAATTTTTATGGTGTGTACGTTATTACAAGACCAGAAGCATTGCTACCAACGCCTGTAAGCAGGGAAAAGTGAAAATGGAAGGCCATAATTTAAAACCTTCCAAGGAAGTGTTTCCAGGTGATAAACTTGAGGTTAGGAAAAATCAGATCGATTATCAGCTCGAGATTCTCGACCTTCCGCCAAATCGCGTTGGTGCAAAACTTGTAAATATCTATGTAAATGATGTCACACCTAAAGAGGCTTTTGAAAAACTTGAACTTCTGAAATATTCCAAAGATTATTATCGAAAAAAAGGAACGGGCAGGCCCACGAAAAAAGACCGTCGGGATATTGATGAGTGGTTTGAAAATGCCGATCAGGACGAAAAACTCGAGGATGAATAAAGAATTCTGGACAAAACGTTATCAGGAAAATAAAATGGGATGGGATATTGGTGAAATTTCCAATCCGTTGAAAGAGTATATCGATCAGCTTCAGGATAAAAATTTAAAAATTTTGATTCCCGGGGCGGGAAATTCGTATGAAGCCGAATACCTTTTCCGCAAAGGTTTCAAAAATGTTCATGTTATTGATATTTCCGCAGAACCCCTTCAAAATCTTAAAAAACGATTACCGGCTTTTCCGGATTCCCAGATGATAGAGGGAGATTTCTTCGAACTCAACGAAAAATTCGACCTTATCCTGGAACAGACTTTCTTCTGCGCCATTGAGGTTGAAAAAAGGCCTTTGTATGCAAAGCAGGCTGCCAGTATTTTAGAATCTGGGGGTAAAATCTGCGGACTTCTTTTTAAATTTCCACTTACGAAAGACGGGCCACCTTTTGGAGGGAGTAAAGAAGAATATTTGCAGTATTTTAGTCCTTATTTTGAAATAAATATCCTGGAAGACTGTTACAATTCAATAAAACCACGTCAGGGCAACGAATTGTTTTTTAAATTCACTAAAAAAGATGAGTAAAAATCTGCCAATTTTAAACCAGCAGCAAATAAAACATAAGATCAGGCGAATCGCTTACCAGATCTATGAAAGCAATGTTCATGAACAGGAGATCATTATCGCCGGAATTGCAAAAAACGGATATTTGCTGGCCGAAAAAATTCTGAAAGAACTCCAGGAAATTTCGCCACTCAAAGCTACACTCTGCAAAGTGGAAATCAATAAAAAGAAACCTCTTGAGCCAGTTCGAACTTCATTAGATAGTAGTGAATACAAAAATAAATCTATCGTACTTGTGGATGATGTTTTAAATTCGGGAACAACTTTGATCTATGGCGTACGGCATTTTCTGGAGGTCCCGCTGAAACAATTTAAAACGGCGGTCCTGGTAGATCGGAATCATAAAAAATACCCTGTAAAAGCCGATTTCAAGGGAATTTCCCTATCCACTTCCCTCAGCGAAACAGTTAAGGTCAATTTTGAGAAAAATAAGGAAAGTGTAGAAATGTCATAAACCAGCTACTATTTCATCTACAATTTCCTGAGGCTTTTTGTTATCACAGTTAATGATCAACTCACTTTGGCTGTAGTAAAATCCTCTTTCAAAAAGATGTTTTCTAATGAATTCTTCCAGTTCCTCCTTTTTATCAAGATGACTTATTAATGGCCTTTGTTCCTTTTCCTTTTCCAGGCGATCGGTAAGTTGCTGTACACTCATCTTTAGATAAACTGTTTTAGAATCTTTAGCATCTTTTATCAAATCAAGATTATCTCCATAACAGGGAGTCCCGCCACCCAGAGAAATAACCGCCTTATCTTTCGCTATTATCCACTCCAGTAATTTTCTTTCCTGTTTCCGAAAATAGAGTTCTCCTTTTTTTTGAAAAATGGTAGAAACAGGTATATTTTCCTGCAGTTCAATGGCCTGGTCAAGGTCCAGGAACTCAAAACTCAATTGTTCCGCCAGAAGCCTGCCTACGGTTGATTTACCCGATCCCATGTATCCCAAAAGAAATATTTTCATCTTTAATCTTCTTAAAATGAGTTGAAGGCAAAACTATAATAAAATTATACCAAATTCGCCTTGATAAATAAATTAATGAATGTATATTTGCACCCGCATTCGCAAAAAAACGGATGTCTTTATTGATCTGGTAGCTCAGTTGGTAGAGCATCTCCCTTTTAAGGAGAGGGTCCTGGGTTCGAGCCCCAGCCAGATCACTTTTTTGATCTGATATTAATAGGGCGAGAAGTTTATCCTGAGCGAAGCGCTTGCGCTGAGCTTGTCGAAGAGCCTGTGCTGAGCTTGTCGAAGTGCCTGTGCTGAGCTTGTCGAAGCAAAGGGAGCCCCAGCCAGATCACTTTTAGTTCTTTTATTTTTTTTAGATCTGGTAGCTCAGTTGGTAGAGCATCTCCCTTTTAAGGAGAGGGTCCTGGGTTCGAGCCCCAGCCAGATCACTTTTTTGATCTGATATTAATAGGGCGAGAAGTTTATCCTGAGCGAAGCGCTTGCGCTGATCTTTTCGAAGAGCCTGTGCTGAGCATGTCGAAGCAAAGGGAGCCCCAGCCAGATCACTTTTTTGGAAAACAAATTGGGTGTTTTTCGAAATATTATTGAAAACCCAGGGATTTTATTTATAAAAGCCGCCCGGGTGCTGGAACTGGTAGACAGGCATGGTTGAGGGCCATGTGTCCATTAGGGCGTGCGGGTTCGACTCCCGCCTCGGGCACTTCTTTCCTGCTGCATAGCAGCAATTTTTTGTTTTTACTTTTCTGAATTCGAATCATTTTTATCAAGTGCAGGAGCTTTCCCAGATTGGGATACTTTCCAGCCTGTTGCATACATCCATTGAGTCATCTCCAGCAATTTTTCAAGATCGATTTTTTCAGGTTCATCTTTCGGCGTGTGATAATCGGGATGTAACAGCGTGGTGAAAAAAATGGCGGGGATATCTGCCTGAGCATATGGCAGATGATCACTTCGGAAATACCAGAATTCAGGATGATCTTCAGCATCCCAACTTGTATCGACATTGAAATGCGTCAGTTCTTCGTTGGCATCCATTGCCATTTCAACTAATTCAGAAGAATTTTTATGTGGCGGAATGGAACCCAGCAAAGCGGCGTTTCCAGATTCATTTCTTCCAATCATATCTCCATTGAGAACCGCGTTGATTTTTTCTTTTTTCACCACAGGATGTTCCACAAAATACCTGGAACCAAACAAGCCTCTTTCTTCAGCACCGTGCCAGACAAAAAGCGCGCTTCTTTTGCCGGGGTTTTTAGACCATGCTCTGCCAATTGCCAGTAAGGCAACACTTACCGAGGCATTGTCATCAGCACCATTCCAGATACTGTCTCCTTCAACCGGCACTCCCACCCCATCATGATCGTGATGCCCGCTGAACAACACATATTCATCTTTTAAACGCGCATCAGTACCTTCTACTTTCGCTATTACGTTGGCCGACGGATAACTGAATTTATCAATGGTCACATCGGCTTTTACTTTGACATTCTTCTTAAGTTTTTCTTCAAATTCAGGTGTTACGATGAAAACCGGGAGTTCATCCTGCTTTTTCAGCCATTCTTTTTTATCGATTTCGTACTTTCCTTCCTCCAGTCCATGACCAAAAAATCCAATTTTAGAATAGGCTGTTGAATCGGCTACCAAAATCGCCGCTTTCGCCCCCTGTCTTTTTAATGTAGCTGCCTGCTGGCGTATCGCTGAAAGCGCATAGCGATAAACCCAAAGGCTCATTCCTTCTTCCGGAAGCTTGCGTGGCGGCAATAATTTCATTGCAACTACTTTATTGTTCAGATTTGCAGTGGTATCATTAGGGGTTAACCAAACAGCGGTCTCTTCAAAATGTACCGGAACAGGTGAGACCTCATATACATCTTTCCAAAGCTTCAGATCTTTTCCGTCTACTGTAATTTTACTGTCTTCGGCTACCGTGGTTCTGTATAATGGAAAAAACTGGAAAAAAGTTCCATCCTCACCTGCAGGCTTCATTCCCGCTTCCCTGGCCCTCTCGGCAACCCAGGCAGCAGCCCTTAGTTCGTTTATGGTTCCCGCCCTGCGACCCTGCATGGCATCACTGGCAAGTTCAAAAATATCATTTTTAAGATCAGATTTTTTGATAGCGTCTAATGCAGGAGGCTCCTGTGACCAGGAAAAAGTGAATGCACTAAATAATATAAAGGAAAAAAACTTCTTCAGATTCATAGAATTGGGATTAAGAAAGCTGAATTTACAAATAATAGATCGAAATGATCAGAAAAATTTCAGGCTACCTATTCCAGGATTGCGCTTCAAACTTCCTTAAAAATAGGTATTGTTTAATTTTTTTATTTTTTAATTAAACATTTAACATTTTCTAGTATTACTGGTACACTTTATTTTTTAGATTTGTTTAATCTATTTATTTAATAATGGAACATATAAAACAAAATTTCAGTATTAAGGATCTTGAAAACCTAAGCGGGATAAAAGCTCATACCATTAGAATATGGGAAAAAAGATATGACATACTTAATCCAGAAAGGACCGATACGAACATACGCACCTATGATGGAGAAAATCTTCAGAAATTACTAAATATCTCTTTTCTCAATGAACATGGATATAAGATTTCGCGGATCTCCAAAATGAGCGATGAAGAAATCAAAAATCTTGTAAAGCGGATCAATGCCTCAAAAAGCGAAGAAAACCGCTCCCGCAACTTTTTTAAAATAGCGATGATGAATTTTGATGATCAGCTATTTGAAGATACTTATAATAAACTAAGGGAAAAGAAGAGCTTTCGTACTGTTTTTCATGATGTTTTTCTTCCTCTGCTTCATGAAATCGGGGTGCTTTGGCAAACCGATACGATCAAACCAATTCATGAGCACTACATTACAGAACTGATCAAACAAAAGATCTACCTGAACATTGCAGAGCTGAAATTTCAGAAAACCCATAAAAAGGATGAAGATCTTTATGTGCTGTTTTTGCCACATAACGAAATCCATGATATCGGAATTCTTTACCTGAACTATGAATTGCTGGCTGCAGGAAAAAAAACAGTTTACTTGGGACCGAGCCTTCCACTCGACAATGTTCTTTATTTAACAGATATCTACGACCATCTGGTTTTTCTATGCTATCTTACCGTTTTCCCCCGCAACACAGATATACAGGAATTTATTGATGAATTCCAGGAAAAGCTTTGCAAAAACAAGCAAAGGGAGCTTTTTCTGTTTGGAGCCCGCGCGAGAGAAATAGATGATCGCCACCTGCCTAAAAACGTCAGGATTTTCAACACCATTAATGATTTTGTAGCCACTTTGTAGGAAAATTACATGCGAAAAAAAATAATTATCATTGGTTCAGGTTTCTCTTCCCTGGCAGCTTCCTGTTACCTGGCCAAAGCCGGTTATGAGGTTCAAATATTTGAAAAGAACCCTACGGTAGGCGGAAGGGCCAGGCAGCTTAAAAAAGATGGCTTCACCTTTGATATTGGCCCTACCTGGTATTGGATGCCTGATGTGTTCGAACGATTTTTTAATGATTTCAATAAAAAACCTTCAGACTTCTATTCGCTTACCAAAATGGATCCCGCTTACCAGGTGTTTTTCGGTGACGGTACTTCAATAAGTATTCCCTCCAACCTGGAAGCTATTTACGCTGAATTTGAAAAGGAAGAAAAAGGAAGTTCTGAAAAGCTCAGGAAATTCATTGACCGCGCCAGAGATAATTATGATATCGCCATAAAAGACCTGGTTTACCGGCCCGGGATCTCACCCCTGGAGCTCGTGAGTCCGGCAACAGCAATGAGGCTCGGACGTTTTTTCAGCAATATCAGCAGCGAAGTAAGAAAAGAATTTAAAAATCCGAAATTAAGACAGATCCTCGAATTTCCAGTCTTATTTCTTGGTGCAAAACCTTCGGATACTCCGGCTTTCTACAGTTTTATGAATTATGCCGACTTCGGGTTAGGAACCTGGCATCCGCAGGGAGGGATGTATAAAGTGATTGAAGGGATCAGGGACCTGGCGGTTTCCCTGGGAGTGAAAATTGAAGTCAATGCTCCCGTCGAAGAGATCCTTACCGAAAATAAAAAAGCAAAAGGTGTTAAAGTGCACGGGAAAGAATATTTCTGCGACATCGTGCTTTCCGGTGCCGATTATCATCATTCTGAAAGACTTCTTCCTTCTGCTCTGAGGCAATATTCCGAAAAATATTGGGACAGCAGGATCTTTGCTCCTTCTTCCCTACTGTTTTACGTGGGTTTTGATACGAAATTAAAAAACGTTTCCCATCATAGTCTTTTCTTTGATTCCAGTTTTGAAAAGCATGCTCATGACATTTACGATGCTCCAAAATGGCCCGAAGATCCTTTATTCTATGCCAGTTTTCCTTCTATTACCGATAATTCATCAGCTCCCCAGGGAAAAGAAGCAGGCATTTTTCTTATTCCTCTTGCCCCGGACCTCGAGGATACTCCTGAAATAAGAGAGCATTATTTCAACCTGATCATAAACAGATTTGAAAAACTTACGTCCCAGGAGGTAAAATCAAAAATTGCTTTTAAAGAATCTTTTTGTGTAAACGATTTTAAGGAAGCCTACAACTCTTATAAAGGCAATGCCTACGGAATGGCAAATACGCTTTTCCAAACCGCTTTTCTTCGGCCTAAACTGAAAAGCAAAAAAGTAGCAGGCCTTTATTTCACGGGACAGCTCACCGTTCCTGGTCCCGGCGTCCCTCCCTCCCTGATCTCGGGAAAACTGGCTGCCGGATTAATCGAAAAAAATGAAAAAAATTGATATGAAATCTTTGTTTGACACCGTTTCCCGGTCCTGTAGCAAAACGGTCACCAATGTCTACAGCACCTCGTTTTCCCTGGCAACAAAAATGCTCGCTCCTTCCATCAGGCAGGATATTTATAATATTTATGGTTTTGTGCGTCTGGCCGATGAAATTGTGGATTCTTTCCATGATTATCAAAAAGAGCAGCTTTTTCACGATTTTGAAATAGAAATGTACAAAGCCATTGAGCAGAAGATCAGCCTGAACCCTATCTTGAATTCATTTCAGGAGACGGTGCATAAATATGATATTCCCGAACACCTTTATGGCGCTTTTATGGACAGTATGCGAATGGATCTTCATAAATCACAATATACCAGCATCGAAGAATTCAAGCAGTACATTTATGGCAGCGCTGATGTGGTGGGCCTGATGTGTCTCAAAGTTTTTGTAAAGGGAAATGACCGGAAATATGAAGAGCTTAAAAATTCAGCAATGAGCCTCGGATCCGCTTTTCAAAAAGTGAACTTTTTGAGAGATCTAAAAGCCGATTACGAAGATTTAAGCCGAAGTTATTTCCCGCATATTGACCTTTCGAAACTTGATGAAGTAAGTAAAACCAAGATCATCAAAGAGATCGAAAATGATTTTATGGCCGGTCTTGAAGGAATCACTCATTTGCCCGTTGAAGCAAAATTTGGAGTTTATACCGCTTATATTTATTATAAAAAACTCTTACAAAAATTAAAAAGGATTCCCTCTCTGGAAATTAGAAACAGAAGAGTAAGAGTTCCCAATTATGAAAAAGCCGGACTCCTTGCAAAATCGTATCTTTCGTACCGATTGAATTTGATATAAAATTAAAACCTCAGAATAATGGAAATTGTATTATGGATCGTGGTATTTCTGGGAACTTTCCTTTTTATGGAAGGCATGGCCTGGTTTACTCATAAATATATCATGCATGGTTTTCTTTGGAAACTGCATAAAGATCATCATAGAAAAGATCACAGCAGCTGGTGGGAACGAAACGATCTTTTTTTCGTTTTCTATGCGCTGGTTAGTATCTCCTGCTTCCTTTTATGGAAATATGAAGACGTGTGGATCGGGCTTCCCATAGGTCTGGGAATTTTGGCATACGGAATCACTTATTTTACCGTACACGATATTTTTATTCATCAGCGTTTTAAGGTCTTCCGAAATGCCGACCACTGGTATGCCCGCGGAATAAGAAGGGCTCATAAGATCCATCACAAACATTTGGGAAAAGAGGAAGGTGAATGTTTCGGAATGCTTCTGGTCCCTTTTAAATACTTTCAGAAAAAATAATATATGATAGTTCCAGATTATTACTACGTCATTGTTGGTGGTGGTCTGGCCGGACTTCAGCTTGCTTTGTCAATTAATGAAGATATTTTTTTTAAAGGCAAAAAAATTGCGATTATCGAACCCTCTCTTAAAGATCATAACGATAAAACCTGGTGTTTCTGGGAAAAAGGCGAGGGAAAATGGGACGAGATAACTACGAAAAGCTGGAAAAAAGGAAAATTCATAACAAAACAACAGGAAAACCTTCTCGATCTTGGCGACTATTCGTATAAGATGCTGCGCGCCATTGACTTCTATGAATATGCAAAGCAGAAACTGGAAAAATCTACAGATATTTTTTTTATACAGGATAAAATCCAATCTATAGATCCTGTGACGCGAACCGCGATTGGCGCAAAGAAAAAATATACCGCCAAACATTTTTTTGATAGCAGGCCGGGGAAAAAGTACCAGGATGATCCCAAAAACACAGTTATTTATCAGCATTTTAAGGGCTGGAGAATTAAAACTTCAGCACCGGCCTTTGATCCTGAGGTTTTCACCATGATGGATTATCGTATTAAATATAAAAATACCACAAGTTTTACCTATATACTTCCTTTTTCTGAAACCGAAGCTCTCCTGGAATTTACATTTTTCACTCCTTTTATGACCGAAGAAGCCGTTTATGATGAAAAACTGAAGGAATACCTGGAGCAGATTCTGAAAATTAAAGATTGGGAAGTGCTGGAAACCGAAAAAGGGATGATTCCCATGACCGATTTCAATTTTGAGAAAAACAGCTCCAAACATATCACCATGATTGGCACTGCCGGTGGGTGGGTAAAGGCTTCATCAGGATATTCTTTTAAAAACACTGAAAAAAAAGTGGCAGCGATAATAGAAAATATCAAAATGGGTAAGCCTCCCGGGCAAGGCCTTTCCTCTATAAGATTTAGAAAATATGATGGTATTTTTTTAGATGTTCTTGCCAGGCATAATGAGCTTGGTGAAAAGATCTTTGAAAAACTCTATACGCGCAACAAAGTACAGGAAATCTTCAGATTTCTTGATGAAGAAACAAAACCATCAGAAGAGTTAAAAATTATGCTTTCCCTTTATCATCCTCAATTTCTGAAATCTTTTTTCAGAAAAATTTAAACGAGCTATTGTCCTAATAATTTATCCAGCGTTTTACGGAAAGAATCGCTGTTCCAATTCGCGGCACCAACCTTATCAACCACAATATTTCCCTTTTTATCGAGAACATAAGTAGTTGGCAATGTGCGGCCATCCATGGGCCCGGGAGCTTTCGTCAGCATTTTATAAGTGGGGAGTGTGTATCTTTTTTTTCTTAGGAAAGTGAGAACGGTTTCGTGCTGTTCATTAGTGACAAAGAAGAATTTGGCTTTTCCGCCATAGTCTTCATATAACTTCTGAAAATCGGGCATTTCGGCAAGACAGGGCGGGCACCAGGTAGCCCAGAAATTAACAATGACCACTTCATCTTTGAAATCTGAAAATTCTACACGCCTGCCGTTAATATCCTGAAGTATCCAGTTATAATCGGCAATTTTTTCCCATTCATCCTCATCGTTCACCGAAGGAGCAAACGATATAACTTTATTTACAAAAATCTGAATAGGTTTGCGGGTTTGGGGGATAATAAGGGCGAGGATAAAGATAATTAGGAGAATGTCACCCCATTTATTTTTAAAGATTTTCATATTTTGTTTTCTCTTCGGTAAAGAAATAAAAAAATCTTTGTCTGCTCAACTAATTTCGTTTGGTAAGCGCATTAAGTTTCTTACTCATGCTGAAGAGTTCTTTTTTGAGCATGTTTACACTTTCTTCCAGTTCCCGCATTTTTCCTTTACTTGTAATTTCATGGTGAGGCACGAGTACACTGCTTATTTTACCCCTTATCATCATGATCTTTTTAATATCGCCTTTTTTTAAACGCCTCGGTTCGGGGGAATACTCCGGATTATCATTTTCTACCGCAACAAATTCCCGGTTGTCATCAATTCGCAGCCTCTTCACCATTACTCCTTCTACCGTAATAATGACCACAGCCGAACCGTCGAGAACCTGATCTACATGATTATGCACCTGACAGATAAGAACATCTCCCGGAAAAATGGTAGGCGACATACTGTCTCCATCAACTTCAAAAAGCGTCTGATCCCTGGTGGGATCAAAACCGGGAATTCTAAACCAGTCTTTGATATCAAAAAAATCTTCGTTCCCGAGGTTACTCAGGAATCCCGCATGTGCATGCGCCCTGATGAGGGGTATAAAACCACTATCGCGGCTTACTTTTATAAGATTTCTTTCTCCCCTAAGGATAAAATCACAGGTCACTCCGTACAACTGGCTAAGTTTTATAATGTGATCTACAACAATGCCATTTTGTGAATTTTCTATTAAAGAATATGCAGCCTGAGAAATAAATAAAATACTGGCCACATGCGTCTGGGAATAATTATTCTCCTGCCGCAACTTTTTAATTCGTTTTCCTATTTCGGTTCTGTGGTTCATTTTACTATGTTTTCCTTAGTAGCATCAAAGTACGGACTTACTTTTTATACTGAAATCAATTATAATTACAAATAATAAATGGGGGGGCGTCTATAATTTAAAATGCTAAAAATATGTTAAAATAAAATATTTTAATTTGAAAAAACAGAACTGATTTACATTTCTCACATGATTTCTAATTTACTTTTTATTAGACTCTGTGAGCTGCAATCTTTGAATGACTCTATCATTTCTATTTATGATGCGTTAGGTCGTCATGCAGATGAAGAAGGAGAGAAAATCTGCAGTGAAAGGCTTGACAAGAGGAAGAAAATAAAAGCCGAACTTGACGAAACCATTAGTAAGGTACGAAATGGAAACAAGATATGGTCTATAAATATGACTTATTATTTGCTTTGCTTTACTTTAAGGGCATCGAGGGCGCTGGAGGAGCATTTTTATAAAAAAAGCTGGAACAGGCTTTTAAAATACGAATTAAAAAACCTCAATTTATATTATGCGGCGCTATATACCGCGGATGCTCCAAAATATATCATTGATATTCTCATAGAACAAAAAAACAGGGTTGAAAATTACGTCGTGAACGATTTATGATTTCCCTTTTGCTGAAACTTTAAGAAAAAGTGGTTCACAGGCTGATGAAATTCTTAATATTTGGCGATAAGTTTTGGGGGGCATAGCCAAATAAAAAGAGGCTGACTAAAAATACCTTTTCAGACAGCCTCTTTTGTTTTAAAGAAAAACTTTTGGCTTTTAAGCTGCGTTCTCTTTTTTAATGAGATTCAGTGCAGAACCTTCCCTGTACCACTGAATTTGAGGCTCATTATAAGTATGATTAGCCTTGATAGTATCTTTGCTGCCATCTGCATGCACTACTTCAATAGTAAGTTGCTTATCTGGTGCAAAATCTTTAAGATCTATAAAGTTGAAGGTATCATCTTCCTGAATTAGATCGTAATCTGATTCATTATCGAAAGTGATTCCAAGCATTCCCTGTTTTTTAAGGTTAGTTTCATGAATTCTTGCAAAAGATTTTACAAGCACTACTTTAACCCCAAGATGTCTTGGCTCCATCGCCGCATGTTCCCTTGAAGAACCTTCCCCATAATTATGGTCGCCCACAACAACGGTAGGAATTCCTTCTTTTTTATATTCTCTCTGAACAGCCGGCACCCCGTCGTATTCACCGGTGAGCTGGTTCTTCACGAAATTTGTCTTTTTATTAAAAGCGTTCACGGCACCAATCAAACAGTTATTGGAAATATTGTCCAAATGGCCCCTGTAACGCAACCATGGTCCCGCCATAGAAATATGGTCGGTAGTACATTTACCCCAGGCTTTAATAAGCAATTTAGCACCCATAAGGTTTTTTCCATCCCACGGCTCAAACGGAGTAAGCAACTGAAGCCTTTCACTGTCTGGAGCTACTTTAACTTCCACACTGCTTCCATCTTCTTTCGGAGCAACATAACCGGGATCTTCAACGGCAAATCCCTTTGTTGGAAGTTCTATTCCGCTAGGCTCTTCAAGCATTACCTCCTGCCCGTCTTCATTGATAAGCTTATCCCGGGTAGGATCAAAATCAAGTCGACCTGAAATTGCAATTGCGGCAACCATTTCGGGTGAACCTACAAAAGCGTGGGTATTTGGATTCCCATCGGCGCGCTTGGAGAAGTTTCGGTTAAAAGAATGTACAATAGTATTTTTTTTCGTCGCTTTTACGGTCGCTACGGTCCCACTGACCAATACATGGCCCACAGGCATTGGTAAAAATGGTAGCATCAAGATCTTCAAAGATCTGCAGAAGACCATCTCTCTCTGCGGTATATCGAATTTGTTCAGAACCCGGATTGATCCCGAAATCTGATTTTGCTTTAATTTTCTTGTCAACTGCCTGTTTGGCTATGGAAGCTGCACGGGTAAGATCTTCATAAGAAGAGTTTGTACAGGAACCTATCAATCCCCAGTCTACACTTATAGGCCAGTCATTCTCTTTGGCTTTAACTCCCATTTCAGAAATTGGAGTGGCAAGATCGGGTGTAAAAGGACCGTTTAAGTGAGGTTTCAATTCTGAAAGGTTGATCTCGATCAATTCATCAAAATACTTTTCAGGATTTGCGTATACCTCATCATCACCGGTGAGATGCTCTCGCACTTCATTGGCAGCTTCTGCAACATCGGCACGATTGGTAGCTTTTAAGTAGCGCTCCATAGAATCGTCGTAACCAAATGTTGATGTGGTAGCACCAACCTCAGCTCCCATATTACAAATAGTACCTTTACCGGTACAGGACATAGAGCGAGCCCCTTCGCCAAAATATTCAATAATAGCACCGGTTCCACCTTTTACGGTAAGAATTCCGGCAACTTTCAGGATCACATCTTTGGGGGCGGTCCATCCGGATAGTTTTCCGGTAAGCTTCACACCAATTAATTTAGGAAATTTAAGTTCCCAGGGCATTCCTGCCATTACATCAACGGCATCGGCACCACCAACGCCAATCGCGACCATACCAAGTCCTCCGGCATTTACGGTATGAGAGTCGGTACCGATCATCATTCCCCCGGGGAAAGCATAATTCTCGAGTACTACCTGGTGAATGATACCTGCACCGGGTTTCCAGAAACCTATGCCATATTTGTTCGATACTGATTCCAGAAAATCAAAAACCTCACTACTGCTTTTATTGGCAGCCTGCAGATCTATCGCCGCTCCCATTTTTGCCTGGATAAGGTGGTCACAATGCACCGTAGTTGGTACTGCCACTGTTTTCTTTCCGGCCTGCATGAACTGAAGTAGCGCCATTTGCGCTGTCGCATCCTGACAGGCAATACGGTCAGGAGCAAATTCAACATAATCTTTACCACGGGTATAGCCTTCTTTGGCGTTCCCTTCCCATAGGTGTGAATAAAGTATTTTTTCTGCTAAAGTCAGAGGCCTGCCCACCACCTCACGCGCTTTTTCCACACGTCCGGCGACCTGGCTATAGACCTTCTTGATCATATCAATATCGTATGCCATGTTTGCTGTTTTATTTAATGTAAAAGTCTTGCAAAAATAAGCATTTTAGGCCGGTTTTGAAAATTAAGGGCTAATCTCACAAAAAGCTGAATAGCATTTTCATAATGGGAAAAATAGATAGGAAAAATTCAGTAAAAATGAATTTAAATAGATAAAATTGAGAATCTAATAAATTTAGATAGATAAAGCTCCAAAATTGCTCCTTGAGAAAAAAATTGAAGTGGATATTTTATTCGGAAAATTCAAAAAAATCAGGAGAAAATATCCTATGTATCCAAGAATGCGAAAAATATCTATCTTTGACTCGTGGTAAATCGAATTGAAAATATTAATTCCAATTTAATTGAATGGGCTATAACCAGAGCAGGTTTTAAGCTAGAAGAATTTTTTACCAAAAACCCAACGGTTGAAGAATGGATAAAAGGAAACAAATATCCTACTATCAAACAATTGGAAGATTTTACACATAAAGTTCACGTACCATTTGGTTATTTATTTCTAAATGAACCTCCACAAGAAGAATTAAATATTCCTTTTTTTAGAACCGGAAAAGGAGATGTTCAAAAAGTTTCTTTGAATGTATATCATACAATACAAATGCTTCAAGAACGACAAACTTGGCTTACAGAATATTTAACTGAAAGTGGATATGATGATTTGGGCTTTGTAGAATCTTTTGATAAAAATGATAGCTACAGAGAAATAGTAAATAGTATTAGGAAAACTTTAGGTTTAAATGAAGATTGGGCCAAAGAATTCAAAACTTGGGAAGAAACTTTAGATTACCTTACTCGAAAGATTGAAGATATAGGAATAATTATCACTTTCAATGGAGTTGTTGGCAATAATACAAGAAGGAAAATTAATGTTGAAGAATGTAGAGGATTCGTTTTAGTTAACAAAAAAGCTCCCTTTCTATTTATTAATTCTACTGACGCCAAAGCAGCTCAAATGTTCACTCTTTTACACGAGATAGCCCATATTTGGTTAGGGGAGAGTGCTGGATTTGATAATGATGATATGTTACCAGCAGATAATCCAATTGAAAAACTATGTGATAAGGTCGCTGCTGAGTTTTTAGTACCAGAAATACATTTTAAGGAATTATGGAAAACTTCTAAAAATTTCAGCACATTGAGTAGAAATTTAAAAGTAAGTCCCATAGTTATTGCACGAAGAGCTTTAGATCTGAATTTAATTACCAAAGGAGAATTCTTTGAATTTTATAATTCCTACATCAAAAGTTTCCAAATAAAAAAAGAAAATCAAACTTCTGGAGGAAACTTTTATGCAACTGCTAGAAAAAGAGTTAGTCTAAGATTTGTAAACTTTGTCAATAATGCTGTAAAAGAAAATAATCTTTTATATAGAGACGCATATCGTCTTACGAATCTTAGGGGAAATACTTATGACAAATTTGTGAACGAATATCTTTATAAAGTATGATGAGATATTTACTGGACACAAATTTCTTTATTCAAGCCCATCGTTCCTATTATCCATTAGATGTGGTTGAAAGTTTTTGGATCAGAACTAAGGAATTAGCCAGAAAGGGACATATAATTAGCATAGATAAAGTTAAAAAAGAGATTTATGACAAATCATCCCACGAAGATGAATTGAAAATCTGGTGTATTGATAATTTAGAAGATCAATTTTTCCATCCCACAGAAGAAGCTCTTTCTCAATATATCCAAATAGTACAATGGGTTAATACAATGAGACATCAGTACCTTGACAGTGCTATTGAGGATTTCTTACAAGCAGATTTAGCTGATCCCTGGTTAGTAGCATATGCAATAAAGGAGAATTTGGTTATTGTTACATATGAAAAGAGTGCCCCCGGAGCAAAGAAAAGGGTGAAAATCCCTGAAGTATGTAATCACTTTGGAGTAAGATTCGTAGACACTATTGGAATGATGAGAGAACTTAATTCAAAATTTTAGAGAGATACACAGCGGGTCTGTAAATTAAACTCTGTCTGATCTTTCAATTTCTCTTTTACTAATTCCAGAGGCACTGATATTTATGGTCAATGGTATCCTATTACCAAATTTAATATAAAATTGCTGAATGGTAAGACTCCAATTATGGAGAGGAGCTGTCCATTTCTTTTCGATATTCCTGGTAGCCAGATAAACCAGCTTTAGAAGGGACATATCATTAGTGAAGGCTCCCTTGGTCTTTGTAACCTTACGAATCTGGCGATGGAAGCCCTCAACGGCATTAGTGGTATAAATGATCTTTCTGATAGGCTCAGTGAACTGAAAATACTGTGAGAGTTCTTCCCAGTTGCGTTGCCAGCTCTCAATTACTACGGGATACTTCTGTCCCCATTTTTCTTCCAGGCCCAGCAGTTCATCTTCAGCTACTTCTTTATTTACAGCGCGATAGACCTTTTTAAGGTCCTTCATAAATTCCTTCTGGTCTTTAGAAGCGATATATTTAAGAGAGTTTCTTATTTGATGAACGATACAAAGTTGTACCTGCGTCTTTGGAAACACACTGAGAATAGCATTGGTAAAACCTTTGAGATTATCAGTACAGGCAATCAAGATGTCTTCCAGCCCACGGTTTTGTAAATCTGTCAACACCTGAAGCCAGAAGTTGGCACCTTCGCTCTCAGAAATATACATTCCCAGAACTTCTTTATATCCCTCTTTGTTGATGCCTAGAATGTTGTAGAGGGCCTTGTGTTCTATCTTTCCATCTACCTTCACTTTGTAATGCATGGCATCGAGCCATACAATGCAATAAAGGGAATCCAGGGGACGGCTCTGCCATGCTTTTACATCAGGAATGATCCTGTCAGTAATCTGGCTTAAAACCGTATGGGAGATGTCTGTGTCATACATTTCCTTAATGTGAGAAGAGATGTCACGATAGCTCATTCCAAGGCCGTAGAGGCCTATTATCTTCTCAGAGAGATTATCTGCTAAAATAGTCTGGCGTTTCTTTACCAGATCGGGTTCAAAACTGCTTTGACGATCCTGCGGGGTATCAATTTCAAAGGATCCATAGCCACTCTTTATCCTCTTTTTTCCTTTGCCATTGCGCTTATTGCCATTAGAGCGCTCTTGTTCATTAAGATGTGAATCCATTTCTGCTTCAAGAGCTTTTTCAATAAAACTCTTAAGCATAGGCGCAAAAGCACCGCCCTTACCGAAAAGACTCTTGCCCGACATAAACTGCTCCAGGGCCTTCTTCTCTAATTGTTGTTGTTCTTCTGTTGTCATAAGTCTGTCTGAATAAAATTAATTTAAAATTTCCTTCAGACAGAGTTTATTTTACACCCTCTACACAGCCTAATACATATGTTCATCAAAAACAACTGGTATTGTTAAAAAGAACTTATTATCTCTCCCTACTGCATCGAATTTCATTTTATTATTAATTTTTGCGAAACGATTCGCCCTCTTAATAAAATTTGCAACACTGCTTCATATCAGGCCTTCTTAGAACAATTTCCTGATAATTTCTTCTTCGGTGATTCCTTCGGCTTCAGCCTTGTAATTTTTGATAATACGGTGACGAAGTATTCCGAAGGAAACAGCCTGTACATCTTCAATATCAGGTGAAAATTTTCCGTTCACTGCGGCATGAGTTTTTGCCGCAAGAATGAGGTTTTGTGAAGCACGAGGTCCCGCCCCCCAATCTACATAATTCTGAATCAGTTCTGGCGCTTCAGAAGAAGGACGCGTTTTTCCTACCAGTTTTACCGCATATTCAATAACATTATCAGGCACAGGAATTCTTCTTATCAAATGCTGAATATCTGAAATCTCTTCCGCAGAAAATAAAGCATCTACTTCCTGAATATTATCGGTTGTAGTGCTTTTTACCACGTCTACCTCCTCAGCAAAACTTGGATAATCTAAATGGATAGCGAACATAAATCGGTCCAGCTGAGCTTCCGGCAAGGGATAGGTTCCCTCCTGCTCGATTGGATTTTGGGTAGCAAGAACAAAATACGGTTGATTTAATTTATAATGATGCCCGGCTACGGTTACCGCCCTTTCCTGCATGGCTTCAAGGAGTGCCGCCTGTGTCTTGGGCGGAGTCCTGTTGATCTCATCTGCCAGTAGAATATTTGTGAAAATAGGCCCTTTTATGAACTTGAACTTACGGTTCTCATCCAGGATCTCGGCGCCAAGAATATCACTGGGCATCAAATCTGGAGTAAACTGGATCCTTTTAAAATCAAGGCCTAAAGCGCGGGCAATAGTATTTACCATCAGGGTTTTGGCCAGACCGGGAACCCCGACAAGCAAAGAATGTCCCCCGGAAAAAATGGACAGCAGGGTTTGATCAACCACGTTTTGCTGACCCACGATCACTTTGGCAACCTCTTTTCTTAGCCTGCCGTGTTTTTCTACCAGTTTTTCTACAAGGGCAACGTCTGACATATTTTTAATTATTTTTTACCCAATCGCTGGTATAGTCACAATCGCGATATTTCCCGTTCACTTTTATATAGGTGTCTTTGATCTTCTCTTTTTGCCATTTTTCAATCGCCTTAAGCTGCTTATCGCGAAGGGCCAGTTGTTTGATCTTTTGAAAGTCGGTAGCATAATCGGCTTTATGCTCGGGTATTTTTTTAGTGACCTTTATGATCTTGAATTCCGGTCTTCCCGTACGATCCTGCTGGGTTAAAACCTGGGAAACTTCACCTTCCTTGAGACCTTCTACCTGCTTGAATAATTCGGGATCTACTTTGGTCAATTCGAACCGGGTATCACCGGTTCTGGGATTTATAAGTTTTCCACCATCATTCTTTGTCTCTTCTTCATCGGAAACTTCTCTTGCCGCAGCGGCAAAATCAACTTCCCCTTTTACTATTTTGCTTCGAACGGTATCGATCTGTTTTCTGGCAGCTTCCACAGAAGCATTAGTCACATCTGGAATTAAAAGAATATGCCTCAGGTCAACGGTTTGCCCGCGAATCTTATCGATTTTAATAATATGATAACCGAAAATGGTCTCAAAGGGTTCACTTATCTCTCCTTCCTGGAGGCTAAAAGCAACGTCTTTAAACTCCTTTACGAAGGGATCTTTTCTTGAAAGCGTAATTTTTCCACCATTGGAAGCTGTTCCCGGATCCTGGGAATACAAGACCGCTTTTGTGGCAAAACTTGCCCCGTTATCTTCAATATCGGCCTTGAATTCTTTTAGTCGGTCGATTACCTTCTGTTTTTCGGCTTCTGGTATTTCCGGCTTTACGACAATTTGCGAAAGTTCCACCTCGGTTCCGAAAATGGGCTTTTCTTTCATATTATTATAGTACTGGCGTACCTCTTCAGGAGTAACCTCAATATCTTCAATGATCTTTTGCTGCATGCGCTGAGCGAGTTGCCGTTGCTTATTGATGGTAAACAATTCTTCGCGCAGATCTTCTTCAGAATCTTTATTATAGAATTCCAAAACCTTATCTATTGAACCAACCTGGGCTACAAACTGTTGAAGCTGCTGATCTACCATCCCGTTGATCTGGGAATCGGGAATAATAATACTATCCTGTACAGCCTGGTGCGCATAAAGTTTGCTTTCCATCAGTGATCCCGCCAGGTTACAGTCGGTCACCTCGGCAGTAGAGATTCCCTGGCTCTTCATGTCTTTATACATAAGATCAATATCACTTTGAAGAATGATATAATCTCCTACCACGGCGGCAATGCCATCTACCTTTCTGCGGTCATTTTCCTGCTGAACATCCTTCTTCACTTCTTCTTTGGGTTGTATGGAAGTACTGTCAGTCACTACCACTTCCTGGCTGTTCCCAATCACTGATATCAGCGCCACGGAAAGAAAAATGCAAGCCTTAATTGTATATTTCAAATTCATTATTTTTAATCGCATCTTTAGTTATATCTTTTTCTAACTCTTTTATTAAATTCTGTTTTCTCTTATTCAGCAAAATCTCCCTGATAGTTGGTTCTGCATATTCCAGGGGAGCCTGTTCATTGCGGGCAAGCACATCGTTTACATATACAAGATACACATTTAGAGAATCCTGCAATTGCATAAAATTGGACTTTTTGAGCAATTCATCCTTATTCCCCACATTAAGCGGACCAATTTTTTTATAAACAGATTTTGTTTTTACCCACACAGAATCATTCATCGAATAATTCTTAAACTGGATGGCAATATCGCTCAGGGCTTTTTTATCTTTTTCATTAAACCGAATAAACCGCTTCTTTATAGCTTCAATATTATTTGCACTCTTCGGAAGGTTTATATACCGAAGTTTTACAAGGTCTTCATTTAACCTGAAATTCTCTTTATTTTCTTCGTAATATTCCTTTATTTCTTCTTTATTCAAAGTAGTATCAAGATCCCGGGAAACTACGGCTTCAGTATAAGCGTTGGTGTACAGCTCATTTCGGTAATTATTCACCAGCTCATTGAATTCTTTTTGAGTGGTTTCGGGCAGATTTAATTCAGCGCGGTCTATCAGCAACTGCTGGGTTGCCCAGCGGGTAATATAATTTGAAACTATTAAAGCACTATCTTCAGCTGAAGTATTTTCATTAATAAGTTTATTGATGTCATCTTCATAAAGGTAAGAATCATTCACCCTTACGATCACCTTGCGGTCATCTTCACTTTTTTGAAAATAATCACAACCAGTTAAGAACAAAGCCAGAATGCCTATTCCAAATCCGAAAAATTTGTGCTTCAAAATTTAATTTTTTTACCGCTCTGCAAATGAAATGCCAGAAGAAGCGTTTTTCTTTTCCTCCTGCATTCCGCGCAAAAATAAGAATAACTTAAGGTTCTGCAAGCTAAAAGCAATAACGAAAAGTTACCAATATAATTATGTAGGGAATGCGGTTTCCATTTTTCAGAATTTATTTACCTGATCCTTTTAAAGAATCTCTCCTTCTTATAAACTTTTCAAGCGATTATTTAAAATGGTAGGAGCCCTAAAAAACAATTTTTTAAAAATTAAGGCGCAGTTATTGCTCTTAGGCTGTTATATTTGCGAAAAATTTATTAAAAAATGAAAAAATTTAGCATAGGATTGATTCTTCTCTTCGTAGGCTTAGCCGCTCAGGCGCAAAGCAAAATAGGTACCATTGACGCGGAATATATTCTCGCTCAAATGCCCGAAAGTATCGATATCAATAAGCAACTTGAAAATTACAACAAAGAACTTCAGGGTGAGCTTCAAAAAAATATTAATGATTATCAGTCACTGGTAAAAGAATACCAGGCCGCCACCGACACTTTGACTGAAGCTTCACGAAAAGAAAAGGAATCAAAGATCATCGAGCTCGAAAATGACATTAAAAATTTCCGCCAAAAGGCTTCTGTCATGATGCAGATGAGAAGAAATGAACTTACAAATCCTCTTTATGATAAGATCGATGCCGCTATGAAAAAAGTGATTGCCCAGGAAGGCTATACTCAGATCTTTCATGCGAATGCAACCGGACTTGCATATTCACGCGCAGAAGATGATATCACCGAAAAGGTCATGAAGATCATGGGAGTAACTCCGAAACCTGCTCCCGCACAGGATTCCGCCTCCCAGAATAAACAATAGAACAATAAATTATATATAAAAAATCCCGCGAAAAGCGGGATTTTTTTTGCTTGTTTAAATCTTTATAAATCCTGAAACTATCAAGGTAAAACCTAAAAATTTCAGACAAACTTATTCCAAATTTTATCTGCTGTAATTAGGTGATTCCTTGGTGATGGTCACATCGTGAGGATGACTTTCGTGAACTCCCGCCGCGGTAATTTTTACAAATTTCCCTGTTTCTTTGAGTGTCTCAATATCTTTTGCTCCGCAGTAACCCATCCCGGCTTTAAGTCCGCCCACGAATTGGTGAATGCTTTCTTCCAGATCGCCTTTGTAAGGCACACGGCCCACAATTCCTTCGGGAACGAGTTTCTTAATATCGTCTTCCACATCCTGGAAATATCGATCTTTGGAACCTTTTTGCATGGCTTCCACAGAACCCATTCCGCGGTACGATTTGAATTTTCTTCCCTCGTATATAATGGTCTCGCCCGGAGATTCTTTAGTTCCGGCAAGTAAAGAGCCCAGCATCACGCAATCGGCTCCCGCAGCAATCGCTTTAGGAATATCGCCGGTATAACGAATTCCGCCATCTGCAATTACCGGTACGCCACTGCCTTTGATAGCCGCGGCTACTTCAAGGACCGCCGAAAATTGAGGAAAACCAACACCGGCTACCACTCTTGTGGTACAAATTGAGCCGGGACCAATTCCAACTTTTACCGCATCGGCTCCCGCTTCCACCAGATATTTGGCAGCTTCTCCGGTTGCTATATTTCCCACAACCACTTCCAGTTCCGGGAATTTCTTTTTTACTTCTTTCAGCACCTGAACTACTCCTTTTGTATGCCCGTGCGCAGTATCGATAATGATCGCGTCCACGCCCGCATTCACAAGTGCTTCGGCCCTATGAACCGCATCCATGGTCACCCCTACTGCCGCAGCCACCCTCAAACGACCATAAGTATCTTTATTGGCCATGGGTTTTTGGGTAAGTTTGGTGATATCCCGGAAGGTAATGAGCCCGACCAGCTTTTTATCTTTATTGATTACCGGCAGTTTCTCGATCTTGTTTTCCTGAAGGATATCTTCGGCCTCATCAAGGGAAGTTCCCTCTGCAACCGTTACGAGATTTTCAGAAGTCATCACTTCAGAAATCGGTCGGTCATTATTTTTTTCGAACCGCAAATCCCTGTTGGTCACGATCCCGATCAATCTTCCTTCTTCATCAACAATGGGAATACCACCAATGCTGTGCTCTTTCATACAGGCCTTGGCGTCTTTTACTTTTGCCGAAATGGGCAAGGTTACAGGATCTATGATCATCCCGCTTTCAGCCCTTTTCACCTTTCTCACCTTCAGCGCCTGCTGCTCAATGCTCATGTTCTTGTGCAGAACTCCAATCCCACCTTCCCTCGCGATGGCAATTGCCATACGGGATTCGGTAACGGTATCCATCGCTGCGGAAACAATTGGAACGTTAATAGGAATATTTCTGGTGAATTTTGACTGAATGCTGACTTCCCGGGGGAGAACTTCAGAATAGGCAGGAACTAAAAGTACGTCATCGTAAGTAAGTCCTTCGCCGAGAATTTTTGATTCGTGTGCGGTCATTGCAATTAAGGATTAATTGCATGCAAATATAAGGTGAATTACTGAGAAAACTTAATTTGAAAGCTTTAAGTCTTCATATTAAAATTGCAGTAAAACAAATCCTCCTTTTTAATTATTAAGAGCAGCCCGAATTAGTGGCAAAATAGCCAAATTAGCTGATACTCTCTTTTAAGAAAAACCTAAAGATTTTTTATACAGTGGCATAAATAATATATTTGAATCTTAACCTTTAAATACCAAAAAATGAAAAAGACAATCACTATGTTAAGTTTACTTCTTATTACAAGCCTGGGATTTCAATCCTGTAAAAACGGCGAAGGAGATGCTAGTAGTTCAGAAATTGAAAATACAGATATTGTTCCTTCCGGAACTTATACAGGAGAAGCAATTAAAGTAGATCCGGAAGAGCAGGAAGTTTATTTAAAAACCGATGATGATAAAACGCTGGAACTATATTTCACCGATCAAACTAAATTGAGCAAAGATGGCGAAACCGTAGCCTTCAATACTTTGTCTGAAGGGCAAACTCTTCAAGTAGAGGTAGAAAAGAAAGGAAAACGCTTGGATCCCATAAGTGTTGAAATAGTGGAATAGGAATGAATGAAATTCCCTCAATGTGGCGAAAAGAGCTATTGCATCCTCTTTTCGTCCATTTTCCCATCGGACTTCTAATTATTACGGCCTTAGTAGGCATTGCAGCAATACTTTTCCGAAATAAAAAATACGCCGGTAAACTAAGATTTAATTTTTCTCTACAGTTATTTCTTGGGATCATTTTATTCTGGATAACCTTTTATACCGGCCAAATTGCCTATGGCGTGGAAGTCCGAAAAATTTGTGATCCCACGGTACTTAAAGATCATCTTTACTGGGCTTATGTTGCAGGATATATTTTTTCGGCCGGAGCCCTGATCGAACTTGTTCGTCTTATCTGGAGAAAAAAAATTGCTTTTTTACTATTCCTTGCTGTTGCTTTATCTGTTGGCGGCGCTCTAAGTCTCACTTATGCAGGACATTTGGGTGCGCGAGTTGTTTATCAACAGGCGGCAGGAGTTTACCACCCATCTCCCGATTGTACAGAATTTGAATAAATCAGGAAATTCTGAAAGAAGTTTTTTTATAACCTAAACTGAATGGTAGTATACCAGGTTAAAGGCTACTTAAAAAGCTAATTTTTCCCTTTTTATCGATCCGATCTATGATTTGGTAGCGGTAAGTGTGTCTCCTGAAATACTAATTGAATAAATTTTCAGATCTCTGGTGGATCCACTTGCATTTTGCGGCCCCTGAATAACATCCCCATCTGCCTCATATTGGGAATGATGAAGCTGGCACTCTATCAACATATCATTCTGTATCCACACCAGTTTACCTCCCTGATGAGGGCAGATTGCTTCTGTTGCTATAAAATCATTCGTGGTATTTCCTGCCCCAACACGAAAAAAGAGGATTCCGTTTTTGGTAGTTTGATCCCCCACATCGCTGAGCGTAGACAAACTAATAGAAACCTTATTATCTGTCCCGCCATTATTTCCGCCATTATTCATTTCAGAATCGTCGCCTCCAGAGCTACAACCCGCCAATACACAGGAACCTGAACATATGAGAATCACTCCTTTCCCGACCGAACTAATAAATTCAATTCTTTTCATTTTTAAAAAATTAAGGTTGATAATTATTTTTTGTGGGGAGCGAGGTTAAAATTCCTCGAGATCGAAAAACCAAATCTCACTCCTCCATCGCTCCAGCTTTTTGTAGTATTCGGAATATAATTATTGGCTATGATGTACTGAGAATTCTGAAAATTGAGACTAAAAACGTGGCCACCGGTCTCGATTTCCAAACCTACACCAAATGGATTGAAATATCCCCCGGGAGTATCCCTGCTAAGACCATTCACGATGGTATAATCGGCAACAATTGCAAATCTCTTGAAGAGCTTGATTCTTCCTCCCAACGCAACGGAAAAAAGATCATCTTCATCACCAGTGCTATCCACCAGGTTATTTGATCTTACCAAATACCCCGGGCCTATTAGAAACGAAACTCCCGACGAAAATTTTCTTGCAACTATAACCTGGAAAAAATTGGAAATCCTATCTGCCTGTCCATCAAATTCACCATCAAAAAATTCTTCCCGGGTAATCCATCCTGCCTGGTCAAACAAGGTCACAGAGATGGGAAGACCTTCCTCTTTTTGTTGAAGAAGTCGGTACTTTAAAAGACCATTATAGGTCTCATTATATTTACTTCTTCCAATTCCAACTGTTAATTTATCTGAAATACCATAATCTACCCCAAGGTAAATATCGGTTGCCGCATCCAGTCCATACAAGGTATGTGAGCCCCCAAATTCGCCCCCAATATCACCGAATCGATGAGCTATCCAAACAGTGAGATTCTTTGCTTTCTGAGTTTCATTGGTCTGGGAAAGTACCAGCCACGGACTTTTAAAAGTTGCTTCCACCACATAATTTTTTTCGGTAGAGAGGCTGTTCATAATGCTATCAACATCCTGAGAAAAGGCGCTTTGGAATATGCAAAGCAGTAGTAAGGATAAAACTGTTTTCATTGATTTAAAGGTTTTAGTTGTCCTTCTGCTTTAACATCTACAACTTCAGCAATATTCTGCCACAGAATTTGAGGGATTTTAATTTGGTGATCTTCGCAGGCAACTTTAAATTCAGAATTAATACTTAAAGTTTTTCCATCTTTCGACAGGGAAAGAGATAAAGGCAAAGTTCGTTTCTGGGTCACGCCGTGAATAGTGAAATCTCCTACCAGATTATATACAGCAGTTGTTCCCGGTTTTAAGTCTTTAATATTTTCAACTTTTCCTTTAAAAAAGGCCTCGGGAAATTTTTCACTCTCGACATAATTTTCATTGAAATGTTCCTGCATTAATGCTTTTTTAAACTGAAATGATCTCAAGGGGACCTTTATCGATGTGGCTCCATTTTCCAGGTTCAGAACCATGATCCCTTCACTGGAATTTGCATCAATATCTTCCACAGGTGCCGAAGAAAAAAAATTGATTTTCAAACTCGTGGTTTGGTAAAATTGGGGCGTGCCGGAGTATAGTAAACCCAGACAAATCATTATTATGTAAGTAAGACGGAACATAATTTACCTAATTGAATTTAAAGGCTTTAGCTTAAGCGCAGGAAACAGTAACATTATGAGTATGACCTTCCTGATTTGTTGAAGTCGCAGTAATTTGATGATTACTTTCGAGTTCGCTGAATTGTGCTGAGGTTAACGTGACCTGATGCGTGTGTTGATCGGTAGAAGCCTGACTGAGCGTGTAGGTCTTCGCCGTTCCCGCCGCTACATCCTCCTTGGAAACTGTTAGTTCATGCCCATGATTAGCGCTAATAGCCACTTCTGTACCATTGTCAAGACAATTCCCAGAAGCCATAGTATCTCCAGGATTTGGATTTGGGTTCGGGTTTTCCATTTCATCCCCAGAATCTGAAGAACATCCCAGTAATGTGATTGCGGGAATAACCAGTAAACTCGCGGAGGTTTTTTGAAGAAACGATTTTCTGTCCATGACTTTGAATTTTAGTTAATAATTTTAAACACGAGTTTGACCGAACAACTGAAAGAACCAGTTCCTAATCTGGTTAAAACCGGAAAAACCCTTCTTATCCTGATCTTTAGACCCGATAAAATGCATGACATTCTTTACTATGCGATCACAGTAAATGAGGTTAAATTCAAAAATTTCTTCAGGAGAATAGCTTTTATAAATTTCACTTCGAAGCATGGCTTTAGCTCTCTTTAGCCTTATTTTTACATTAGACTCTGAAATATCCAGGGCTTCAGAAGTTTCACGGGTGCTTAAGCCATTTAATTCTCTCAAGGTGAAAACCATTCTATAATCTTCATCTATTTTAAGAATTGCGGCTTCAATAATTTTTTTAAGCTCATTGTTCATAACCGTTTTACCAGTATTCAAAGTTTTACCTGTAAACATGGGCGTACCGTTATTTCTTTCTATATCATCAGAAGCATATTCCTTACTGTAACTAAATTTCTTCACCTTATGATAACAATGGTTGAGCATGATCTTCACGATCCATGTTTTAAAAGAAGAGCGATTCTCAAACTTATCAAGATTGAAATAAGCGCTGATAAAAGATTCCTGCATCATGTCTTCAGTATCTTCCTGATTTAGCCCGTAGCTTTTTCCTATTTTGAATAAATAAGGATTGTACCGACGGATTATTACTTCATAAAGCGCCTGGTCACCGGCTAGAATCTGAGGAATTAATTCGAAATCTGTAGTCTTTTCAAAAGGTTTAACGTCTATCATATTTTCAGGTTTTAGTGAAAAAAGTAAGTGTGCGGGGAAAAGAGATTGAAGCACAGGTGCCAGAGCACCCGCGCTTTTTAACCTGGTTCTAACGAGAAGATTTTTCTTTCTCTGCTCTTACTAATTTAAATATTTTTCCTGTATTTCCCTGAGGGCCAACTTCTTTTGATGCAGCTACATAAATTTCGCCCTTCCAATCCTGGCCGAAACCTTTAACATAATAGCCTATTCCTTCTTCTTCCTCTTCAGATTCTTCTCCGGATCCTTCGCCTTCCTCCGATTCGATTTTGACATTTAACTCCTGAAATGACCACAAACCTGGTCCTGCGGGATTGGATATAAAAATATTTCCATTAGGCCCTTCACCTTCTTCAAATTCTTTGGCGAGAGATCCGAAAATATATTTTCCCTGGAAGCCGGGCAATTCATTTCCGCGGTAGACATAACCTCCAATGATGGCTACTGTTTTTCCTTCCCCAGGGAGAGGATTCGCATAATTCATCATTTCTATTACAGGATCAATAAGTTCGTTCCCATATTGATCAACATCGGGACAGGAACTCAAAATATTCGTATTATTAGAGGCGTCGAAGCAATGAGTGGCTTCCTTTACATTCCATCCGTAATTGCCACCCTTCTCTACAAGGCTAATTTCTTCCCACATTACCTGTCCGGCGTCTCCAACGTAAAGCTGATGAGACCCGCTCATATCAAATGAGAAACGGAAAGGATTTCTAAAGCCATAGGCATAAATTTCATCCATACCCGGTATATCTCCGGCAAACGGATTATCGGCTGGAATTCCATAAGGATCACCGGAATCCACATCAATTCTTAAGATGTTTCCTAATAAATTCTGTTCAATATCCTGACCGTTACCACCTTCATTGGTAGCATACCAATCGGAAACATGACCAAATCCTATATCATTTTTATTTCCACCGTCTCCAATAGAAATATAAAGGTAGCCATCAGGGCCAAAGGCAATCGTTCCACCTTCATGGTTGAATTGCGGCTGATCTATTTCCAGAATGGCTTTTTCTGTACTCTTGTCGGCTTTATTAGTATCAGATGATACATGAAATTCGGCAATCCTGCTTAAATTATTATAGTCAGGATCTTCAGGCGGGGCTACATAATACACAAAAAAGCGACCGTTAGAAGCATAATCGGGATGGAAAGCCAGTCCTAAGAGACCTCTTTCATCATATCCCGGCCATAAATCGATCATCTCATCACTTACGTCTAAAAATGGTTCATCGAGTTTGTTTCCTTCCTTATCAACGATCCAGATTTTACCTATTTGGTCAATGATGAAAAGCCTTCCTGAACCATCGGGAACAGGCACAACTCCAACAGGAGAAACAAGGTCTTCTGCTACTAATTCCAATTCGGCCGTAGTATTCTTATTTACTGCGGCTTTCGCGTCTAAATTGTTGATTTCTGACTCCACATCTTTCGTACAGCTTAGCATTCCTCCCATCATTAAAAGGAGAAAAAATACCATGAATGGACTTCTACTCAAAAATGAATCTTTAAATAAATACACGTTTTTCATAACTCTGGTTTTATTGGTTAATAAATTGGTCTTTCAAACTATTACGATAAGAGGTTAAACCAGAAGACTATGGAGCTAAAGAACAAATGGCCGAACCACCTGCCTTTCTAAAATAGAGTACATGAAACTTAAAAGGGTTACAAAATTTTTGGAAAAAGTTCCTCGATAAAGAAATTACCTGGCTTGAGGCACCGCATTTGATACCCCATAAAATGGAGAGGAATTATCGGGATTTACTTTGCACGGAAGGACATACATTTGCGCCATAAGAACAAAAAACACAACAATCTCCTTCTTTTGGTCTTAAAACTTTTTTACAATTGTCGCATTCATAGAAAAACTGGCAACTCTCAGAAGGCATAATTTCCTCTTTTTGGAAATTACAGTAAGGACAGGTTATTACAGATTTTAAATCTACTTCCATTGTTGATATTCCAAAAATTTAAACCAAGAAAATATGAAAAATATCAATACCAGATCATAACCTAAACTGAATGGTGGTATACCAGGTTAAAGGCTGCGCCGGAATGATTCCAGGCCCCGGATATCCAGTGGCCCTTCTGGTGAAATAATAATTATTCAGCAGGTTATTGATCCCCGCTTCCAGTTTGAATTTTCCAAAGCTGTAAGAAGCCGAAAGATCCATAATTCCGTATGCCGGGATAGCGCCTTCGATCCCACGCTGATTGTCATTCACGTCTTGTGGCGCGTTGGTCGCATCGGTATATTGTTTTGAAAGATAGGTGTATTGGAGTCCGGCGAGGAAATTCTTATAACCGAAATTAACTCCGGTCTTTAAATTCACATTAGGAATGAATTCCACCTGATTGCCTTCCACATTTATTTCTTCAGAACGGGTATATTCTGAACTGGTCAGAGCCGCATTCACAAAAACATTCAGCCTGTAATCTTCAGCCGATTCAAAAAAGGTATTTTTCAGGTTCCAGTCGGCAAAACTTTCCAGGCCATAAATAAACGCATCTCCAATATTTCCGCGAAAGCGGACGATCCTTCCGGTTTCTTCCATTTCGCCTTCCGCATTTTCTCGTACTTCAGGTTTTAAAACCTCACCAATACGGTCGTTATATTTCAGTGCGAAAACATTCACGTCATAGGAAACCTTATCCTTTAGCCTTCCGCGAATACCGAGATCGGCAGTAAAGCCTTCCTCATCCTGGATATTAGGATCGACCTGGTAAACCGGGTTGATCACCCTGATATCATTAAAGGTGACCGAGCGATAATTCTGTGAAAAATTAGCGTAAAGCTCATTGGAAGCATTCAAATTATAACTGCTCCCCAGCCCAAACAACACAAAACTTCTTTCAAAATTCCTGTTATCGGTAATTTCACGATCCAGCAGAATATTTCCCGCGAGATCTTCAAGAATGAATTTATAGGAACCTTCAGCCTGCGTATTGATGTACTCAACCCGAACACCCGGCGTCAAAGAAAAATTATTGGTGATATTGAAGATATTTTCACCGAAGAACGCCAGGTTCTTATTAGGAAATTCAAATTGCGACTGCCTTGAATAATAAGGAAATTCGTCACTGGCAAAATCAAAATCGGGACCGGCAGAAGCACTTCCCGGACCCTGCCGCTGTTTGTTGTGAGCATCATAATATTTGCTTCCAACCAGTAACACCGATTCTTCCCCAAAAAGGTCGTAGCGGGTAAGAAGCCTCGCTTCGGCGCCCCAGTTTTTAAAATGGTCGACGAGCAACTCTCTTGGAGCCGTTGGATCGTCGGCCTGGGAAACCCGATTTTCCCGAAAACCAATGGCGCTTCTAGTCGCATCGAGTCCGAAAACATTGAGACTAAAATCGGTTTTTGAAGAAAATTCGTGTTTGAATTTAAGGGCATACAAATTCCAGTTCACGTCGAACCAGTTGCGTTCGCGGTTGCTGAAATCAGGATCCAGGTAGAACTGCGCATCGGTCAATCCGCCCGGTTGCTGAGCAAGGTAATCCAAAAAAGTATACTCAAAACTCAGACTGGTCTTTTCGTCAAACTGCCATCCCAAATGAGCAAAGGCGTTATGGGAATCATATTCAGAATTTGGCCTGAAGCCATTTCCGCCTTTATAATTATAGTAAGTATAATAGCTGAATTTACCCACGGTGCCGCTCAAACTGTTGAAGCTGGTGAACATATTGTAGGATCCAACCGACTGACGGGTTAAAAACTCTATGGGTTTCTCGGAAGGTTCTTTAAAAACGAAATTTATGAGTCCGCCGAACTGAGTACCGTACTGTAAGGAAGCTGCTCCGCGAATCACCTGGATTTCCCGAAGAGCTTCCGGCGGTGGTGTATAATAACTTTCAGGATAACCCAGCACATCTGCCGAAATATCATAACCATTCTGCCGCGTATTGAAATTCTGGGTACGATTAGGATCCAGGCCACGACCGCCGATATTCAACTGCAGGCCAGCATCGCCATTATCATAAATATTTAAGCCCGCCACCTGGTTGTAAATTTGTCGGGCATTGTTGGCCGCGAGATTCCCCGTGACCTTATCAAGCATTACCACTTCACTTTTCTTCCCGGCATAGATCGCGGTGCCCTCTACCTTTCTCAATTTTCGAAGAGCGAAGATCTGCTCACGCCGATTGGTCAAAACGACTTCGGAAAGACTTTCGGCTAGTGGAGATAGTTGAAAATTAACAGTTTTGTTAGACCGAAGTTCGATCTCCCTTTCTTCGATCTCGTATTCATAGCTGAAGACCGCAAAAGTATAAGTGCCGGCTTTGAAAGATCTGGTTTTATAGTTTCCATTCGCGTCGGCTACCGTCACCTCTCCGGTTGTCTTATTCCAGACCTCGGCATTGGGAACCGGTTTTCCGGTTTCGGCCGAAGTGATGGTGCCGCTAAGTGAATATTGGGCGCTTGCAATTGCCGTGATAAAAAATAAAATACTAAATACCTTTAATTTCATCATTGAATGGTAATATGAATGTTTTATGCCTGAAGGAATCTTCATATTCGAGAAGATCGGCTTCAGGATCTATATACTTACGGCTTCGCCTGCCGTTGAGGGCTACAAAATTTTCCACGTGAACTTCAATATTCTCATGTCCTTTTTCGCGGAATTCTTCGGCCAGGAAATGTGCGTATTGCAGGATAAAATCGGGTTGTGTGGACATTTGTTTCTCCTGAAAAGGCGTTAGATACTGACCATTATCAATGTAAAAGCGTTTTCCGGAATCCTTATCCTCCACGATAAACTGCGCGTATCCTACTTTTTCCATCAGCATGACCCTCCACGAAAACCGAAAGCCTTCTTCTGTCCAGAAAAGTTCACCCGGATACAGCAAATACCTCCATGGAAAAAGGATCTGAACGATAAAAAATACCGCCAGAATTGCCAATATTGCTTTCCTTTTAATTCCATTATACACAAGCTTTTTTCCGTTATCGAAAACCGATTTATTAATATGGAATAAACGTGAAATAAAATTCAGGATCCGGTGATGGAAGCCGGGACTAAAAAATATAAGCGCGCTCACGATCATGATATATGGAAACATCCCGATGGGGAAAAGAATCCGGGTGAGTACGTGAAAAATGATCACGACGAGAAATGCTACAAATCTCGTGCGTCGCCATAAGAGAAAAAAAGGAATAAGCAGGTCATATAGCATCCCGCTCCAGCTAAAGGCATAATGCAGCCATTCCTGCTGCATCAAATTGCCCAGAAATGGCAGATCGTATTGAGCAGGCAGCCAGATCTTCAAAGGCATTGCCCTTAGCAACCAGTCGCTGTTCACTTTCGCGATCCCGGCGTAAAAATAAACCGTGGCCATAAGCAGTTTGATGGCGTCTATGCTCCAGGCAGGTATTTTCTGAAAGGCATTTTTCCTATTTTTCCAGGCATCCAGTGAAAAATAAGCGGAAGCAGGCAGGAAAATCATCAGGAAGCTAAGAATGCTTATAAAGTAATAATGGTTGAGATACGTGGTCTTATCCATGAGTTCGATATAGGTAAAACTCAGGAAAAAGACGAGAATCGAAATTCGGTATTTATAGCCTACAGCCACTAAAAGAGCAGCAATGCCGCAAATGGCAAAAATGAGATAGGTATAGTTTCCAAGAGGTTTAACCCATTCGAACCCGTAATAGGAAAAGAAGAATTTCGGGGTGATGTATAGTTTTTCAATCCAGCCGTTCAGCCAAAACCGCACCACGCTAATAAACATCATTACACCGAAGCAGATCCTGAACACTGCCAGGGGAGCCGCTTCGGTGTAAGATTTAAGATATTTATTCAGTTTTGCCGACATTGTGCGAAAACTAGTCGCCGTCAGAATCTACATAATCCACACCGATATACAGCACCTGGATCATATCTACTTTCAATAGAACCACAGCCTTTTGAAGTTCATCAAAAGCGGCAAGCATTTTAGAATTGTCATTTTGCACCTGGGCTGCCAGGCTTTCGTTTAAGGTTTCAGCCTGGCTGATGATAGCATCAAACTGAGCGTTGATCTGGCTGGCAAGGTTTTCGGTTTCCATGGCAGGCTGCATATAATTGATATACTGGCTGAAGCTTTTTCCAGTTTCACTGCTTCCAAAATGTTTTCCGTTAAAGAAATCCTGAACGCTCTCGAGCGCTTTGATATATAAGGCTCTTGAAAAGTCTTCAGAATAATAAGCTTCCACATTTCCAGGAGAAGGGGTTCCCGTAAAGGCACCCGCAGGAAAACCAATTTTACCAGAGCGGATAAATTTTTCGAAATACATGATATAATCATTGGTAAACTTATCGATACTTCCAGTGCTGGAAGAGCTGGTGTTGTTCACGAACTGATCTCTGAAATCGCCCTGCCATGAAGAATTCACTTCTGCAGTAAGAGAATTGATACGTGAAGCGAGATTTTCCAGATAGGTTTTATAATCTTCAGAAGCATATTTAGCGGCGATCTCAGCATCGGTCTCACCAAGACCGTTGATCATATAATCCAGGGCCGGAAATCCCTGCTGATCGTATGCGTTAACCGAAGTAAGATCATAATCTCCCGCGATATTAGCTTCGATAGCCGAAGCATCGGCAGGATAGGTATTTAAGAAATGACGGAAATTGATCTCCATTGCCTTGCCAATTTCAAACATAGACACTGTTTGAAAATCAAGATAAGCTGTTTCAAAAGCGGCACGAAGTTCTGCTAGATTCGCTTCGGAAGGATCACTGGTAAAAGCAGTGGTTTTATCCTCAAGATCTTGGGTTGAATTTTTAAAATTCGAAAACGCGGGGATGATGATATTATCGGCCCAGTTGGCGAGCATTCCCTGACGATCGAAATTATTAGGATTAATACTGCCGCCTTCATCGTCTTTTGAACAGGCCGCAAAAACCAGAGTAAATACCAATAAAATTCCTGTGATTCTTTTCATTCTTCTTTATTTGTGATCGCAAAGGATCAATTCTTTATTTAGACTCGTTTAAAATAATTTCGGCAAATATAAGAATGCGAATAAATCAGTACAACATTATTTAGATTAATTTTAAATAAAGTTTATTAATAGAAGTTTTTAAAGCGATAAATACTCCTAATAATAAGCAGCGAAAATTTTGGAAGCCTCATTATAAGCCGATTCAAAACTGGTCATTTTGATATGAGTTTCGGCTTTCGCTTTATTAAAGTAAGAAAGCATTTTTTCGGAGGGCATATTCCCGGTAAGTTCATCCTTGGCCATCGGGCAGCCTCCAAAACCCTGTATGGCGCCATCAAAACGTCGGCAACCGGCCTTATAAGCCGCGTCGATCTTTTCATGCCAGCTCGAAGGTGTGGTATGAAGGTGCGCACCAAATTCAATTTCGGGATATTTGGGAATGAGGTTCGAAAACAGATAATCTATAATCTCAGGTGTTGAACTTCCCACGGTATCGGAAAGCGAGAGTATCTTCACCCCCATTTTCGAGAGTTTTTCGGTCCACTCCCCTACGATCTCCACATTCCATGGATCTCCATAAGGATTTCCGAAACCCATACTGAGATAGGCTACCACCTCTTTATTCGATTTTTCAGCGATATTGAGAATTTCCTGAAGCACTTCTACCGATTCCGCGATGGTCTTATGCGTATTCCGCATCTGGAAGTTTTCAGAAATCGAAAATGGATATCCCAGGTAATCTATCTCCTCGAATTTGGAAGCATCATCGGCGCCTCTGGTATTGGCAACGATGGCCAGAAGTTTGCTCCTGGTTTTGGAAAGATCAAGTTTAGAAAGTACTTCGGCAGTATCACGCATTTGCGGGATGGCTTTTGGAGACACAAAACTTCCGAAATCTATGGTGTCAAATCCGCAGCGCAATAAAGACTGAATGTAGCGGGCCTTTTCCTGAGTGGGAATAAAATCCCTGATTCCCTGCATGGCATCACGCGGACATTCGATAAGCTTGATCTCTGTCATACGCCCAAAGATAGTATTTTAAAGAAAATGGAAAAAGGCCTGGTTTTTATTGAAAATGCAAAAATTTCCAAAAGCTTTCTTTCTGAAGCAATGAAGAATTCGCAAGAGATTATTTCAGAATTAATACCGCAATTAAGATGAAAATGACGATTTGCATCCATTTAAGGAAATAACCCGATTTGGGATGCGATTTTATAAAAACCGAAATCTTATCGGCCAATAGCGCCACAATTGAAAAGATCAACAAAGCCTGCAGCATAAAAATGATTCCCAGGATATAGAACTGCATGACGGTGTTTCCTTCAGGTTCCCACAGAAAACCAGGGAAAAAAGCCAGGAAGAATATGCCCACTTTCGGGTTGAGCACATTCATGATAAATCCCTGCCGGTATAAAGACCAGAGACTTTTATTTTTTATTCCTTCCGAAGAAAAGGCGATCTCGGGATTGCTTTTATACACCTGCCAGGCGAGATATAGCAAATACCCTGCGCCAAAGATTTTAATGATCAGAAAAACATTTTCTGATTGCCTGATGATCGCGGAAACTCCGAAAGCAACAAGGCTGGTGTGAACAAGGATCCCGCTTACGAGGCCTGTAGCCGTTACAATTCCCTGTTTCGCATTATAAGCAATGGATCGAACCAGCACATAAATAATGTCCGGCCCTGGTGCCAGGGTTAATAAAATTGAAGCGGTCAAAAACGGAATTAACTGGTCGGCCATCTATCCATTTAAAATTTTAAATCCCTTTCTTAAGAATTTCCTGGTTGATCCTTTTGATCAAAGCAGGTCCTTCATAGATGAATCCGGTATAGAGTTGAACCAGGCTTGCACCGGCTTCCAGTTTTTCAATGGCATCTTCGGGGGTATGAATTCCTCCTACGCCGATAATCGGAAAAGCCTTATTGCTTTTTTCAGATAGGAACCTGATCACTTCGGTTGATCGTTTGGTCAAAGGTTTTCCGCTGAGTCCGCCGGTTTCATTTTTATTTTCAGAATGAATTCCTTCCCTTGAAATAGTTGTATTTGTTGCGATCACTCCGGCGATACCGGTTCCTTTTACAATTTCGATGATGTCCAAAAGTTGCTCATCGGTAAGATCGGGAGCAATTTTTAATAATATCGGTTTCGGTTTCGCTTTTTGATCATTTTTCTGTTGCAGGCTATTCAAAAGTTTCTTTAGCGGCTCCTTTCCCTGAAGTTCACGCAGATTCGGCGTATTGGGGGAACTCACATTCACCACAAAATAATCTACTTGATCAAAGAGTTTTTCGAAGCTGTAGAGATAATCATCAACCGCATTTTCATTGGGAGTGACCTTATTTTTTCCAATATTTCCACCGATCAGTACATCGGTGTTTTTTCTAAGGCGTTCCACCATTTTTTCAACACCCTCATTATTAAAACCCATCCGGTTGATGATCGCGGAATCTTCAGGCAAACGGAAGAGTCTTTTCTTTTCATTCCCCGGCTGTGGTTTTGGCGTAACCGTGCCCACTTCAATAAATCCGAATCCAAGGGCCGAAAGTTCTTTATAGAGTTTCGCGTCTTTGTCAAATCCCGCAGCAAGACCCACCGGATTAGGAAATTTTAACCCAAAAACCTCTCTTTCCAGGCGTTTATCCTGCAGAAGGAATTTTGATTTCAGAAAATCTATAGCTCCGGGAATCCGGCAGAAACTCTTTAAAAAATCAAAAGTAAAATAATGTACTTTTTCAGGATCAAATTTGAAAAGTAAGGGACGAATTAGCGATTTATACATTCCGGGCTGGTTTCTGCAAAAATAGGTTAAAATATATTTTCAGAAAACCCTGTGAAATCTGCAAAAAATAACCGGCCCGATTTGTAAAAACAAATCAGGCCGGTTTATCATATTAAATAATTTTATTTTTCCTTAAAGGGAAATGCTAAGCCTTGCAAAAAGAAATCTCCCTCCAATCCCAAACTGCTGTGATCTCCTGGACCAGTCAAATCTTCCACCACTTCGGTTTCCATACTGTTCCTCTGCTCTGTCTGGATAAATATCAAAAATATTATTGGCTCCGGCGGTTAACCTTAGAGCATCTGTGACTTTATATCCAATTGAAAAATCTGTTACCAGTTTAGAACCAAAAACCTGTTGACTTTCAGGAGTGGTCGCGGCTTCGGTCACTTCTCCAAAGAAAACATTTCGTAAAAAGAAATTAAATTTATTCAGCGCCAAACTATTTGTCAAGTTAATCTTGGTTCTGGGTACCGCTTCTTCCAAATAAATACGGCTATCTTCAGGAAAATAAGTATTCACCAATCCAGCACGTTCCAATTGTGGAGAAGCTTTGATATCACCCACCTGTTTCGTTTTAGAAAGTGTAGCGGCAAGATCAGATTTCAACTGGACATTCTGTGAAAAGAACGCTTTATGCGTTAGTACCAGGTCTAAACCTTTAGATTCGGTATCGATCGCATTTGCGAAAAAAGAGGCCGCAGTAGCATTGGCCTGAGACAATAGATTATCGAGTTCAGTACCTGTTCCGGGGCCCTGAAACTGGCCGGTATAAACAATGCGGTTATCAATTGCCACAAAATATCCGTCAACAGTCAAGGTTATATTGGCCTCGGGCATACTGGCAGTAAAACCAAGACTTATGCTTTTTGAAGTCTCTTCTTTAAGTTTTGGGATTCCAAGAAGCTGAGCAGGCCTGCTGTCATTTGAAAATGTACCTACTTCTTGTGGATCACCATTATTATCAAAAATTGTTGAAGTTGAATTAAAATACAATTGATGCAATGAAGGAGCTCTAAAACCGGTATTGGCCGCACCTCTTATATTGATATTGTCGGTAAGCTTATATCTCGAAGATACTTTAAAATTAATGGTAGAGCCGAAATCGGAATAATTTTCAAAGCGGGAAGCAAAAGTAAGAAGGAAAGCCTTGGTAAAATCTGCTTCAATATCGAAATATCCGGCTATACTACTACGCTGTCTCGATAGTTCATTTTTTGGGCTAAACCCTGGAAAAACCTGAGATCCTCCTGGCCTTGGATTTCCAAAAAAGTCGGTTGCAGGCATTTGATCTGCCCTTGTAACAACATCTCCATTTTGAGTATACTGCTCGTAAGAGGCTTTTTCTCCGGCATAAATTTCATAGGTTTCTAATCGATATTCTGCCCCAAAAGCGACATTCAGGTCTTCAAAAATATTATCATATAATTGAGAAACATCGAGGTTGGTGGTATTTTGCGCGAAAGAAAATCCGCCAGCATCAAAACTTGTCGGGCTGGCCCTTTGCAAGGAGGCATTGGAGGTATTTGAAATTAAATACAGGAATTCATTTTTCCCCCAGGTATTACTAAAATCTACATCCCATTCTCCCACAGTACCACGAATTCCCACAGCGAGTGACTTATCGTTTATCTTTGAATTTATTTCAGGTAAAAACCCGTTTATATATATTGGAGTATAGGTTCTGCTTTGATTGGGCAGACGATAGAATCCGGCAGAATTTCCTTTCCGGGAACTCATACCTGCAAAAGAATATAACTCGGTCCCTGCATCGTCAATGGGAAGAGACATATTTGCAAAAAGTCTTCCGCCTCGAAGTGCAGACTGGCCTACCCTCATATTAAAGTCACTTCGGTTAAGATTTCTGGCATCAAGTTCATTTTCGGTGACATTCAAATCGAGAAGAGATTGCAAGGCTGCCCTGTCTTCGGCATTAGCGATATCATTTTTGAAAGAATCATCGAAATAAGAAACATTTTGGGCAAACTGTTTTATTTGTTCGTTGCTCAGATTGGCAATATCTGCGCCTGCATTTGAAGCAACCCTTTCCACCGCGTTGTACGCATTAAAAATACTGCCTTCCCATTCTTTCATTCGGTTATAATCTTCGCGATAATCAAAATCTCCTGCAAAGGTTATAGAACCACCGTTATCTCCCAATTTAATTCCATAGCTTGCGGCCACATTCACGGTTTCACCATCTACTCCGCCGGTTTGTTCATTGGCATTTTTTGTAAAATTAGCTCCCGTGGTGACATCGAAATTTAGCTTATCAACATCGTCTTTAAGAACAATATTTATTACTCCCGCAATAGCATCAGAACCATACTGAGCAGCCGCACCATCGCGCAGCACCTCAATTCTTCCTATAGCCGCGGCCGGGATTGCATTTAAATCAGTCCCCACACTTCCACGACCGAAAGTTCCATTTACATTGATTAAAGAGGAATTATGTCTTCGTTTACCATTTATAAGCACAAGAACCTGATCAGGTCCCAAACCCCTTAGAGAAGCAGGATCTATATGATCTGTTCCATCTGAGATTGTTTGAGTATTTGAAGAAAAGGAAGGTGCTACATAATTCAGCATCTGATTTAGGTTCACCTGAGGTACTTCCTGACTAATTTCACTCACATTCAGTACATCTACAGGAACTGAAGATTCAGTAACTGTTCGTGCCCGATTTCGCGAACCCACCAGAACTACTTCATTAAGAGCCATCCCCGCAACCAGGGTGACGTTTATTACCTCACGATCTACTTCAATTTGACGCGGCTCAAAACCTACAAAAGTAAAAACCAGGGTTTGACCCAGTGACGCATCAATTGAGTAATGGCCGTCAAAATCGGTTACCGTTCCTTTATTTGTTCCTTTTACAGCAACAGATACTCCCGGCAGAGGCTGGGATTGTTCATCTACCACTGTACCTTTAACTTCGGTGATTTGTGCCTGCGTTAGCCACCCTACAAGGAGCATACAGACCATTAAAAAGTAATTTTTTTTCATATTTCTTTTGGTTTTAAGCGCATAAGGTAAATATAATTTTGCGTTATTAACCAAATTTTGAATAATAACTAAAGAAATATGGTATTCAGTGAAAATTTTTTAATCACTTATTTCTGGATAATATCTAAAAAAATTTAATCGACTATTGCGGGGGTTTTTCAGAAACCAACCGCAGTGTCGTCTCCCCTTCTATCGGCACCACCTTCCATACGCCCATCGGGAAGCACCAGGATAGCATCGACCTTCCCGATGACCGTAGATTCCCCAACATTGATATTATACCCTTTTTCCTGCAGAGAATTAAGCAGTTTTTCATCAAAACCTTCAGGTTCGAACAATATTTCGTCTGGCAACCATTGATGATGAAAGCGTGGGGCATCTACCGCCTCCTGCATGGTCACGCCAAATTCTTTTACATTAAGGATCGTCTGCAAAACTGAAGTAATAATGGTCGAACCTCCGGGAGAACCCAACACCATCCATAATTTATCGTTTTTCTCCACAATGGTGGGGGTCATAGAACTCAACATTTTCTTACCGGGTGCTATAGAATTGGCTTCAGCTCCAATAAGGCCGAACATATTTGGAAAACCGGGTTTAGCGCTGAAATCATCCATTTCATTATTAAGAAAAAATCCTAATTCGGGCACAAAAAGTTTTGAACCATAGGCGCCGTTTAAGGTTGTCGTCGCTGCGATGGCATTTCCATATTGGTCTACGATAGAATAATGAGTGGTTTCCATACTTTCATAACCGGCAATTTCTCCATGTTCTACTTCAGAAGAAGGGGTAGCTTTGGTAAAGCTAAATTTATCCATCCTGTTTTTTAAATAGGAATCACTTAGCAATGTATCTGTTGGAATATTCACAAAATCTGGATCTCCAAGATAGTAACTGCGATCAGCGTACGCCCTTCGCTCCGCTTCGGTTAAAACCTGTATGGTTTTTTCCGAATTATGGCCAAATTCCTTCAAAGGAAAAGGTTCCACCATCTTCAGTATTTGTCCAAGCACGATTCCCCCGCTAGAAGGAGGCGGCATGGAGATCAGTTTCAAATCTTTATATTTAACGCTAATTGGATCTCTCCATTGAGCACGGTATTCGGCGAGATCTTCCATGGTCATGATCCCACCGTGAGCCTGGAGATAATTGACCAATTCCCGGCCTATGGAACCATTATAAAATTCTTTCCTTCCATTTTCCGCAATTTGCTGTAAAGTATTTGCCAGTTCTAAATTATGAATGGTGTCTCCAGCCATATAAGCTTTTGAAAAGAGAATACTATCGTTGTTAACCTTAAGGAAAAGTTCCCGATATTTTTGAAGATTCTCTGCCTGATGTTCTGTCACCACAAAACCTCTTTTGGCAAGAGCGATCACTGGTTTAAGTATCTCGGGCATTGGAAGGGAACCAAATTTTTCATGGACTGCAAATATTCCGGCAACAGTTCCTGGAACGCCCACGGCGAGACCGCCTATTTTACTTTTTTCTGAAATAACATTTCCTTCAGCATCCTGGTACATTCTTTTAGAAGCTGCCAACGGTGCTTTTTCCCTATAATCTAGTGAACCTGTACTGCCATCAGCTTTCCGATAGACCATAAAACCTCCACCTCCCAGGTTTCCTGCAAAGGGATAGGCTACTGCAAGGGCCATTTCTGTAGCTATCATGGCGTCAAATGCATTTCCTCCTTTGCGAAGTATTGAAAGGCCAATTCTGGAAGCCTCTTCCCGCGCCGAAACTACCATTGCCTTATTGGCAATAAGTCCAGTATTCTTATCCTTTTTCTCTGAAACACCTTTTACGGCTGGTTGACAGGAAATAAGGCTTATTAAAAAAAGGAGAATTAGTTTTTTCATAAGTTTAAGAGAAAGAATTATGGGTTAATCTATATTTGTTGTTGGCATTAAAAACTTGAAAAGTAGCCTATATTTTTTTCTAAAAAAAATCTAATAATGTTCAGAAAAGACAGGATCATAGACCGTTTCTTCGGCTATGTAAAAATAGATACCCAAAGCGATCCCAAAAGCAACTCCACTCCGAGTACCGAAAAACAGTGGGATCTTGCCAACAAACTGGTAACAGAATTAAAGGAAATCGGGATGCAGGAGGTGAGCATCGACGAGAATGCCTATGTAATGGCCAGCCTTCCGGCAAATGTTTCACACAAAGTGCCCGTAATAGGCTTTGTTGCCCATTTTGACACCACACCCGATTTTACGGGTACCAATGTGAATCCGCAGATCGTAGAAAATTATGACGGTGGTGATATTCTGCTGAATGAAGAAAAAAACATTATCCTTTCCCCTGAATATTTTGAAGATCTCATTCAGTATAAAGGCCAGACACTCATCACCACTGATGGAACCACTCTTCTCGGAGCCGATGATAAAGCTGGCATTACCGAGATCATGACGGCGATGGAATACCTTATAGATAATCCTGAAATTCCACACGGCACTATCAAAGTTTGCTTTACTCCCGATGAAGAAATTGGTCGCGGCGCCCATAAATTCGATGTGCAAAAGTTTGGCGCAGAATGGGCGTATACTATGGACGGCAGCCAGATTGGTGAACTGGAATTTGAAAATTTCAATGCGGCCGGCGCAGTAGTCACCGTTGAAGGGAAAAGCGTGCATCCCGGTTATGCCAAAGACAAGCTCGTCAATAGTATGTATATCGCGCAGGATTTTATCAATTCACTGCCGAGGCTGGAAACTCCTGAACATACCGAAGGCCGACAAGGTTTTTTCCACTTAACCAATATCCATGGGAATGTTGAGGAAACGGTTTTGGAATATATTATAAGGGATCATGATAAAAAGCATTTTGAGGCGAGAAAGAAGATGATGAAAGATCTGGTTGCAGAAATTTGCAAGCAATATGAACGGGAATGCGTAAAAATTGAGATAAAAGATCAGTATTTTAATATGAAGGAAAAGGTGGAGCCGGTAATGCAGATCGTTGAAATCGCTGAAGAAGCCATGAAAGAGCTTCATATAAAACCCATTATCAAACCTATTCGTGGCGGTACCGATGGAGCTCAACTGAGTTTTATGGGTCTTCCCTGCCCTAATATCTTTGCCGGCGGCCATAATTTCCACGGAAAATATGAATATGTCCCTGTAGAAAGTATGCAGAAAGCGACCGAAGTAATTGTGAAAATCGCTGAAATGACCGCCAATAAATATAAAAAGTAGGTATAACTACAAATTTAGACCTTCCAGGTTTTTAAAACCTGGAAGGTCTCCAAAACTCATTAAAATAATGGCTGTTTCCAAAGTTGAAGAATATATCGACAAACATCCTAAATGGAAGAAACAACTTTGGCAGTTACACGAAATGATACTCACTACCGAACTCGAGCCCGCTATAAAATGGGGCGGTCCTGTATATACTCTAAACGGGAAAAACGTGCTGGGCATTGGGGCTTTTAAAAATCACTTCGGAATCTGGTTCTTTAACGGAGCTTTACTAAAAGAAAACACTTCCTTACTCGTCAATGCCCAGGAAGGAAAAACCAAAGCCCTGAGGCAAATTAGATTTGAAGAGGGAGACGAGTTAAAGGTTTCCATTTTATTGCCTTACATACAGGAAGCCATTCAGAATCAAAGTGAAGGAAAAGAAGTAAAACCCGTAAGGAGCAAAAAAATTGAAATTCCCGCCCTGCTTTCTGAAGCCATGAAAAAAGACCCGGAGGTAAAGTCCGGTTTTGAGGCGATGTCACCGGGTTGTAAAAGGGAATATGCCGAATATATTTCTGAAGCGAAAAGGGAAGAAACAAAATTACGCCGGCTGGAAAAGATCATCCCAATGATCAAAAGCAAAAAAGGACTCAACGACAAGTACAAATACTAAAAAAAAGCGGCCCGAAAGCCGCTTTAATTTTTTCAAAATTCTTTATTCTTATTTTTTGGCCTTTGCAGGTTCATTTAATTTTTGAGTCATTTCCATAGAAATGGAAGAACGGTCAAAAGTGATTTTTCCCGCGCCGGTTTCAATGATCACCGCATTATTCTTTTCGCTGAAATCGATAATTTTGCCATGCATTCCGCTTTTTGTGACCACACGGTCTCCTTTTTTAAGTTCGGCAGCAAAATTCTTTTCCTGTTTAGCTTTTTTCATCTGCGGGCGTATCATAAAAAAATACACTACCGCAAACATCAAAATAATCGGTGCAAACTGTGATAATTTATCCATATATGCTTTTAGCTGGCTTTATTGGTTCCTTCAGGTTCCACAAAAGCCTTGATCTTAATTTGTTCTTTTCCAGATTCGGTATTGGCAGAAAGAGTTACTGTTTTAGTAACCTGGCCGTTTCCTGATCCGTTGTATTTTACGAGTAATTCACCAGTTTCTCCGGGAGCAATAGTCTCGTTTTTAGGATAGGTTGGAACAGTACAACCGCAGGAGCTGGTGGCATTGGTGATTACAAGAGGCGCTCTCCCCGTATTGGTAAACTGAAAAGTATGTTGTACAGGAGTTCCTTTTGTAATGTTTCCAAAATCATATTCGGTTTCATCAAAAGTGATTTCAGGATAAACGTTTTCCTTAGCATCACGTTCAGCTGCTGTTTCTACATTTTCAGCTTTAACCTTGTCTGAAGCATTATTGTCTTTACAACCTGTAAAAACCAAACCTCCGACAACTGCAAACATTAAAATTGCTTTTTTCATCGTTAAAGTTATTTTTTATTTTAAGGCCTAAAATTAATAAAATTTCCTGATTACATCAGGCCACGGCCGCTTTTATTTAATTTATCATCAACTTTATACTCTTTTGACAATTTGTCGAGCAGGCCATTGATGAAAATGCTGCTTTTTGGAGTGCTGTATTCCTTGGCTATTTCAAGGTATTCATTAATAGTTACTTTCACCGGAATGCTTGGGAATTTCAGAAATTCACAAATAGCCATTTTTATAAGTACCATATCCACCTCGGCAATACGGTCTTTGTCCCAGTTTGGTGTTCTTCCCAGCATTTCCTGTTCCAGTTCCTCGCTATTGAGATAGGTTTTTCTGAATAATTTTATTGCAAATTCACGGTCTTCCTCATTCTTGAACAAACTGGTGATCTTCTTCTTTTTCCCGGATGGTTCTTTGAGCTTCTGAAGCATTTTCAAAATAGCGGTGTTCACCAAAGGAAGATCATCAAGCCAGGTAAGTTTAATATCTTCAAGATATTCGTAAAGCTTTTCGTTTGGAGCGATATACTTCTTGAAGATGGTGATAATAAAATCTTTATCTTCTTTAAAATCATTGTCCCGGGTACGCATATATTCCTCGTACTCCATACTGCTCCTTATCTCATTCCAGATAATTGCCGCATATTCATCATCATGCTTCCACTGGTTGATCTTATGTTTTTCAAGAGCATGTTGTAAACTCTCATTTTCATTGAGAATTTCAAAAATTTTATTATTCAAAAATTTCCTGTTGGGATCTTTCTCTTCGCTGGTGGCGAGATGTTTTTGCTGAGATTTTTCTAAAAAAGTTTCGGCGTGTTCCCTGATCTCTGTGATCAGGCTAAGTTGAAGCAGGAAAAGATCATACATTTCTTCCATGCTTTTTACGAGGAATTTCTCTTCCGTGGCAAGCTTATCATTCTGGCTTTGGTTAAAGGCGTACAAAGACTGCATTACTTTAACCCTGATATGTCTTCTTGTCAACATAATTGTAAAAGAACTTTTTTAGAAATTAGAAAGGGCGAAAGAAAAACTTTCGCCCTGCAAAAATATCAATTTATTGGAATTGACTAATTCAAATGTTGATTTTTTCTGTCGGCAATTCGTTGTTTCGCGATCTGCAGTGCGGCAAAATGAGTGGTCATGTCTTCCCTGGCCGCCTTTTCAAGGATTTGCAGGGTGGTATTATAAATATTCTCAGTCTTCTGCATGATCTCTTTTTTTCCATATTTCTCGAGCTCGGCATAGACATTTATAATTCCGCCGGCGTTGATAAGAAAGTCTGGAGCGTAAACAATTCCTCTTTTCTGAAGAATTTCACCATGTTCCACTTCATTGGCAAGCTGGTTATTCGCCGCGCCGGCAATGATATCAACTTTTAATCTGTCTATTGTATCGTCATTGATAGTGGCTCCAAGTGCACAGGGAGCGTAAATATCAACATCGGCAGAATAGATGTCGCCATCAGTAAAAATATGTGCTCCATATTTTTTACTTACCTGTTGAAGGCGTTCTTCACTGATATCGGTAATAAATACCTCGGCACCATCTTTTACCAGATAATCAACCAAAGTTTCACCCACATGGCCAATTCCCTGCACAAGCACTTTTTTTCCGTTGAGATCATCGCTGCCATATTTGAATTTGGCTGAAGCTTTTATTCCCATAAAAACACCATAAGCAGTCACCGGTGAAGGATTACCGGCGCCTCCTTTAGATTCTGAAATTCCGGTAACGTAAGGAGTTACTTCCCTCACGGTATCCATATCGGCAGTTTCCATACCAACATCTTCTGCAGTAATATATTTTCCGCCTAAAGAATTTACAAATTCACCAAACCTTCTCATAAGGGCGGGTGTTTTGTCTTTTTTCGCATCGCCTATGATTACCGCTTTACCTCCTCCAAGATTAAGACCGGTAATGGCGCTTTTGAAAGACATTCCTCTGGAAAGCCTCAAAACATCGTTAAGTGCTTCCCATTCGCTGGTATAATTCCACATTCTTGTACCGCCCAGGGCCGGCCCTAAAACCGTGTTATGAATACCTATTATTGCCTTTAAACCTGTATCTTTGTCGTTGCAAAAAACGATCTGTTCATGATCGTCAAACGACACCTGCCCGAAAACCGGAGCAGATTTTTTAAGTTCTTTTGCGTTCAAAACGTCAACTTGCATAATATGTTGGTTTTTTAGTTTAATGTATTTTGAATTTGACAAAATTACACCACAAAAATAATGATATTTTTAATTATTTTATTTTTTAAAGGTGTTAAATTAAGGAATTCGCAATAAGACCAATTTTTAGAATGGGAAATTTAAAGCACCTCAATAAATATTTTTATAAGTACAAATGGAAACTTCTCATAGGTTTGATCATTACGATCGCCGCCAGGATTTTTGCCATTTATTATGTGCCACTGATTGGAAGGAGCACCAAGATCATTGAAAAATATCTCAATGGCGAGGTCACAGATATTTCAGAAGTGAAACATCAGCTTCTGATCAATATTTTGCTGATTGCCGGCACCACACTTATTTCTGCATTTTTTACTTTTTTGATGAGGCAGACCTTCATCGTGGTTTCAAGGCATATGGAATATGACCTTAAGAATGAAGTCTATAAACATTACCAGGAACTTTCCCTTAATTTTTACAAAAAGAACCGAACCGGGGATCTGATGAACCGCATCAGTGATGATGTTTCAAAGGTGCGTATGTACCTGGGACCGGCGATCATGTACAGCGTTACCACTTTCACCTCAACAGTGGTGGTATTGATCTTTATGATCAAATCGGCGCCTGAATTAACTCTTTATACGGTTATTCCCCTGCCTATTCTCTCGTTTGCTATTTACAGGCTTAGCGTGGCGATACATAAAAGAAGTACCATTGTACAGCAATATTTATCGAAACTCAACACTTTTACCCAGGAAAGTTTTAGCGGGATCGCAGTGATCAAATCTTATAGTATTGAACCCTCTACAACTTCAAATTTTACCACACTTTCTAATGCAAGCCGGGATAAGAATATTGATCTGGTGAAAGTGCAGGCCTTCTTTTTCCCGCTGATGGTTTTACTCATCGGGATAAGCAATATCATTGTTATCTATATAGGTGGCCGCCAAATTCTTTCCGGGCAAATAGAAAACATAGACGTACTGGTAGAATTTATCCTGTACGTGAACATGCTCACCTGGCCGGTAGCCTCGATAGGCTGGGTAACTTCATTAGTGCAACAGGCCGATGCTTCGCAGGAGCGGATCAATGAATTTTTAAACGTAAAACCTGATATTACCAATCCCAAAGAGGAACCCGATGAAATAAAGGGTAATATCGAATTCAAAAATGTAAGTTTTACTTATGACGATACCAATATTACCGCACTGAAAGATGTTTCTTTTAAAATTGACAGTGGGCAAACGCTTGCGATCATTGGTAAAACAGGTTCCGGGAAATCGACGATCCTTGAGCTCATTGGCCGACTTTACGATATTGATGAGGGCGAAATTCTCATCGACGGAAGGAATATTAAGAAACTGAATCTTGACAGCCTTCGTAAAAGTATAGGATATGTGCCGCAGGACGCTTTCCTTTTTAGTGACAGCATCAGGAATAATATCAACTTCGGTAAAACTGAAGCCGACGAAAAGGAAATCATTCAGGCAGCCAAAAATGCTTCCGTTCATAAAAATATCATCGGTTTCAGTAAAGGTTATGACACGGTTCTTGGCGAAAGGGGAATTACTCTTTCCGGCGGACAAAAGCAGCGGGTTTCCATCGCACGCGCTATTATTCATGATCCTGAAATTTTACTTTTTGACGATTGCCTTTCCGCAGTAGACACAGAAACCGAAGAGGAAATTCTGAACAATTTGTTCGAAATCACTAAGAATAAAACCACCATAATTGTAAGCCACCGTGTTTCTTCCGCAAAAAATGCTGATAAAATTATCATTCTTGAAGATGGAAAAATCATTCAGGAAGGCTCACATAGCAAGTTATTGAGCCAGAGTGGATATTATAAAGAGTTGTACGCAAAACAACTAAATGAAAAAGAAATGTGAAAATTTTTTGTTAGATGTTAAAAATTTTTAGATTTTTGAGCATCATAACAAACCATTAAAGAATTTATTTTATGAGCGACAAGGATATGATGGAGAAAGAAGAAATATTCTCTAAAGTTTTAAGAGCGGGAAGAAGAACCTACTTCTTTGATGTTAGATCCACCCGCGCAGAGGACTACTACCTTACAATCACTGAAAGCAAAAAATTCACTAATGATGATGGTTCTTTCTATTACAAAAAACACAAAATCTATCTTTACAAGGAAGATTTTGACGGATTTAAAGAAATCCTTGAAGAAATGACCAATTATATCATTGATGAAAAAGGAGAAGAAGTGATTAGCGAACGTCACCAGAAGGATTTCAAAAAGGAATATGATGATGAGAAAGCTCCGGCAACGGCAGCTTCGGCTTCAACAAGTCCTGAAAAATTCACAGATCTTAGTTTCGACGATATTTAGGAACAAAATATCCTGTAATCGATAAAACCGTCCCGAACAGGGCGGTTTTTTTTATATTAGATTTCTAAAAAAAATTAAATGCGAAAACTCCTACTTTTATTTCTTTTTATTAGCCTACAACTTCAGGCTCAAACAGAAGAAATCACTCTGGATTATTATCTTCCCGACAATGTAAATTACAATCCTGAAATCCCTGTTCCTCAGGATATTATTGGCTTTGTTCCCGGTGAATGGCATGTCACGCATGACCTGCTGTTAAATTACATGAATAAGCTCGCAGAAGTTTCACCGCGTATAAATATTGAAAATCGCGGAACGACCTATGAAGGGCGGCCTTTGGTTTTACTCACCATTTCTTCCCCTGAAAATCTTCAAAATATTGAACAAATAAGGCAGAATCATCTTAAACTGATCGAAAAAAATTCCGAAGCGGTAAACACTAAAAATATGCCTGTGGTGATCAATCAGGGCTTTTCCATCCATGGAAACGAACCCAGTGGAGCAAATGCTGCTTTGATCTATGCTTATTATCTCGCTGCTGCGGAAGGCCCTGAAATTGAAAATACACTTAAGAATACGGTAATCCTTCTGGATCCATCTTTTAATCCGGACGGACTGCAGCGTTTCGCTTACTGGGCGAATACGAACAGAAGCAAAAATATCAATCCCGATCCTCAGGACCGTGAATATGACGAGGTATGGCCGGGCGGGAGAACCAACCACTATTGGTTTGACCTCAACCGTGACTGGTTGCCGGTACAATTGCCCGAAACACAGGCGAGGATCGCAACCTTCCATAAATGGTATCCGAATATCCTTACCGATCATCACGAAATGGGACCCAATTCCACTTTCTTTTTTCAGCCGGGAATCCCTTCCAGGACTCACCCGCTTACCCCGCAAATGAACCAGGATCTCACCAAAGAAATCGGGACCTTTCATGCAAAAGCATTAGATAGCATTGGTTCACTTTATTTCACCGAAGAGAACTATGACGACTTTTATTACGGAAAGGGTTCAACATTTCCCGATATTAACGGAAGTATAGGTATTCTTTTCGAACAGGCCAGTTCCCGTGGTCATGCGCAGGAAACAGAGAATGGTATTCTCACCTTTCCGTTTACTATAAGAAATCAATTCACTGCAGCACTTTCTACACTGGAAGCCTCACAGAAAATGAGACAGAAACTGCTTAATTACCAGCGCAGTTTTTATGAGAACGCCAGAAAATCGGCTACTGATGGTGCCTGGGCCTTTGGAAATTCAAAAGATCCCGTGAGTGCCTATAAACTGGCCGAAATCCTGAAAAGACACCAGGTCGAGGTCTATAGTGTAGCCGACAATTTTTCAGAAAACGGAGAGAAATTCAGTAAGGGCTCGGCTTATATAGTGCCTAAAAATCAAAGGCAGCATCGCCTGGTGGAAGCCATGTTCGAAAAAAGAACGAGTTTCCAGGACAGCCTTTTTTACGATATTTCTGCATGGACCTTCCCGCTCGCTTTCAATCTTGATTATACCGAAAATGCTTCCATGAAAAAGGCGGGGCAGAAAATAGAAAACCTTGAAATTCCGCAGCCCGAAAAACCCGGCAAAAGTGATTATGCCTACTTGCTTGACTGGAACAATTATTATTCTCCCAAAGCGCTGAACATGATACTGAATAAAGGTTTGCGTGCAAAAGTTGCCATGAAAGAATTCAGTTTAAATAGTCAAAAATATGATTACGGCACTATCATGATCCCGGTGCAGAATCAGAAATTATCATCAGCAGAAATTCATAAGTTCCTCACTGAAGTTTCCGAAGAAAGCCATGTTAAAATAACTGCGGCGAATACCGGGATGACCAAAGGGATCAACCTGGGGAGCGGGGAATTCAAGGCCTTGCAGCCTCAAAAGGTAGCTTTGATCGTCGGGGAAGGCATCAGCTCTTATGACGCCGGCGAAATCTGGCATTTATTTGACCAGCGCTATGATATGAAGATCACCAAACTGGATACGCGGAACCTGCCGCGTACAAATTTGAGCAAATACACAGATATCATTCTTCCAAACACATGGAACCTTGATCAATCAGCTGCTTCCAGCCTGAAAGAATGGGTTCGCGAAGGCGGAACGCTTATTGGCTACCGAAATGCCGCAAACTGGCTTAAGAAAAACGATTTCATAGATTTTAAATCCAAAGAAAATAAGCTGGTTGCAAAAGATATAAGTTTTGAAGAACGTGGAGATTTTCGCGGCGCACAGGGTATTGGCGGGGCTATTTTTGAAGCGAAACTTGACAGAAGCCATCCTATCGCTTTTGGTTATAAAAACGATAAAATCGCACTTTTCAGAAATACGACCTTATTTCTGGAACCCGACGAACAGAGCTATAACAATCCTATCAAATACACAAAAAATCCTTTGCTGAGTGGCTATATAAGTAAACCCAATCTGGATTCACTCGCAAATTCGGTTCCTTTCAAACACGAAAAGCTGGGCCGTGGGGATGTGATCATTTTCACCGATAACACAAACTTTCGCGCGTTTTGGTATGGAACGAATAAATTATTAATGAATGCCATTTTCTTTGGAAAGGAGATGTAAAGAGAGTTTAAATAAATTTTAAGACTATTCTTTTAGATTTAAATAACTTAGCACCTCAAAATTCGGGACTTGATTTAAACGTCCTTTTTAATAGTATGCGCAAATTCTTTCATAAGTGAAATTCTCCGGATTCAGAAGTAGATTAAGGGATGAGAGATTTTTAAATTTCTTAAACCGTTTTTCGTTTTTTCTAAGTCTGATCGCTATTTTGGTCGCGATCTATGATCTGGGTTTCAGGCATCCCCAGTATAGTGAGGAGGAATTAAATAAATTCTATTTCATCATTCTTATTACAGGGGTAGCCACCATCATTCTTCGGTATTTTCTTTTTAAGATCAAGTTCAGACTGAAGGTTCGGATCTTTGACACTTTGCTGGGATCTCTGTTTTTTATTCTGATTTTGGTGAAAATGGATACTCTGCGAGATAACCTCGGATTCCTGGAAAGTCTGAATAAAATGCTCTATGTTTATTTAGCAGCATTTATTTATTTCATAAGGGAATTTGCAACCGTAGAATTTAATTTTAATCGACAGAATCTCAACCCGGCGCAGCTTTTTATGGCCGGTTTTCTTTTTATAATTTTAACGGGAGCGGGCCTTTTAATGCTTCCCAACGCTACACATAATGGCATTAGCGCACTGGATGCCCTTTTTACTTCCACCAGTGCCGTTTGCGTCACCGGCCTGATCGTTGTCGATACAGGATCTTATTTTACGGGATTCGGCCAAGGCGTGATCTTACTGTTAATGCAGCTTGGAGGTCTGGGAATTATGACTTTTGCCAGCTATTTCAGCTATTTTTTCAGAGGTCAGACTTCGTATAAAAATCAGTTAATGCTGAAAGACGCTACTAATTCCGAAAAAATTGGTGAAGTCATAAGTGTCTTAAAAAAGATCCTTTATATCACTTTGATCGTGGAATTTTTAGGGGGAATTTTTATTTATTTCAGTCTGAATAAAAGTGAAATGGCGCTAATCTCTGACAGGATCTTCTTTTCAGTTTTTCATGCTGTCAGCGGATTTTGTAATGCGGGTTTCTCTACCCTGGAAAACAGCCTTTACGAACCCGGTTTTCGGCATAATTATACACTTCAAATGGTAGTCGCCTGCCTTTTTATCCTTGGCGGAATTGGTTTTCCCATCGTTCTGAACCTCTATAAATATGTGGTGTATAAGTTGAAACATGGGCTACTAAGAATTCAGAAGAAAAAGGAAAGGATCCATTTGCCCTGGATGATCAATATCAATACCCGAATTGTGATCGTTACCACAGGAATTTTGCTTGCGGTAGGAACGCTTGGATTTTACGCTTTCGAATATAACAATACACTTGCAGAACACAGCTGGTATGGAAAGATCGTCGTTTCGTTTTTTGGAGCAGCAACTCCACGTACAGCGGGTTTCAATTCGGTAGACACAGGAGCCCTTAATTTCAGTACTTTAATGATGATATTCCTGTTGATGTGGATAGGTGCTTCTCCTGCCTCCACCGGTGGTGGTATTAAAACAAGTACCATTGCGATTGCAACTTTGAACTTTTTTAGTCTTGCAAGGGGCAAAGATCGCATAGAGATTTATAAAAGGGAAATTTCTTACGCTTCAGTAAGAAGGGCTTTTGCGATCATCTCATTATCTTTAATGGTGATTGGAATGGCCGTTTTCATGATCGCTTCCTTTGATGAAGACAAAACACTTCTAAGTATCGCCTTTGAATGTTTTTCGGCATACAGTACGGTGGGCTTGTCAACGGGGATCACTGCAAGTCTTTCGGCTCCTTCAAAAATAGTGCTCATCTTCACCATGTTTATAGGCCGGGTAAGCATGCTTACCATTTTGATCGCCCTTCTGAGAAGAGTGAAACATTTAAATTATCGTTATCCCACCGATGAGATTTTAATAAACTAAAAGAACTCAACCATGAAGTATATTGTTATTGGACTTGGAATTTTTGGATCTTCAATAGCCGAAAAACTCACCGGTATGGGGAATGAGGTGATTGGAGTAGATGTAAATCTGGGAAAGGTAGAAGGGATCAAAGAGAAGATCACTCACGCCGTGGGCCTTGATGCCACCGATGTGGAAGCAGTAAAAAACCTTCCTCTTAAAGATACCGATGTGGTAATTGTTGGAATTGGGGAAGACAGGGGAGCCAATATTATGGCTGCCGCCCTTATGAAACAGATGCATGTAAAACGACTTATTGCAAGGGCTGTGGATCCTTTACAGCGAATGGTTTTGGAAGCAATGGGTGTAAAAGAGATCATTCATCCCGAAAAGGAAACTGCCGACCGCTGGGCACAGAAGTTAAATATGGAAGGAGTGGTAGATAGTTTTGAACTTGATAGCGAGTATAGTATAGTAGAAACAAGAATTCCACCGGAATATGATGGAAAAGCAATTAAAGACCTTCAGTTAAAAAAGGAATTTAATGTGATCATTCTTACTACTATGAAGGTATCCCATACTAAAAATGAATTGGGAGCAGAAACTGAAAAACCCACCGTGCAGGGAATTGCAAGGGCCGATACCATTTTATCTCAAGATGAGATTATGGTACTTTATGGGTACAACAAAGATATTGAGAGGTTGCTGGAAGAACACCGAAAATTCAAAGAAGGCATTTGATTAGCCAATCTTTAATCCGTCTTTTACTTTCTGGCCTGGAGAGAGTAGCACAACATCTTCATCTTCACCGAGAACACCCAGAACAAGACATTCACTTTTGAAACCGGCTATACGTTTTACAGGAAAATTAACCACGGCGATTACCTGCCTGCCTATGAGTTCCTGCGTGGTATAGCGGCGGGTTATCTGTGCTGACGAATTCATTACCCCCAATTGTTCCCCAAAATTTATTTTCAATTTATAGGCAGGTTTCCTGGCCTCGGGAAAAGATTCTGCTTTAAGAATGCTTCCAACGCGCAGGTCGATTTTTTCAAAATCTTTCCATTTTATTTCTTCCATAATCAGCATTTGTGAGGTAAAAACTTAGTGAAATCCGGCTTTTATGATTAATTTTAAGGAGCAAAACTGAATTTACTGCAATTTAACCTAATCTTATAATCAGAGGTATTTATTTTTCGTAATTTTATTTTCCTATAGATTTAATAGGATTAACCTAAAAATTTAATATTTATTATGAGCGAGTTGAAATTAGGAGACAAAGCCCCAAACTTTGATGCCCAAACTTCGGAAGGAAAGATCAATTTTTATGATTACCTGGGAGACAGCTGGGGAATTCTTTTCTCACATCCGGCAGATTATACGCCTGTTTGTACAACCGAATTAGGAGCAGTAGCCAAATACAAAGACGAATTTGCAAAAAGAAATGTAAAGGTCCTGGCGCTGAGTGTTGATGGGCTGGAATCCCACAAAGGCTGGATAAAAGATATCAATGAAACACAGCATACCCAGGTTAATTTTCCGATTATTGCAGATGAAGACCGAAAGGTTTCCAACCTGTACGGAATGATTCATCCAAAAGCCGATGACACGCTTACAGTGCGTTCAGTATATGTTATCGGGCCTGATAAAACCATCAAATTGATGATTACTTATCCTGCCAGTACAGGAAGGAATTTTGATGAATTATTAAGGGTCATAGATTCCCTTCAGTTAACTGCATATAAGAAAGTGGCGACTCCTGCGAACTGGAAAAGCGGTGAAGATGTGGTTATAAGTCCTTCAGTTTCTAATGAAGAAGCCGATAAGATGTTCCCAAAAGGATACAAAACCATTAAACCTTATTTACGCATGACCCCACAACCCGATTCAAAATAAACCGGGAAGAAGAAAAGTAAAAGGCGGCGTGAAAAATTTTCACGCCGCCTTTTTTATTATTTTGGAAAAATACTATTTAACTTCCATCAATTCCACATCAAACACTAAAATGGCATTTGGTGGAATTACGCCTCCGGCGCCTCTCTCTCCATATCCAAGATGAGGCGGAATCACCAGCCGCGCCTTATCTCCTACCTTCAGTTTCAGGATTCCTTCATCCCAGCCGGGAATCACATGCCCCATACCCACAGGAAATTCCAAAGGCTTGTTCCTTTTATATGAAGAATCGAAAACGGTGCCATCAGCCAGCTGACCTTTATAATGTACGGCAACAGTTTTGCCTTTTTCGGCCTGCTTTCCATCTCCTTTATTGATGATCTTATATCGGAGTCCGCTTTCGGTTTTTTCAAATCCTGCGGCAAGTTTTTCGAGCTCTGCCTCGGCTTTCTTTTTAGCTTCCTCTTCTTTTTTTACTTTTTCAGCATTAAAATTTTCAAAGGCCTTTACGGCATCAAAATTTTCAGCATCGCTGCCTTCACGAATGATCTCCAGTTTTTCGATCTTATCACCCTGCTGGATCTTGTCAACCACATCCTGACCTTCGACCACATTTCCAAAAACCGTATGTTTTCCGTCAAGCCATGGAGTTTCAACATGAGTGATAAAAAACTGACTCCCGTTGGTACCAGGCCCGGCATTGGCCATCGATAATTTTCCCGGTTCATCATGCTTCAGGTCAGGATGGATCTCGTCATCAAAATTATAACCCGGGCCACCGGCTCCGGTACCCTGTGGATCACCTCCCTGGATCATAAAATCTGGGATCACCCGGTGAAATTTGAGTCCGTCGTAGTATGGCTCTCCTTTCTTTTTCGCTTTGTTTTCAATTTTGCCTTCCGCAAGGCCTACAAAATTGCCAACCGTGCCGGGAGTTTTTTTATATTCCAGCTCTGCAAGGATCTCTCCTTTTGAAGTGTGAAATTTGGCATATAATCCGTCGTTCATTTTTCTAAATTTTTATTGAGTTGCAAAGATACCCAGATTAATTTTTATAGACCTGCTCGCCGTTAATAAAGGTCCTAATGACTTTAGTTTCAGGAACACTGTCTAAGGCCACCTCCATTAAATCGCGGTCCAGGATCACAAAATCGGCAAATTTACCGGCTTCAATACTTCCTTTTTCATTTTCCTCAAAATTGGCATACGCAGCCCAGATGGTCATTCCTTTTAAGGTTTCTTCTCTTGAAAGAGCCTGGTCTTTCATAAATCCGCCTTCAGGATAATTTTCAGTGTCCTGGCGGGAAACCGCCGCATAAAAGGTCAAAAACGGACTCACCTTCTCAACCGGAAAATCGGTTCCTAGGGCCACAAGCCCGGCTTCCTGCAACAATTTTTTATAGGCATAAGCGCCTTTGATCCGCTCTGGCCCCAGACGATCTTCAGCCCAGTACATATCGCTGGTCGCATGCGTAGGTTGAACCGAAGGAATGATATTTTTGCTGAAATAATGAAAATCTTCGGGATCTATTACCTGCGAATGCTCCACCCTCCACCTTCTATCGGTAGTATCATCAAGCAGGGAATCATAGGTTTTCAAAACCAGGTAATTCGCAGAATCGCCAATCGCATGCGTGTTTAACTGGAATTCAGATTTCGCAACCCGGGCTGCAATATCCTTTAGATCAGATATGGGAGAAAGTAGAGCTCCAAAATGGTTCGGCCTGTCGGAATAAGGTTTTTTCAGGGCCGCTCCACGAGAACCCAGGGCGCCATCTTCATAGAATTTTACAGAGCGCACATTCAGCCTTTCTGTTTTATAAGGTCCTTTTGAAAGATAATAATCCAGATTTTGAGGAGAATTTGCAACCATGGCATAAATTCTCATTTTCAGTTCTCCACTTTTCTGAAGGCTATCGATTGTTTCAATCACTTCCCGAGGCAGTCCGGCATCGTCAACCGTAGTTAGCCCATATTTCAAACAAATCTCCTGTGCGCTTAAAAGAGCTTCTTTTCTTTCCTGAAAATCGGGTTCTTCCTGGGTAGCTTCGATCAATTCCATTGGATTATCTACGAGTATACCGGTAAGTTTACCGTCTTTTTGTTCAATATCACCTCCCTGGAATTTAGTTTTGGTGGTAATGTTAGCCTTATCGAGCGCTGCCTGGTTTACCAGCATCGCATGGCCATCGATCCTGGTTATTGCAACTGGTGTATCCGGAAATAATACATCCAGGGTATCTTTGGCAGGAAATTCTTTTACCTCCCAGTCATTCTGGTCCCAGCCACGGCCGGTAATATAATCGAGATGATGCTTTTTCTGAAATTCCACAATTCGGGAAACGACTTCCTTAAAGCTTTTCGTTCCCGTAAGCTCAACTTTTTGTTGTTGCAGGCCAAGTCCGTAAAAATGGGCGTGTGCATCTATGAAGCCGGGATAAACGGCTTTCCCTTCGGCATCAATGATTTGGGCATACTCATATTTATCTTTCAGACCGGCAGTAGTTCCTGTTTCAAAGAATTTACCATCTTTGACCGCAAAAGCTTCAATTTTGCTAAAAGTGCTATCAACGGTATAAACTTTTGCGTTGTAAACCAGCAAATCGGCCTTCTGTTTTTCAGAATTACAACTCACCAGAAATACCAGAAAGCCACAAAGCATTGATATTTTTTTCATCAGGTTATATTTTAACTAAAATTAAAAAAATGCGCCCTGCCAGACGCATTCTTCATAATATTAAATTTTCTTATTTCTTATAGTCCAATCGCATCGATCACGGCATTGCGGATATCAGGATTTGCGGCCGCTGCAAGGGCAACCGAAACAAATAAGCCGATCATGGCATAGGCAAAGTCCTTAAAGATCATTCTGCCTGCTTTCTTGCGGTGTTTTTTACCTTTCTTGGTTCTCGCCAGACTGATGGCTATCTCACGACCTCCAATCACCCCCAGGAAAACCCAGGTGGTACTCATAGGGACGGTGCTGATAAAAAGCTTATAGATTAGAAGTGCCACATAGGTAAAATCGACTACCGTGGCGGCCCGGATATCCGATATTCTTGATTTTTCGCTAACAACTTTCTGAATCTTATCGCCCCGTAAATAGAAGAGCAATCCTAAGCCCATGAAAATGGTCACCGAAAAAATGATAAACTGAAAAAGATTCTGATGTCTTGGTAAATAAACGGCGATATTCGCACCATCCTGCATCACCCAAACAGCCCAAAGTGAACCGCTAACGATCCATTGAGTGATGGTCCAGCCGCGATGGAACTTTCGGCTTTTGAAATACTTTTTTATGAAATTATAGGAAAGGTACCAAACCAGGAAAGACAAAATAAAGGCCATAATATACCCGGTCCAGCTTTTCCAAACTACCGAAGTAATTCCGGAAGTATCGGCACTGAATACACTCAGGATCAAAAATGTGGTGGAAACGGGCATTCTGAGCCGGGTGAGAATCAAAAGTACCAGCGGCGCAATGATCTGGAAAAAGCTGAATTTCTCAGGATGCGGATAATCTGTTGTCCCGTCAGGATTCAGGAGCCGTTGATAGGTCACATCACCGTCAAAATAAAAATAACTAAAGGCAACCGTAACTAAGAAGATAGAACCCACAAAAAGCCATAAAACCCACCATTTTCGGTCTTTATTACTTTCAATAAAAGTTCCCAAAGATTGAATGCTGTCATTGGCGACCGTCGCATAGGCTGCAAAAAAGAACCCCAGCCACATTGCTCCCCGGGAATAACCGGTGAGTATACCGGCGAGAATTATTCCTACTATTACAATTGCCAGGAAGGTCTTTTCCTGGACCAGAAAATCAAGTAGGTTAAGATACGGCCGATCGCGATCCAGCCGTCTAAATTTCTTAGCCATGGAGGTTATTTAAGGTTAATATTAGCGGCTCCTAAAATAGAATAATTCGGCCTAATTACCATATTTTCCGGATAGGCGAAAGTGTTTAATTAAATGTGCCCAAAATATTTCATCTAAAAGCCCTATTTTAGAACCTCCTGAAAATTTTCGGACAAAATATGAGGTATCTATTTCTTATTACGGTGCTACTTAACAGCATACTTGCTTTTGCCCAGTCTTCATCAAAAACCAGAATATTCCACGACAGCATTGGTTTTGCCAAACATGCGTGGCAAATGGACAGTATCATGAGCAGGATCGATGCTTCAGACAAGGTTCCGGTAAATTCAACCTACAAAGCAGTAATCAATCCGCACGACGATTATGCCTACGCCGGCGGTTTATATGCCAAAACGCTGCAGGGGATTAAGGCAAACACCATTATTTTGGTGGGCGTGGCTCATCGGGCAAGAAATTATCAACTTCAGGATAAACTGGTTTTTGGGGATTATGATTACTGGGAAGCGCCCTACGGAAAATTGAAAATTTCCCAAATAAGGGATGAACTGCTTCAGAAAATGAATGCGAAGAATTTCGTGGTTCACGACAGTATGATGCAACTCGAACATTCCCTGGAAGCTATTGTTCCTTTCCTTCAAAAAATGAATCCCAATGTTGAAATTATACCGATTCTCGTTCCTTATATGAAATTCGAGGATATGCAGAATTATTCTGATGAACTGGCAGAAACACTTTCAGAAATTATGAAAGAAAAAAACCTCCAATATGGCAAAGACCTCGCCATTGTGATTTCAAATGATGCCATACATTACGGAAGTGAAGACTGGGGTGGCAGCGATCTGGCCCCTTTCGGAACAGATAGTATTGGCAATGAAAAGGCCCATCAAAAAGATGAAAAAATAATCGCAGAAACCCTGAAAGGTAAATTGACCGCCGAGAAAATTGAAAAATTTAAGCATTACACCGTTCAACCTGATAATTATAAGGAATACCAGTGGACCTGGTGTGGAAGGTATTCGGTTCCCTTCGGACTCCTTTTCGCCAATAAACTGAATAAAATTCTGAATGGAGAAAAGCTCCAGGGTGAACTTATAGGCTACCGTTCCAGTTTAAAAAATCAACACCTGAAGGTTGAAGACCTGGGAATGGGGACCACCGCGCCCAGCAAACCTACACATTGGGTAGCTTATGTGGGAATGGCGTATCAGTAATTCGAAAAAAAAATGAAATGAAAAAATATTTAGTATTCGCTCTGGCAATTTTGATACTTACCGCTTGTAAGGACAATACATCAGAAAAAGCCGAAAACCCCAAAGAATTTGATCTTCTTATTACCAATGCGAAGGTGGTAGATGTTCAAAATAACAAGATACTGCAGAATCAAGTGATCGGTATCACTTCAGATACCATTCGGTTTATAGATAAAATGAGCGAGAGCAACTCTTTTAAGGCTAAAGAAACCTTTGATGCTGAAAATAAATTCGTGATGCCGGGATTGTGGGATATGCACGTACATTTTCGCGGCGGTGATTCTTTAATCGAGGAAAATAAAGATTTTCTTCCGCTATATCTTGCTTTTGGGGTCACTACGGTTCGCGATGCGGGCGGTGATATGACTCCGTCGGTACTCGACTGGCGCAGAAAGACGGCCAAAGGAGAAATCGCCGGTCCGCGGATCTTCACCTCCGGACCCAAACTGGATGGTGCAAATCCTGCGTGGCCTGGTTCTATATCGGTGACCAATAAGGCTGAAATTAAAAAAGCCCTTGATTCTCTTCAGAAGTTGAAGGTAGATTATGTGAAAATGTATGATGGCAGCCTCACCCCTGAAATTTTCTACGGGATCATTGAAGAGGCGGAAAATAGAAAAATGAAAACCACCGGACACATGCCTATGGATGCAAATTTTCTGAAAGCCGTAGACCTTGGCCTGGATGGAACGGAACATATGTATTACGTACTGAAAGCCTGTTCTCCTGTTGGGGATAGCCTTGGAAACCTGGGTAAAGGCTACGGAATTATAAATGATCTTGTCAAGACTTATGATGAAGATCTGGCAGCGAGCGTATTTTCTACTCTTAATAACCAGGAAACTACGGTAACCCCAACCCTGCATATTGGAAAAACCCTGGGAAATATCCTCGATACTGATCATAGCAAGGATAAAACGCTTTCTTACATTGGAAAAGGAATTCAAAAAACTTACAATGGCCGTATTGAAAGTGCCAAAAGAGCCCGGGCTGCGGGAAGCGATATACATTCCACCACAGAAGAGATGTTTGCCGCTATGATCGTTCCCATGCAAAAAGCGGGAGTGACTTTACTTGCAGGTTCAGATGCCGGGCCATTCAACTCTTTTGTTTATCCTGGTGAATCTCTACATGCCGAACTTCAGGAACTGGTTTTGGCTGGTTTAACACCTCAACAGGCGTTGATCACCTCAGTGGTGAATGGCCCGAAATTCTTTGATCTGGAAAGATATTATGGAAGCCTTGAAAAAGGAAAAGTGGGTGATCTTCTTATTTTGGATAAAAATCCGCTGGAGAAAATAGAAAATACCCGGAGCATAAAATTTATCATTAAGAATGATAAGATCTACACTCCGGATGAATTATTAAAAGACCTTTAGAAATCGAATTTATAAGTGGCGCCGGCAAGTACCTGAAGGCCCTGGACATCATAATCTATCCATTTTTGGTAGTTATTGTCCAGTAAATTATTTCCTTTTACAAAGGCTGAAAGCTGGTCATTGAAGCGATAGCCAAGGTGGGCATTCACATCGAAATAGCTATCCAGGGTCATGATTTGGCCCATTCCGGGATCGGCATTTAGGTAGCGATACTGATCTTTGCGTTCGCCCCGATAAAAAAGATTGGCTCCCGTATACCATTTTTCGGTAATTTGATAATCGGCATTCAGACTGGCTTTGATATTTGGCAAATTCCAGGCTTCGGCTTCGGCGTCGGTATTATAATCGAAGAATTCACCATTGATTCCTAGTCTGAAGTTTCGGTTTACATCAACCCCCAATTCGGCATAAAAGGAAAGCGTCTTCACATCATCGTAGACCACGTCAAAACTATTTCCGTACGTATAGCTTTCTCCTTCTAAATAAGAGGCATCAATATTCCTGGTGAAAAGAGCCTTATTAAATTGTGATTTATAGGTTCCGCGAAAATTATAAGAAAAGGCATTGCTAAGCTTCCCCTTGGCCCCGATATAACCGTTGTATTTATTATCGGTAGGCATGATATTGAGCGTTGGAGAAACGTATGGGTTTCGCTGATAGAATTTATAATAGGTGTTTTGTTCCAGGCCGCCTTCAAGTCCGGCATAGGCTGTAAAATAATCTCCCGCCAGTCTATAGCTCGCCTGAACATTTGGATAAATGTAAAAATTGTTATCGCTGTTTTCAGTGTCCATTCCAAAGAAAAAAGAAACACCCAAATTGATCTTAAGGTCATCCCGAAGAATCAACAAACTGGGTGTTGCGCTAAAGTTCATAAAGGTGTAGCTATAGCCATTTTCATTTAAATACCTTTGATCAAATTGGCCGTTTACGATATCGGCTTCCAGTTTTGTAGAAATAAGTTCATCGGCAATATTTACTTCAAAATCTCCTTCGGCATCGAAATGATTCTCAGATGTTGAATAACTATCACCGGAATGACGAAAAACAGCTTTGGCCTTATCAAAAAATGAATCGTAAAGGTCAACCTGGCTTCCTAGATAAACCGAAAAATAATTCTGTGTAGGATCGAGTTCTAAAAGGCGGGCGTCGGTCATGGTGTTATATTCAGGAAGTCCATACCAATTATATAACTGGTGCTCTCCTCCTACTTCAGCCTTCCAGGAAAGATCGCGGTTTCGCTGATTGTAGCTTAAATTGAGCTCGGTATCATAAAATTTATCATCCAGGCGTACACCTTCAATTCCGCCCTGTGAGGAATTATGAGTTAGAAAAATCCCGAAATTACTTTCGCGGTCAATTTCCAGGTTGCTGTAGAATTCTGCCAGCACATTTGAGTAATTTCCAAAGCCAAGAGTGGCATAATTATCATAGATTTTTGGTGGCCTCTCCCTTTCCACAGTCGTCGCCTGGCCTTTGGCAGGCGTAAAAGTAGAAGCTACAGGCACTGAAAAAATAGAATATTCCACCGACTTTTTCCTGAGGCTTACCGTATCATTTCGATTTGGGGTTTCCTTTATTTTATTGGCATCCCTCACCGATGGGGTGTAAGGTTTTACAACTGTTACCGTTTCGCTACCTAATGGGTCCTGGGCATACAGGATTCCGCTAAAAATAAACAGACTAAATACCAGACTTATTTTGATCGCTTTACATCGCATATAGCAGTGAATCTATTAGATTAAGTTTAGTTATTGGTTTGAACTGAGGCATTGGTTTTGGCTTCCTGGGCCTTGATCTTAGCCAACTCGGCTTTGGCTTCGTCGACTATTTCAGGATATTTTTGGAAATTCTTGATCACGTTATCCAGAATATAGGTCGCCTGGTACGCATCATTAAGCGCGTAAAAATTCTTAGCCATTAACACCAGGCCTTTGGCACCCCAGAGCTTATAGCCCGAGAAATCTTTTGCCAGGATCTGGATCGCAGCATTCGAGGCTTCGTAATTTCCGTCTTTATGTTTGAAATAAGCATCGTAATACAAGGCTTCAGCAGCCAGTTCGCCTTTAGCAGTTTTCTGAACTTCTTTATAAGCCGAACGTGCCTTGTTTTCGTCACCCGATTTTATCGCGGCCCTGGCAACCATTATCCTGGCGTCGTTGCGGGCATCCTGTTCAGAATTTGGATTGGCAAGCACTTTTTCGGCATACTGATTGGCTTTGCTGAAATTGCCGGTTTCGTAATATGATTTCATCAGGTTTGATTGAGCAAAAACTACGTTCTGACCATTATCGGCCATTGTTTCCAGTTTTTCCAGAAGCGGCAATGCATTGGCGTAATCTTTCTTTTCAAGATAAATCTGTGACAATCTTGCCAGGGCCTGCTCACTGAATTCATTTTTAGGCTTTGAAGTCACGTATTGATAATACGGAATAGATTTTTCAACTTTTCCGTCGCGATAATACAGTTGGGCCAGGTAGAAATTGGCATTGATGGAATGTATTCCGTTCGGGAAATTCTGAATATATTTTTCAAAATTGGCAATTGCCTTCTGAGTGTTATTATTAAGATACTGGTTTTCCGCAGCCTCATAAGTGGTGTTATCAAGATCGGCATCGCTTACCTCCACAAAATCGATATTTCTCACCCAGGACGCATATTCATCAGTACGGCCCAAATCAACATACACATTCCTTGCTGTGGAAACCGCCTGCTTGGCTTCAGGAGTATTAGGATAATCGGCCACTACTTTTTTGAGCCTTTCCAAAGCCTTATTGCCTTCATTCTGGTTGTAATAAATAAGGCCCTGCCTTAGCATCGCCTTTGGAACCAGTGAGCTTTGAGGCACATCCCTGATCAAACGGTTATAGCTCTGAATGGCCTGAGAAGTATTATTTTTGGCCACGTAAGTATTGCCCAGTTCGTACATCGCATCATCCCGGTAAGGAGAACGCGGATATTTCGCAATAAAGCTGTTCAATTCCTCAATTTTGGTGTCGTTCCTATCTACAAATCCATAGCTTATCGCTTTCTGAAAAGCGGCATAATCGGCATTGCTCACGCCATTGTCGATGGCCCGCTGATAGGCTTCCATAGCCGGCCAGTACTGGCTGGTTACATAATAGGTATCTCCAAGTCGTAATAGCGCATCATTTTTCCTGGCACCATCAGCATTCGGACTGTTCACATAATTCTTGAAATAATTTACCGCCTGTGAATAATCGTTCTTTTTGAAATAGGCATACCCGATATTATAGTCTAAATCTTCATATTCTTCGGTATTCCTGGCAGCGTTCATGCCTTTAAATTCACGATACCCAAGAATAGCGTCTTCCATTCGGTTTACATTGTATTCACTTTCGGCTTTCCAGAAGGTTGCCTTTGCACTGATCTGCTGGTCGCGCGGTTCTTTTAACGCTTTGTCGAAATTCTCGATCGCAGCATAATAATCTCCTTCCTCAAAAAGTTCCAGTCCGTAGAAGTACGCGACTTTCTGGTAAGCCTGCTTGTCGCTGAAGTTGCGATTGTTTTCAAGCAACCTCATCGCCTCTTCATAGTTTTTAGAAGTGATGAAGGAATCTATCAATAAGCTTTCCACTTCTTCTTTATGCTGAGAACCGGGATATTTTTCAAGATAACTCAACAACACTTTAGAAGGACTTTCATACGAATTCCCAATTTCGTAGCTAAGCTTGGCGTAATTCAGCAAAGCATCTTCCTGAATTTTCGCATTGAAGTCCATTTCGCTGGCATTTTTGAAAGCGTTCAAAGCCTGTTGCTTTTGCCCAAGCTCGAGATACGATTGCGCAAGGTGATAATAGGCATTCTGCGCGATGGCATTTTGCCCGTCAATAATTTTATTGAATTCATTGATCGCAGCCTCATAATTTCCCTGCTTGTAATAAGCGTAACCAAGCTGGTAATAATCGGTATTATTCCACTTGCCGCGCAAGCCCTTATATTCTTTTAAATAAGGAATGGCTTTTTCATATTCCCCTAAATTGAAATAGCTTTCCCCTATTATTTTATTGAGCTGTGAAAGTTCCTGCCGGTTCGATTTTGGCAGTTGTTCCAGTCCCTGTTCAATAGCTTTTTCAAAATTTCCAAGCTTGAAATTCATGTCAGCCTGGTAGTAGGAAAGATCTTTTGAATACCGGGCATTTCCTTTGACCTCTTCAAAATACTGGTTCGCCTGCTGGTAATCATCACCTTCATAAGCGATATATCCAAGGTAATACTTGGCCTGAGAGCCATATTCTTTAGAATCGCTTACCCGCTGGAAATAATCCTGTGCCTTTTCCATATCATTGGATCGGAAATAAGCATATCCGTTATTGAAATAAAAACGTTCGCGGTCCTTTCGGCTCATGGCCTTTTCATCTACCCGATCATACCAGCGTCTTGCAAGCGCATATTTACCGGTGTTGAAATAATAATCGGCTACATCGAGGTAAGCTGAATTGGTCTTGGTACTTGTAGGATAATGCGTGACGAATTTTTCCATCAGCTCATCGGCTCCGGGCTGATTCAGGCGAACCGCGGCATTGGCGATATAATAGGCACAATCGCCCTTGATCTTTTCGTCGTTGGTATCTTCCATCACTTCATCAAAAAGATTCTGGGCCGCGAGGTACTGCTCGTTATTGTAAAGAGCTAGTGCGCGGTTAAAATCAACCAGCTCGTTGGTATAGGCGGCAGATTGCTGTGAAATTCCAGAAAATGAGAAGCTTATAAAAATAACCAATAGAAAGGCTTTCTTCAGTGTCATTCGTCTTATTTTAGATTGGTATCCAAAGATATATTAATGCTTGAATCTATAACGTTCATAGAGTTCTATAATTATGTTAATACAAAAAAAAGTATGCAGACGCTTTTTGAAAAACGTATATTTGAAAGCCCATTAGGTATAAATTTTATCCTCCGGTCGCAATAAAGACTGAAGCTACCGGTTATAACTTTTACTGAAAAACTGAATTTTAACCAAGACAATAATTTCATGTCTCAACCTGTTCTCGAACTTAAAAATGCAGCGATCTACCAACGGGAAAGCCTCATTCTTTCTGAAGTTGACGTCACCGTGGAAAAAGGTGAATTTGTTTACCTTATCGGAAAAACGGGTACGGGAAAAAGTAGTTTTATGAAAACCCTTTATGGCGACCTGCCTTTAACTGAAGGAGAAGGCCAAATTGTTGATTATAACCTGCGGACTTTAAAGGAAAAAGACATTCCATATTTACGCAGGAAACTCGGTGTGGTTTTCCAGGATTTCAAGCTGCTAACTGACAGGAATGTAAAGGAAAACCTTTTATTTGTGCTGAAGGCTACCGGCTGGAAAGACAAAAAAGCGATAGACCACAAGATCGATGAAGTTCTTGATAAAGTAGGCATGAAAACCAAAGGTTTTAAATTTCCTTACCAACTTTCAGGTGGAGAACAGCAACGGGTGGCAATAGCACGCGCCCTGCTGAATGATCCCGAACTTATCCTGGCCGACGAGCCTACTGGAAATCTTGATCCGCAGACTTCAGTAGAAGTTATGGAAGTGCTCCAGGAAATAAGCCGCAACGGCAATACCATTTTGATGGCCACACATGATTATGCGCTTCTGCTTAAATATCCTTCGAAAACTTTAAAATGTGACGGCCAGCGGGTTTTTGAAGTAGTACAAAAAACGGTTTAATGGAAAAAAAGAAAAAAGCTGCCTACGTCGTGCTGATCCTTTCGGGAATTTTATTCATCGGGAACATCATTCTTGCGTATCCTGATGATTTTGACAAAGCTTTTTACATGAGAATTCTCGCTAACTTCCTATTAATCCTTGCTATGATGCTTTCCATTCGAAAATCCAGAAAACAGGAAAATTAGAATTTTATATTTTCTTTTCCGCCACCCTGAACTTGTTTCAGGGTCTTTAACTAATATTATCTAATTTCTCATATTAGATGCTGAAGAAAGTTCAGCATGACGATATTGGTTGGAATTTCTTTCTGAAAGCCTGTTGATTTCCTGTCGCAAAGCTTCTTCAAAATGACTGACAGAAAAACTTTCTGAAGAACTGCTTTTTTGATAAATTGTAGAAATCTTCTTTCTCAATGGAAATTTTAGGAATAGACATCGGCGGCTCGAGTTTAAAAGGGGCCATAGTAAATGTGGAAACAGGCAAATTAGTGACACCAAGGCACAAAATTCTAACGCCTGAAGACCGGGAACCAGAGGGAATGGCCCTCGCAGTGAAGGAAATGCTCGAACATTTCAATTATAAAGGAATCGTAGGCTGCGGTTTCCCTACGATCGTAAAAAAAGGAGTTTGTAAAGGGATTGGAAATCTAAGCCGAAAATGGATGGATGTCAATGCTGAAAAGCTATTTGAAGATGTAACCGGCGAAGATTTTACGGTCGTGAACGATGCTGATGCTGCCGGACTTGCAGAAGTGAAATTTGGTGCAGGCCGCAATGAAGATGGTTTTATTCTTATGATCACGGTAGGAACCGGTTTGGGAAGTGGCGCATACCTTCACGGCGAACTAATTCCAAACTTTGAACTCGGTCAAATCCCCTATAAAGAATTCGTAAAAATTGAAGACTGGGCGGCTTCTTCCATAAAGACCAGCGAAAACCTTAATTATAAGGACTGGGCTTACCGTTTCAATGTTTTCCTGAATTATGTGTTTGTCATTCTTAATCCGGACCTGATGATTATTGGTGGCGGAATCTCGAACAACTGGGACGATTTTTCCCGATATATAGATGTTGATACCAGGGTCGTTCCTGCCGAATTGCGGAACAACTCAGGAATTCTTGGTGCTGCACTGGCAGCAGTCAGCCGTTAAGCGGTCTCTTTTTCCGGCTCCCTTTTATTGATGAAAAGATAGTAAAAATTCACGCTTACGATAGCCACATTGGTAATGATCACCGGCCAGGAATCGAGTAGAAATCCGTAAACCACAAAGAAAAGACATCCAACGCTGTTGATATATCGAAGAGTCACGATATTTCGCATAAAGAAAGAGATCATCACAAAAAAAGAAGCCAGGTAACCAGTCCATTCAGTAAGAGTAATTCCGAGAAATTCCATTTTTAATTTTATTACATTAAAAAGCCCGCCTTCCGGCAGGCTTTCAAATTTATAAATTCTAATCTTTATATCGATTTTGATCTTTTACGTTCATTTTCGGTAAGAAGAATTTTTCTCAACCGCAGGAAATGTGGAGTCACCTCAACATATTCATCTTTCTGAATATATTCAAGCGCCTCTTCCAGTGAAAATTTAATTGCAGGAACGATCTTCGCTTTTTCATCAGCCCCTGAAGAACGCACGTTTGAAAGTTTTTTAGTTTTGGTAATATTCACCACCATATCATCCTGGCGCGAGTTCTCACCAATAACCTGACCTTCGTAAATATCTTCCCCCGGATCAACAAAAAACTTGCCTCTGTCCTGGAGTTTATCGATGGAGTAAGGAATTGCTTTTCCTTTTTCCATGGAAACCAAAGAACCATTCTGGCGCTGAGGAATTCCACCTTTTAGAGGCTGATATTCCTTGAATCGGTGCGCCATGATCGCTTCACCGGCAGTAGCGGTAAGCAACTGGTTTCTCAAACCTATAATTCCTCTGGAAGGAATCATAAACTGAATATTCATACGTTCGCCACGAACTTCCATGCTCAGCATCTCCCCTTTTCTCATGGTAACCATTTCTACGGCTTTTCCTGAAACATCCTCCGGAAGATCTATAGTAAGTTCTTCAACCGGCTCACATTTCACTCCGTCTATTTCTTTTATAATAACCTGAGGCTGGCCTATTTGCAATTCGTAACCTTCACGTCTCATGGTTTCGATCAAAACGGAAAGGTGAAGAACTCCCCGGCCATAAACCATAAATTTATCGGCACTATCGGTTTCTTCCACACGAAGTGCCAGGTTTTTTTCAAGTTCCCGGTACAAACGTTCCTTAATATGGCGTGAGGTAACATATTTTCCATCTTTTCCGAAGAAAGGAGAATCGTTGATGGTGAAAAGCATACTCATGGTAGGCTCATCAATAGCAATGGTTTTCAAACCTTCAGGATTTTCAAAATCGGCTATGGTATCGCCAATATCGAAGCCTTCAAGTCCTACCAGCGCACAAATATCGCCCGCCTGAACTTCTTCCACTTTTCTTCTGCCCAGACCTTCGAAAATATGTAATTCTTTAATTTTTGATTTTTTAATGCTTCCATCCCGCTTTACAAGAGATATCTGCTGATTTTCTCTTAAAGTTCCCCTTTGAAGACGGCCAATGGCGATCCTTCCGGTAAACGAAGAGAAGTCAAGGGAAGTAATGAGCATTTGAGGGCTCCCTACCAAATCTACTTTTGGCGCCGGGATATGCTCAATGACCATATCAAGCAAAGGCTCGATATTATCGGTTTTTTCTTTCCAGTCTTCACTCATCCAGTTTTGCTTGGCCGAACCGTATACAGTAGGAAAATCCAGCTGCCACTCTTCAGCGCCAAGTTCAAACATCAGGTCGAAGACTTTTTCATGCACTTCTTCCGGAGTACAGTTTTCTTTATCAACTTTATTGATCACAACGCAGGGTTTCAATCCAAGATCAACCGCTTTCTGAAGTACAAAACGAGTTTGCGGCATGGGTCCTTCAAAGGCATCTACCAGGAGAAGCACCCCATCGGCCATGTTTAAAACCCTTTCCACTTCACCTCCAAAATCGGCGTGACCGGGAGTATCGATAATGTTGATCTTCGTATCTTTATAGGTAACCGAAACGTTTTTAGAGGTAATTGTAATTCCGCGTTCGCGTTCCAGGTCATTATTGTCAAGAATAAGATCCCCCGTAGATTCATTATCCCGGAAAAGCTCACAATGGTGCATGATCTTGTCGACCAGCGTGGTTTTCCCGTGGTCAACGTGCGCGATGATCGCAATATTTCTGATAGCTGTCATATAGCCCTTTTTTTTAAGGCTGCAAATGTACAGCTATTTTTCACTATTTCAGCTATTTATGAAATTATATTTAACCTATTGAGAATCAGAGTTTTTTGCTTTTAGAAGCTTAATAAAGAAAATAACGAGGTACACCACAGCGGCTGTGAGAAATACATACACCTCCCAGTCAAGGCCATTGCGCAGATAAAAGAAAACAGAAAGGGCCGCCACTATAAAAAAACTCACCAGGTAATAATAGGCATTTGCACTGCTCATGGATCGAAGATTGAAATTGTTTAGGTAACCAATTTTTCAATTTACAAAAAATAGCGCTGGTTCTATGATCGCTGAAAGCTTGAAAATTGCAGAGCGATTCATATTCAGTTATCTTTGCAACAAAATTTTAAGCAATGAACCTCAGTAAAATTCCAAAAATAAAACACAGCGACAGCAATAATTTTTTTCTGCTTTGCGGACCCTGCGCCATCGAAGGCGAGGAAATGGCTTTGCGAATTGCCGAAAGAGTTGTTGAAATCACCGATAAACTGAAAATCCCGTATATCTTCAAGGGTTCCTTTAAAAAGGCCAATCGAAGCCGGATAGACAGTTTTACAGGAATCGGTGATGAAAAAGCGCTCAAGATCCTTAGAAAGGTTTCCGAAACCTTTGATATTCCAACGGTAACCGATATTCACGAGATCAGCGATGCCAATCTGGCCGCAGAGTATGTAGATGTGCTTCAGATCCCTGCGTTTCTCGTTCGCCAGACCGATCTTGTGGTCGCTGCTGCCGAAACCGGAAAAGTCGTCAACCTCAAAAAAGGGCAGTTTATGAGTCCGGAAAGTATGAAACACGCTGTAACAAAGGTAACCGACTGCAATAATGAACAGGTAATGGTAACCGACAGAGGGACGATGTTCGGCTACCAGGATTTGATCGTGGATTTCCGCGGAATTCCAACCATGCGGGAATTTGCTCCAACAGTGCTGGACGTGACGCATTCCCTTCAGCAGCCTAACCAAAGCAGCGGCGTTACCGGCGGACGCCCCGATATGATCGAAACCATTGCCCGTGCCGGGGTGGTAAATAAAGTGGATGGCCTGTTTATCGAGACTCATTTTGATCCGGCGAACGCAAAAAGCGATGGTGCCAATATGCTTAATCTCGAATATCTTGAGAAGCTGCTTAGCAACCTAACCGCCATCAGGAGAACAGTGAATAGCTTATAATTTTCGAGAATTAGTTAGCTTTACAGAATCACAAATTTTTTAATTCAGTATGAAAAGAATTTCACAAATACTTTTTTTAGCCATTCTGGTTTGTCTTTCTTCTTGCCAGGATGAAAAGGAAGCTGATGAAGGCCGGGATATAGGAGCACTTCATATTTCCAAAGCAAAACCTCAACCCGGAGATAATTTAAGGATAAGCTATAATCCTTCAGAAGAAATTGAAAAGGCGCCCGGGGCCGTTATGAACTATATCAAAGATGGCGCAGCTTTTCCTTTGGACATCGACCTAAAAGATTCCGCCGAAATATGGTTAGGGAAAATAAAAATACCCGATTCTGCACAGGCTGTCGCTTTCAATTTTACGACTGCGAATCATGTGGATAATAATGAAAAAAACGGGTATGTAATTCCTCTTTATGATGAAAATGGGGAACAAATAGCCGGCTCCGGGGCAAGTATGGGCACTTATTACCTTAGATATGGCAACGAATATGGCATAGAAAAAGAAGAAGACTCTTCGCTGGCAATGATCCAGCAGGATTTCGAGCGTTATCCCGATATTGTTGAAACCTATGATCTAAGCTATCCAAACCTTATGCTTGAGAACAATCGCGAAAAAGGACTGGATTATGTACAGCAAAGAATAGATTATTATTCCGGGAAAGAGAAGCTTTCAGAACAAAATTATAAAGCGCTTTCCAATCTTTATAACCTGAAAAAAGATAAGGCCAAAAGCGATTCCATTCAAAATGTCGCCATAAGCAAATATCCGAAAGGAGAAATTGCCAAAAGAAAATATATGCTCGACTTCTATCAGGCAGAGGGAATCGAAAAAAGAGAGGCGATTTTAAAAGAATATAACAATAAAGTGGGCGAAGAAGGAAGCCAGAAAGATTTTATGCTTCGAAATCTTGCCAGCGATTATGCCGAAGCAGGCAATTATGACAAGTTCATGGAATATACCCAGAAGATCCAGTCTCCTTCAACGCGGGCGAGCCTATACAATTCTGTTGCCTGGGATATGGCCGAAAAAGGACAAAATCTTGATATGGCCGAACAAATTTCGCAAAAATCATTGGATGCTGTTGCAGAAATGAAAAAAGAAGAAAAACCTGATTATTATTCTGAAAATCAGTTCCAGAACGTGATCACCAACAGCAGGAGCATGTATCTCGACACTTACGGGTTTATCAATTTCAAACAGGGAGATATTGAAGATGCTTTGGCAGCACAGGAAAAAGCAGTGAATGATTATTCAAGCGCCGATGTGAATACACGTTATGTTCAGTATTTGCTGGAAGCCGAAAAGTATGAAAAAGCACAGCAGAAAGCTGAAGAATTCTTACGGGAAAATCGTGCGGCTGATATGATGAAGGATTATTTCAAAATTGCGTACGAAAAAAATAAGGGCTCGCTGGAAGGATATGACGAGTACCTGGCTTCCATAGAAAAAGCCTCCAAAGACAAGACCATGAAAGAGCTGAAAAGAGAAATGCTGAATGAGGAAGCTCCCGCATTTAGCCTTACAGATCTTGAAGGAAATGAAATAGCCCTGGCCGATCTTCGCGGAAAAACCGTGGTTCTTGATTTTTGGGCGACCTGGTGCGGCCCTTGCAAAGCTTCATTCCCGGGAATGAAAATGGCCGTAGAGAAGTATCAGGATAATCCTGACGTGAAATTTTTCTTTGTGGATACCTTTGAAAATCAGCCAACTCGAAAAGAAGATGTTGCCAATTTCATCACCGGGCATAATTACCCTTTTCATGTACTTATCGATAAGACCGCCGGAGAGGAATCAAACACCTATACTACTGCAAATGCATACGGAATAACAGGAATTCCCACGAAAGTGATCATAGGCCCGGAAGGAAAGATCAATTTTAAAGTCATAGGTTATGGAGGTAATAATGAGCAAATGGTAAAAGAGATCGATTATATGATCGAGCTAACCCAACAGGATAAAAAACCTCAGGCTTAGAAAAAGTATTTAAATGATGCACAACCTCACAGGACTAAAACTTGTGAGGTTTTTTTATTCCAATTTCAATACTGCCATCACCGCAAAATGGTCTGATGGAAAACGCATTTCTTTTGAATCGGTAAGAACGCCGTATTTTTCTACTTCCACCTCGTCATTGACAAAAATATAATCGATACGTGGTCGATCGGCCTGGTCATAATTGTAACCATTGAAAGTGCCTTCAGAGCCAAAACTTACAATTTTCGCCTGCTCTTTAGAATCTTTCAGCTTATTTTTTATTAGCTGAATAGGCTCCGTTTCCGGTTCAAGGTTGAAATCTCCCGAAAGGATGACGGGAAGATCATCAGTATTCATTTCAGAGATCTTCTGAAGGATAAGTTTTGCGCTGTTTTTTCGTGCTATATCGCCAATATGATCAAAATGGGTATTGAAATACCAGAATTTAGTTCCTGTTTCCTTTTCCTTGAACAAAGCATAAGTGCAAATTCTCGGGTACGCGGCATCCCAGCCTTTAGAGGGTTTTGAAGGAGTTTCAGAAAGCCAGAAGGTCCCGTGATCCAGCACTTTAAACTGATCTTCCTTGTATAAGATCGCGCTGTATTCCCCGCCTTCTTTTCCGTCATCCCGGCCCACTCCAACAAAATCGTAGTCCTCAAGATTGTCGAGAAAATAGTCAATTTGTTTTTTCAGCGCTTCCTGCACTCCAAAAATGTCCGGCTCGTAAAACTTAAGCTGATTAGTAATAAAATCTTTTCGTTTAGACCAGCTATTCTCCGCGTCATTCTCATTGGCATATCTAATATTGTAGGTCATCAGTTTTAACTCCTGACTTTTCGAGGCTAAAGACATAAAAAGGAATATTATTAGAAAGAAGCGGGATTTCATAATTTCTAAATTTTCATTAAAGATCGGAATATTGAAAGAAATCAGGAAAAAATCCTTGAAAAATGCCGAAGCTAAAATAATTTTTATTTACTTTGTTTTTCAAAGTACTTTAAAATGGAAAACGAAAAGTATCTTCAGGATCTGAGTGAGATCAAACAAATGATGCATCGCTCCTCCCGATTTATTTCCCTTAGCGGACTCTCCGGAGTATTTGCCGGATTTTACGCGATTTTGGGAGCTATCATTGCAAAAATACTGATCTCCAGGAATAGATTTAATTATGAGGATTTTAGTGCTTTTTCTGAAAAAAATTTAAATAACGATCTAATTTTCCAATTATTGCTGCTTGCACTGGTGGTCCTTATTCTTGCCATTGGAACAGCCGTATTTCTAACCACCCGGAAAGCGAAAAAAAATAAGCAGAAGATCTGGGACAGCACGACCAGAAGGCTGGTGATCAATTTTTTTACACCACTTGCCGCAGGCGGAATCTTTTGCCTGGTTTTACTGGAGTATTCCCTTATTGGATTTATTGCTCCCTGCATGCTCCTGTTTTACGGCCTGGCTCTGATACATGCCAGCAAATATACTTTGGGTGAACTTAGAAGTCTTGGGTACGCAAACCTGGTGCTGGGCCTTATCGCTACCCAGTTTATGGGATACGGATTGTATTTCTGGGCATTGGGATTCGGGGTTTTTCATATTATTTACGGCATCTGGATGTACAATAAGCATGACCGAAAAAGTGCCTTGTGAAGAATATTATCAGCAATATAAATAAGGCTTTTGATCATCGAATCAGGCTGGGAATTATGAGTGTGCTCATGGTGAATGAATTTGCCGATTTCAATACGCTGAAAGAGCTTTTAGGCGCCACCGACGGAAATATTGCCAGCCACACCAAAGCGCTGGAAAAACAGAAATATATAAAAGTGGAAAAATCATTCATCAATCGGAAACCCAATACGCGTTATCTGGCTACTGAAAAGGGTAAAAAAGCTTTTCAGGAACACCTGGATGCACTTGAAAAGCTTTTATCTAAGGATATCAGCATTGAGAAAAAAAAGAAATAAATTTTTTTAAACAACTACTTTGAATTTCAAAGTTCTTTCAGAAGATTATGAAAAATGAAATTATAAATAATTTAGATAATCCGGGAAGCCTCGAGCAACTGTACCGGCATAACAAAAAAGATTTCAAAACAGCCTTTTTTGAAATTTATCCTCAATTAGAACAGAGTCCCATCGCAGAGTTCTGGCTGCAGCGTCTTAATTACGAATCGGAAACTATTTCGTGGGGCTCCAGAAGTGAGATATTTTTTATTCTGGTTTCCTGTCTCATTGCAGGTTTGCTCGCGAAATTGCCAGATATCTTCGGTATCGATGAAGAGTTTTTCTATAGCCGAAATATCGGTTTTCTGGTATTCCCTTTTCTTATTGCGTACTTTTTTCGGAAGAATAAGATTGATACTAAAAAAATAATAATCTTAAGCATAGGGACGCTGATAAGTTTGTTATATATCAATTTCCTTCCGAATTCCATCGACTCCAGCGATACCCTCCTGCTCGCCTGCATACATTTGCCGGTGCTTCTCTGGTTTGTATTGGGAATTTCATTTACCGGCTTTAAAAGACAAAATCCTCAAAAATGGCTGGAATACCTCAGCTTCAATGGAGATTTACTGGTGATGAGCGCGATCCTTATACTGGCCGGGATTTTAACGACAGGGATCACATTAGGGCTTTTTAACCTTATCGGCCTTCAGATAGAAGATTTTTATTTCCGCTACGTGGTGATTTTTGGCTTACCGGCGGTACCGATCTTTGCAAGTTTCCTCACTCAAACCAATCCGCAGCTGGTCAGGCATATTTCGCCTGTGATCGCCAGAATATTTAGTCCGCTGGTTTTGTTGATGCTTATCATTTACCTCGGGGCGATCATTTATTCAGGAAAAGACCCATATAACGACCGGGAATTTCTTCTGATCTTCAATCTGCTTCTGGCAGGAGTTATCGCACTTATTTTCTTCTCGGTTGCCGGAAATCTGCAACAGGAAAAAACAAGTTCGCTGTGGGTGCTTCTACCTTTATCTGCAATCACTATAATCATCAATGGCGTAGCGCTTTCAGCAATTGTATTTAGAATTTCAGAATGGGGTTTCACTCCTAACCGCCTCGCCGTCCTCGGTGCTAACATACTGTTCCTTATCCATTTAACAATGGTAATGATAAAGCTTTTTCAAATACTTGTTCATAAACAACCAATTACGGCAATTGAAAATTCTATCGCTGGTTATCTGCCAGTATACCTGGGTTGGGCCGCTTTAGTGGTTTTTATTTTTCCCCTGTTATTCGGTTTCAACTAAAAGTCTATTGCAAAACATTTTAATCATCAAACTGAAATTTAAGATTATGAAAAACAAAAGATTATTTATCGTTATCGCAGTTACCGCAATTCTACTTGCAATTCCTCTCATCGCCATGCAATTTAACACCGGGGTGGATTGGGATTTACCAGACTTTATCGTAATGGGCATCCTGCTTTTCGTAACAGGCATGGGAATTGAATTCGCATGGAGAAAAATCGGATCGGCGAAAAAAAGGTTCATTGCCTTGGGAGTTATCCTGATCGTTTTTTTTCTGATCTGGACCGAACTTGCGGTGGGAATTTTTGGAACTCCTTTTGCAGGAAATTAATTTTACCTTGAATACCGATTTGTGAGGGATATTAACCTGAAATAGTCTGCGGGCTTTAAAATTTCATAAAATGAAACCTGAAAACTTCGTTCAAAAAAATTCGATCGTCAGGGAGATCTGGGGAAACAGTGATACCATTCTGGTGATCTTTGCAGGAGCTGCTGCCGAATTTGCACTGAACAAAGCCGTAGACTGGCTTTATTTTACAGGAAAACTTCCCGAAGACCCGCTGGGAAGATTATTTTCCACGGTTACTTATGCCAGGGAAATTGTCTTCGCAAAAAAGGAAACTGCTATTAAAGCGATAGATCGGATAAATTTTATCCATACTTCAGTAGAAAATGCGCGGGGAAAGAAGATTCCCCAATGGGCTTATCGCGATGTACTATTTATGCTGATAGATTATTCCATCAGATTGTATGAAGCCCTGGAAAGAAAACTTACCAATGCTGAGAAGAAGGAAATTTTTGATGTTTTCTTCCGAGTTGGAAAAGGAATGAATATTGAAGATTTACCCCGAAATTTTGAAGAATTTAAGCGAATGCGAAAGCTCCACCTTGAGCAGCATTTAAATAATAGTGATTTTACCAAAGATCTTTTTAGCCAGTACCGAAAACATCTTGGCTGGCTAAGATTCCTGCTACTTCTGGAAGTACAAATCCTCATAGTTCCCCCTCATGTTCGCCGATTGCTTAAATTAAGAAGATTCTCGTTTTTGAGTCCTTTGATAGTTCTTTACAAATTCTCTAAAAAACTGAAAATTGACCAGCTTTTAAAAGCTCTCCTCCTTCCATCGGAATATAAAAAGGAAATCAGGGCATTAGATCATGCGATTTAAAATAAGAAAGCTATTAAATTGGCAGTTGATGATGCCTTTTAGGTATTTTAACAAAAGCACCTGGCGATGACCAAAATTCCAAGAAACAGCAGATTTCGTTATTTTCTCGGCTTCCTTTTGTTGCTGATCATCGAAATTCTTATAGCGAATTACGCGCAGGATGATTTTATCAGGCCTTACCTTGGAGATTTTCTGGTGGTAATCCTGCTTTACTGTTTTTTAATGATGGTCTTCAGAATTTCGGTTTGGAGCGGATTAACCATAGTGCTGATTTTCTCATTTTCGGTAGAATTTTTCCAAATGATCAATTACGTAAAACTATTGCAATACCAGCCTCCCCGACTTGTGATGATAATTTTGGGCAGCGATTTTTCAGCCTGGGACCTAATGGCATATTCTCTCGGACTTCTCAGCTGCCTTTCAATTGAATTAAGCCGAAAAAAATTTAGGGCTCGTCAACGTAATCCTGCAAATACTTAAAGCCTTCAGTTAGTTTTCCATCTTTTGTCATTCTGGCCCGCTCCAGGATTCCGTCTTTGTCGCCATTAAAAAAGGCAGGGATCACAGATTGCAGGAACATTTCCCCGAAACCTTCGCTGGCATCTTTCGGAAGTTCACAGGGCAGGTTGTCTACCGCCATAACGGTTATTGCACCCGGCTCACGAAAATCGACTTCTGCTTCAGTTTCCGGATCGTAACCATACAGAGGTTCGGCGATGGTGGAGGGCCTGATCGTACTCGCAATAGGGCCGGCGATGTCACAGGAAATATCGGCTATATATTTAATTCTGAAATTTTCTTTTTTTGCATCTTCGGCAGTAAAGAATACCGGTGCGCCCTGGCCGTAAAAATGCCCGGCAATAAATACATCGGCAGATTTGGCAAATTTGAAAAAATCAGATTCATAATCACCGGGATTATGAAAAAAGTCCAGCACTTCTCCCCGGCCGTCATCCTTTCTTTTCGCATAATCAAGCACATCGATTGATGTATATACCGGGTGGTTATATTCATTTTTCAGGAATTCAGCCGGTGAAACCCGTTCTATTTTCATGTGGTCAAGGATTTCCATGGCACCATGCGCCACCTTGCCACTTCCCGTCAGCACGATTTTGTAGGCAGGAATTTTGATCTTGTCCAATTCTGACAGCATGGCACGGAGATCCGGCAGACCTTCGGCTTTTGGCAGACTGATTTTTTTTTCCTTTAAACCAATCGCCCTAATACCGTTATAGGCACCCACGAGTCCGGCATACCGGCCAAAACCAATAAGCCTTCTGCCGTTTTCATCTGTTATGACTTCATGATCATAAAGTTCAATATTTTTCTCAAGAATTGCTCGCAGCAAATCCCGGTTATAGGGTTGTTTTTTGATGGTATGCGAGAAAAAGAAATATTTTTTATCGGGAATTAGAGCGGGAATGGGAACCTCCTTGACTCCCAATAGGACATCACAGTCTGAAACATCTTCGGAAACTTCGAAGCCGGCATCGCGATACTGCTGATCGGTAAAAATGCGGATATTAGATGATTCTATTTTGAATTGGGCTTCCGGGAATTTTTCTTTGACTTTTTCAAGCATTTCAGGACTGAAAACCACACGCCGGTCCGGCGGAGTCTTTCGCTCTTTGATAAGCGCAAATTTGATCATATTAAGAATAAGCTTTTGTGTAGTTATGAAGTGTTTCAAAGATAGAAAATTAAATATTTCCGGAATTCATAATTGTACACTTCGGAAAAAAAGAGATCAGGCCGATAAATAGGCTTATTTTTATAAAATATGTATCTTCGCAGGCCCAACCGGAAATTAGAGTTGGTTCCTGGAACCTTCAACTATAGTAAGGATTTGGGAATTTTGAAATTTTTGCGTTAGGGACCTGCCTACCGGCAGGCAGATAGCAGCGGAAATCCTTTTTATTTTGATTTCGAGCGAAGTCGGGAAAAATAAAAAGATTGCAGCGAATAACCTGCCGCGACGCCCTGAGCCTGTCGAAGGGAGGAGCGGAACGCCCGCTACGACAAGCTTAGAGTGTCACAAGATTGGCATAATAAATGCAATAAAAGAGGTAAGTTCTTTTACATAATGGGGTCGACTTGGTTTTGACAGCGAGTCTAATTGAGTTGTAAGCACGTCGAGCGCTGGGAAATAGCTCGTAAATCTCATTTTTCACACTTTTTTAAACGGCGAGAATAACTACGCCTTGGCTGCATAATCCGAATCATAGTAGGAATGCTTAGTCCCTGCAAGGCAGGGAGCCAAGATGTCTCGTGGAAGCCTTGATTTACGGCGTCCACATCAGAGGCACCGATAAAGTAAATATAGTGACCGCAGGGCCTTGATGCGGTTGCGAAACTTAAGTGAGGATACGTGTAAAGTTGGTGGTTTTCGGCCGGCTTTGCATCGACAATCAAACGAAAACTAAACGTGTAGAAAGCAGCTGAATTGCTTGTTTGGACGAGGGTTCGAACCCCTCCGACTCCACCTACGCCCTCCGAAGCTTTTGGATAAAAAAGCGAAGGAGGGCTTTTTATTTTTAGACGTTCTAAAAGAAGGAATTTATATCTTTATTCTTCGAAGGGCTTGCGCCTCCGCTAAAGCTTTAGCGCACGCCGGCGGTGGACGTAGGTCCAACTTAAATTAATTATTTATGAACCTGCCTTACGCTATTTATATCCTCAAATGCTCAAATGGTCAATATTATACGGGTTACACTGAGAATGTTGACAAACGTCTTGAAGCTCATAATAAAGGAAACGTTAATTTCACAAAAGACAAGTTACCTGTAGAACTTGTACATCTTTCTCTTTTTCCGAATAAGAAGAAAGCTTGTGATTTCGAGCGCTATCTCAAAACAGGTTTTGAGCGGCTTTTAGAAATAACAGACTCTTATAAGTTAATAGGAATGAGCAGTTTTTTTCATTTCATGAGACCCAAAGAGAGAACAAAAATTGAAAATTTCTGAATTCGGCCAAAGATCATAACTCTGCTATCTCAGCAATTAACTTAAATTCTCTTTTTTCAATTCTTCTACTGCATAATTAACAGCCCTTGCAGTAAGGGCCATATAGGTCAATGACGGATTTTGGGTACTGGTAGAGGTCATACAGGCACCATCGGTAACAAAGACATTTTTACAGGCGTGCAATTGGTTCCACTTGTTGAGCAAAGATGTTTTAGGATCTTTTCCCATTCTCACTCCTCCCATTTCATGGATATCAAGCCCAGGAGCCTGTTTTGAATCATGGGTGACAATATTTTTAAATCCTGCGCTTTCAAACATATCGGTGATCTGCTCGAAATAATCCGCGATCATTTTCTCATCATTCTCATCATAATCAATAGAAAACTCCAGTTTTGGCATTCCGAATGGATCTTTTTCGGTTGCGCTTAACTTTACATGATTTGTTTCTTTGGGAATTGTTTCCCCCATCATATGACTTCCAACTTGCCATGGGCCATATTTCAGGTTCAATAAATTATTTTTCAGATCGGTTCCAAAACCTTCACGGGAATTTGAAACGCCACGATTCGCTCCAAAACCTGCGGCATAACCCCTGAGGAAATCGGTTTCCTGTTTATGCAAATTCCTGAAACGAGGTATATAACCGCTGGTTGGCCGTCGCCCGTCTGTGGTGAAATCCAGGTAGCCGTCATATTCAGCACGAACAGTGGCTCGATAATTATGAAAAGCAAAATATTTTCCCATGAGACCATTATCATTCCCCAATCCCTGTGGAAAGCGAGCCGATTTGGAATTTAGCAGAATAAGATTCGTATTTGCAGCCGAAGCATTGACGAAAATGATCTTCGCAAAATATTCTGAAGCTTCGCCGGTTTGGGAATTGATCACACGTACTCCGGTTGCTTTCTCCTTCTTATCATCATATATAACCGAATCTACTACTGAGTGGGGTTGCAGTGTGAGATTGCCGGTTTTCTGCGCCCACGGAATTGTAGATGAATTACTGCTGAAATAACCCCCGTAAGGGCAACCTCTTTCACACATCGTCCTGTTCTGGCACTGCATTCTACCCTGTTGTTTATGGATCTCACGTTGTTCAGAAAGATGTGCGCACCTGGCAATAATTACATGCCGGTCGTTATAATTTTTCTTTACCTGATCTTTAAAATATTTTTCGACGATCGTCATCTCGTAGGGCGGTAAAAATTCACCATCCGGAAGTTCGGGAAGTCCATCTTTATTCCCTGAAACCCCGGCAAATTTTTCCACATAACTATACCAGGGAGCGAGATCTTTATATCTTATTGGCCAGTCAACGGCATAAGAATCTCTGGCCGGACCCTCAAAATCGAAGTCACTCCATCGTTGCACCTGTCGGGCCCAAAGCAGCGATTTTCCCCCAACCTGGTAACCTTTGATCCAGTCGAAAGGCTTTTTCTGAACATAAGGCTGTTCATTGTCTTTTGAAAAAAAGTGAGCGGTATCCTCACTAAAAGCATAACATTTACCGATAATGGGATTTTCTTTGGCGACTTCTAAAGGCAGTTGTCCCCGGTGTTTGCTTTCCCAGGGTTTCAAAAATGTGGTAGGATAATCCTGAACGTGTTTCACATCCCTTCCCCTTTCCAGAACAAGCGTTTTCAGACCTTTTTCGGTAAGTTCTTTAGCAGCCCAGCCACCACTCATCCCCGATCCGATTACAATAGCGTCGTAGGTATTATTATTTTTAAAATCTATATTGAAATTCGCCATTACTATGCATTGTAAAATTTAGACTTGGAAACCGGGAAGCTTCCGTAAAAGCGGCCAGGAACCATTTCGTAGTGCAGATGATTCATCTCCACATATTCTGAAGTCATATATCCGGTGATGGTAAGACCTTTCAGAAAAGTTATAAAATTGATTTTTTGATTTTCCGGAACCGGCTTTTCTGCCATTTCGGTTAGAAGAGTGTTTTTTTCCTCTTCCTTTATTTTCAGAAAGTCGGATTTATATGTTTTTTCAGCAGAATTTTGCAGCTCCTTAAAGCCGTTTAGAAATTCATCCCTAACCTGTTTTTCGTAGCAATCTGCCACCATTGTCACCACAAATTTATCGACCTGCAGGTCCTGAGCTCCGGGAATATCGGTTTTAGGAATGATGGTTTCTACCAAATCTTTTAAAAGCAATTGCTGATCTTCGGGCATTCCAAGCTGGTTTGGCGGTAAATCATCCCCGTCCCAATAGTCTATCCATAAAGGCACGCTCACTAAACCAACCGCTGAAACCCCTAATATTTTAAGTAAATCTCTTCTTTTCATAAATTTGTTGTAGATATTTCCACTTTGTGGGAAAGCTTTTTGAAAAGCCCTCAAGTTTATAAAAATTAATCGTTTTAGGCTGTTAAAATTTTAACTTTTTCTGCCCGTCCCCAAGGTGAAAAGTTTCAATAAAAAGGCCTTTTCTTCAATTTTACAAACTACTCTTTCCGTAAAAATTTATAGGATTCTGGGTTTGCCTGCCTGATCTGCTAAAGAGGTAACTTTACTACTGTTTTCTATCGGCAAAAATTTAAAAGGATCTTTTTTTCTGTACTGATATAAAGCAAAAAGAGGGTATTTTTAAAAGAAATATTTTCGGCCTTAGATATATCTATTAACTATATTTGTATAAAATACATTTTTTAATAAAAACATACCGGCCACCTCTGACTTCCCCAGCTTAAAATTTAGCCGATGCGATTTAAAATTTATCTCTTACTTTTTCTAAGTATCCTTGTCTTTTCCTGTGAACAAAACTCTGAAAATAGAGATTTCAAGAACCGAAAAGTCTCGTTTAATTCGGGTTGGGAATTCCACCTAAACGATTCCCTCCAACATCAGGATACTGTTTCAGAAGATACAAAGTGGAGAAATATAGATTTACCACATGATTGGAGTATTGAAGGAGAATTCAATAAAAACAATCCCGCCGGCGTGGGAGGAGGTGCATTGCCCGGTGGCCTGGGTTGGTACCGAAAAACATTTTCAGTAAAAGCCGAAGATAGTTCCAGGCTTAGCTTCGTAAGTTTTGACGGCGTATATGAAAACAGCGAAGTCTGGATAAATGGTCATTATTTAGGCAAACGTCCAAATGGATATATTGGTTTTGACTATTTGCTTACTCCTTATCTAAACTATGGGAAGAAAGAAAATGTAATGCTGGTAAAAGTTGATAATTCCAGCCAGCCTAATTCGCGTTGGTATTCCGGATCGGGAATTTACCGGAATGTATGGTTAATCACCACCAACAAACTTCATATTCCGCAGTGGGGAACTTTTATTTCAACTCCTAATGTCAGCAAAGAAACTGCTTCGGTTAAACTCGAAATAAATATCGCCAACGCTTATTCGCAATCTAAAATTGCGAAAATAAAGACCTCTATTTTATACGAGGGAGAGGAGATAACTTCAACTTCCGAAGAAGTTAAAATTGAAGCGAATTCCGAAAAGAAGATCACTCAGAAAGCAACTATTATAGATCCCAACCTATGGTCGGTAGAAAATCCGCAGCTATATAAAGCCGTAACCAAAATTATGGTAGACGGACAATTACTTGACAGCTACGAAACGAATTTTGGAATAAGGGATTTCCATTTTGACACTGAAAAAGGTTTCATTCTTAATGGTGAACGAGTAAAAATCAAAGGCGTTTGTCTGCACCATGACCTGGGACCATTAGGTACGGCAGTTAACAGGCGCGCGATTGAAAGACAACTTGAAATTTTGAAAGAAATGGGAACCAACGGTATAAGGACTTCGCACAATCCGCCGGCTCCCGAACTTTTAGAACTCTGTGACAAAATGGGATTTATCGTCATGGACGAAGCTTTTGATATGTGGGAAGAGTCTAAAACAGCTTATGATTACAGTAAAAACTGGGAAAAGTGGCATGAAGAAGACCTAAAAGATCAAATTTTAAGGGATCGCAATCATCCCAGTGTTTTTGTGTGGAGTATCGGCAATGAAATTATTGAACAATGGAATGAACGCGGTGCGGAGATCGCCCGGGAACTGGCAGATTTTACTCATAAGTTAGATCCAACCCGTCCCGTAACAGCCGCTATGAATCCGCCTAACGAAGGGAACAAAATTGCCTATTCTGGTGCCCTGGATATCATCGGCTACAATTATGCCCATGAAACTTATACTCAACATCCTGAAGTTTTCCCCAACACGCCCTTCATTGCCACCGAGACCACCTCGGCATTAGAAACAAGGGGCTATTATGAATTTCCTTCAGATACCTTTAAAATATGGCCGGTAAGCTGGGATAAGATTTTTACCGAAGGAAATCCTGATAATACTATTTCGGCTTTTGACCAGGTAAGAACACCCTGGGGCTCAACTCACGAAGCGACCTGGAAAGTGATCAAAAAACATGATTATCTTTCTGGTTTTTTTATCTGGACCGGATTCGATTATATAGGTGAACCTACACCCTATATCTGGCCCTCCAGAAGTTCATATTTTGGAATTATAGACCTGGCAGGCTTTCCTAAAGATGTCTATTATATGTACAAAAGTGAGTGGACCCATGAAAATGTGCTACACCTGCTACCTCACTGGAACTGGGAAAAAGGGCAAACCGTAGATGTATGGGCCTATTATAATAATGCCGATGAAGTTGAATTATTTCTGAATGGAAAATCAATGGGCACCAAAAGAAAACAAGGCGATGATCTGCACGTGATGTGGCGATTCCCTTTTGAAGCCGGTACCCTGAAGGCAATTTCGAGGAAAAATGGAAGTGTTGTAAAAGAAACCGAAATTAAAACAGCCGGGCAACCTGCAAAGTTAAATCTTAAAGCAGACCGTGAAAAGATAAAAGCCGATGGCAAGGACCTCTGTTTTGTTACCGTGACTATTACCGATAAAGACGGCACTCTTGCTCCCCGGGCTGATGATCTTATAAAATTCAGCCTGAAAGGCGATGGAGAAATCGTTGGCGTTGCCAGCGGAGATCCCGTAAATCACGAATCTTTTAAAGGCACACAACATAAAGCGATGAACGGAAAATGCCTGGTAGTAATAAAGGCTTCAGAAAATCCCGGCGATCTTGAACTTATAGCTTCTTCTGATAAATTAGCCGCTGCAACGATAAAAATAGAAATGGAAAATGAGCTATAACTGAAACTATAAAATATAGAAGAATTAATTTAAAGTGAATTATTTAATTACCCAATATGAATAAAATATTTTCCTCCAAAACGGTCTTTCTGGCACTTCTTTTTTTCGGAATTGCTTCACTACAGGCGCAAATTCAAAATGCTGAAGTCCTGAATGCGCCGCCCGATATGAGTAAAGATTTTGAAGATTATTCAAATACCTTCTATTTTGCCGATGAACTTATCGGTTTTGATCCTTCAACCGGAAAAGGAACGATTAAATACCAGCGCAATAATTACGAAACCCGCCAGGCTTTTAATAACATGCTAATGCGACCAGTTCCCGCTAAAGCAAATGAATTTCCTACCACCGAATATGAAGCATCACCTGAGCTACCTTTCGAAATTCAGTTTGTTTCAGATCGTACCATTCGCATAAAAATGGCTTCCGGCCCACAATTTCATAAGCAGGAAGAATCGCTAATGCTCGTTGACGGCAAGGCACCAAACCATCCGGAAGCCTGGAAATCTTCAAAAATTGAGGGCGGCTATAAATATACCAGCGCACATGGCTCCGTAGAAATTCAAACCAAACCCTGGCATGTAAAAATTTATGATGAAAATGGAAAGTTACTTACCAGTACTTTGCATAGTTCTGATGTTTCTAATACTTACACCCCGGTTTTGCCATTTTCTTATGTGCGAAGAAACAGTGATTACTCCACAAGCATGGCACCTGTTTTTAGCCTGGAGCCCGGAGAAAAAATATTTGGCTGCGGGGAATCTTTTACTCAATTCAATAAACGCGGACAGAAGGTTATTTTATGGACCGATGATGCCAATGGCGTACAAAATGAAACTATGTATAAGCCTATTCCGTTTTATATGAGCAGTCGCGGCTATGGTGTTTTTATGCATACTTCCTCTCCTATTTCTATAGATTTCGGAAAATATTTTAGTGCTGCCAATAAAATAATGCTTGGCGATGATGTTGCCGATCTATTCATTTTTATAGGCGAGCCTAAAGATATTTTAGATGAATATACCAATCTTACAGGGAAAGCTGCCATGCCACCGCTTTGGTCGTTCGGGTTCTGGATGAGCCGTATTACCTATTTTTCTGAAAAAGAAGGTCGTGAAGTCGCTGATAATCTCAGAAAATATAAAATTCCGAGTGACGTGATCCATTTTGATACAGGCTGGTTTGATGTGGACTGGAGAAATAATTACCAATTTGCCGCAGACCGGTTCGATAATGCTGAAAAAATGCTTTCAGATTTGAAAGAACAGGGATTTCATGTGAGTCTATGGCAACTTCCCTACTTCACCCCAAAAAACACCTTATTTAATGAAATTGTTGAAAAGGAACTTGCAGTAAAAGATCGAAAAGGCAATATTCCTTATGAAGATGCAGTACTTGATTTCTCTAATCCTGAAACCATTACCTGGTACCAGAACAAACTGAAAAACCTGTTCGATCTTGGCGTAAGCGTTTTTAAAGTAGATTTTGGTGAAGCTGCTCCCGCTAACGGAATCTATCATTCCGGCCGTACCGGTTTTTATGAGCACAATCTTTACCCGCTGCGCTACAATAAAGCAGTAGCTGAAATCACAAAACAGGAAAAAGGATATACCCTGATCTGGGCAAGAAGTACCTGGGCCGGCAGTCAGCGATATCCCCTGCACTGGGGAGGCGATGCCGCTACTACAAATTCGGCGATGCTGGCTACTCTTCGCGGCGGACTTTCTCTTGGACTCAGCGGATTCAGTTTCTGGAGTCATGACGTGGGAGGTTTTGTTACCAAATCTCCCGAAAATCTATACCGAAGATGGACCCCTTTTGGAATGCTTTCATCCCATGTTAGAAGTCACGGGGCACCGCCTACAGAACCATGGCTTTACAGCGACAGCTTCCTGAAAGATTTCAGAAAAGCCGATAATATGCGTTACCAACTGATGCCCTATATCTATGCGCAGGCCAAAGAAAGCTCAGAAAAAGGCCTCCCAATGATGCGCGCGCTTTTTGTGGAATTTCCGAATGATGCCGGCTCATGGTTGATTGATGATGAATATCTTTTGGGCTCCAGTATGCTGGTCGCGCCACTTTTTGAAGATGTTACTGAAAGGGATGTTTATCTCCCCGAAGGACAGTGGATAGACTACCAAACTCATAAAGTTTACGAAAGCGGATGGTATAAGATCAAAGCCGGAGAAATTCCAATTATCGCTTTGGTAAGGAATGGTACGGTTATCCCGCACATCAAACTCGCACAGTCAACGCCGGATATGGATTGGAGCAAACTTGAATTAAAAGTATATGCTGCCGAAGGCACCAATTCTGCTTCAGGAAAAGTTTATCTTCCTGAAGGCGATGCCCTCCAAACTCTTAAACTTACCAGGAAAAGAAACAATTTTGAGCTGGAACAAAATCCCTTAAAAGGAAAAACAAATTTTAAAATAGAAATGCAGAATTAATTGCTATTCATCTTCAGGCTGAACTTATTTCAGCCTGAAGATGAAAAAATCTGAAACTGATAGAAGTTTTTCAGAGGACAAAAAAGGTGAAACCAATCCTCTCGAATTACATTAGGAACAAATGGCAGAGGAAAAATCAGGTTCAAAAATCTCTAATAAAGTACTTCTTTGATATGAAATTTTGCAGTAAAATATCTTGTCTCATTATCCTCTTGAACATCTTACCTATAAGTGCTCAGGAGAATTATGAATTTCCTTTCCAGAACCCAAAACTGGATACCGAAAAGCGTATCGATAATTTACTTTCCTTGATGACACTGGAAGAAAAAGTGGAGGCTTTAAGTACAGATCCTTCCATTCCGCGATTAGGAGTGAAAGGTACGGGGCACGTCGAGGGATTACACGGTCTGGCACAGGGCGGACCTGCAGACTGGGGTGGAAAAGATCATATTCCCACCACCACCTTCCCACAGGCATACGGACTTGGAGAAACATGGGATACCGGGCTCCTGCAAAAAATAGCCGAAGCCGAAGCTGTAGAAACAAGATATATTTTTCAAAAATACAATAGAGGCGGATTGGTGGTTAGGGCCCCGAACGCCGATTTAGCACGTGATCCACGATGGGGGCGTACAGAAGAAAGTTATGGAGAAGATCCATTTCTTACCGGTAAAATGGCGGTAGCCTTTATTAAAGGACTTCAGGGCGATGACAAAAATTACTGGCGAACTGCCTCCCTGATGAAACACTTTTTGGCAAATTCTAATGAAGATGGCCGAACCTATACTTCTTCTGATTTCGACGAGCGACTTTGGCGGGAATATTACTCCGTTCCCTTCAGAATGGGTGTAAAAGAAGGTGGAAGCCGTGCTTATATGGCAGCTTATAATAAAGTGAACGGCATTCCGGCGATGGTCCATCCTATGTTAAAAGAAATTACCCGAGATGAATGGGGCCAAAATGGAATAATTTGTACAGATGGCGGGGCTTTCAGATTGTTGCTTTCAGATCACAAATATTATAAAACCAAATATGAGGGAGCTGCGGCGGCGATTCACGCCGGGATCAACCAGTTTCTTGACCAGTATAAAGAGGCGGTATATGGCGCTCTGGCAAAAGGATATATTTCTGAAACTGATCTGGATAATGTCCTCCGGGGAAATTACCGGGTAATGATCAAACTGGGAATGCTGGATCCTGCTAAAAATAATCCCTATGCCAAAATTGGGACTGCCGGCGACACTATCGATCCATGGCAAACGAAAGCTCATAAAGAGCTGGCAAGGGAAGCTACCAGAAAATCTATTGTTTTATTGAAAAATGAAAATAATATTCTTCCCCTTGATAAAAATAAACTTCAAAGCATTGCGGTCATCGGGCCCCGGGCAGATGAGGTTTTACTGGACTGGTACAGCGGAACTCCTCCCTATCGTATAACTCCGCTTGATGCTTTAAAAGAAAGAATTGGTGACAAAACAGAAATTTTATACGCGAAGAATAATGCTGATGGCAAAGCCGCCGAAATTGCCAAAAAAGCCGATATCGCTTTGGTTTTAATTGGAAATCACCCCACCTGTGATGCAGGATGGGCTAAATGTCCACTCCCGAGTGAAGGAAAAGAATCGGTAGACCGACAATCCTTGAAATCGGAATATGAAGATCTGGTAAAAGTTGTTTATCAGGCAAATCCGAAAACCATTGTCGCTTTGATCAGCAGTTTTCCGTATGCCATTAATTGGACTCAAGAACACGTCCCCGCAATTTTGCACATGGCTCAAAATAGTCAGGAACTGGGAAATGGACTCGTCGATGTTCTTTTTGGAGATTACAATCCTGCCGGAAGGCTTACCCAAACCTGGGTTAAAAAGATCACAGATCTTCCGCCTTTGATGGATTATAACATCCGTGACGGCCGCACTTATATGTATTTTGAAGGAAAACCTCTTTATGCCTTCGGTCACGGTTTAAGTTATACTGATTTCTCGTATGACAATCTCAAAATAAGTACAGAGAATTTGAAAAAAGGAGAGACCGCAACCCTTAGTGTAGAAGTTACCAATACCGGCAAAAGAAATGGAGAAGAAGTGGTTCAACTTTATATAAAACATCTAAATTCATCAGTGAAACGGCCTGCTAAAGAGCTTAAGGGTTTTAAACGCGTGCCAATAAAAGCGGGTGAAACCAAAACCATAAAACTCCCTCTGAAAGCCGGTGATCTTGAATACTGGAACAAAGAAAAACAGGAGTTTGTTTTGGAAAATGATCAAATAGAAATTCAGGTAGGAGGTGCTTCTGATAAAATAGCTCTGACAAAAAAAATTAATATCCGTAATTAAAACCAAACCAATGAAAAATAAAATAACCTCTCTTGCTGTTGCCTTTATTTTACTTGCCCTGGGAGCATGTAATGAAAATAAAAATACCGGCACCATGGCTATCGCTGATCCCCAGTATCCCTTTGAGGGAGACCCGCTTAGCATGAAATATGAGAAGCAAATAGACAGCCTGATCGCTAAAATGACCCTGGAGGAGAAAGCAGGAATGCTCCATGGAAACAGCATGTTTACCACGGCAGGAGTTGAAAGATTAGGTATTCCGGAGCTTAAAATGACCGATGGCCCTCTTGGAATTAGGGAAGAACTTCATCGGGAATCCTGGGCGCCGCTGGGATTAGAAAATGACTTTGCTACTTTTTATCCTGCTGGCGGAGGTCTTTCGGCTACCTGGAACCCCGAAATGGCACACACCTTCGGAAATAGTATTGGAGCGGAAGCCAGGGACCGAAATAAAGATGTCCTGCTCGCTCCGGCCTTTAATATTATCAGGACTCCCCTGGGCGGCCGTACCTTTGAATATTTTACTGAAGACCCATTTCTGAATAAAAAACTGGTTGTACCTTATGTTAAAGGCGTTCAGGAAAATGATGTCGCCGCCTGTATCAAACATTTTGCGGTTAATAACCAGGAGACTAACCGTGGCAGTGTGGATGTGCAAATGGACGAAAGAACCCTGCGTGAGATATATCTTCCTGCTTTTAAAGCTGCAGTAGAACAAGGCCATGCTTATAGCGTAATGGCTGCCTACAACAAATTCCGCGGCGATTATTTAAACGAAAATGAATATATGCTGGAAGAAATACTAAAAGGAGAATGGGATTTCAAAGGAATCGTGATTTCAGATTGGGATGCTGTACACAGTACTGTAAAGGCACTTAAAAATGGCGCTGATGTTGAAATGGGCACCAATAAACCGTTTAATGAATATTATTTTGCCCAGCCCCTTATAGATTCGGTAAAAGCGGGCAAAATTTCTGAAGAAGAAGTAAACGACCATGTGAGGCGTGTACTAAGAGTGATGTATAACATCCATAGTATTGATTCAACAAATAGAGCAAAAGGAAGCCGAAATACAGAAGCTCATCTTAAAGATGCTTACAATATCGCTTCAGAATCTGTTATTCTTCTTAAAAATTCTGAAGACCTCTTACCATTAAATTTGACCAATATTAAAAGTGTCGCCATTATTGGTAATAATGCTGACAGGAAATTTGCTCAGGGTGGTTTTGGTGCAGGCGTAAAAACAAAGAATGAAGTAACTCCGTTACAGGCCCTGAAAGAAAAATTACCTGCAGCGATATCGGTTAAATATTCCCAGGGCTATGAAGAAAAATATCTTCCCTCTAAAAACGGCCAAAGCTATGGAAGAGAAACGCTGGACACTCCTAATTCCAAAATGATCGATGAGGCAGTAAAAACCGCAAAAGAATCAGATGTCGCTATCATATTTGCGGGATCTAACCGTGATTATGAATCTGAAGCCGCCGATAGAAAAGATCTTCATCTGCCATTTGGCCAGGGAGAACTTATTCAAAAAGTCCTGGAGGCCAATCCGAATACCATAGTGGTAATGATAGCGGGAGGACCTTTCGATTTACAAAAGATAAATGATCAGACCTCAACCATTGTATGGAGCTGGTTTAATGGTTCGGAAGGTGGAAACGCCCTTGCAGATATTCTTTTAGGAAAAGTAAATCCGTCAGGCAAACTTCCCTGGACAATGCCTAAAAACCTGGAAGATTCACCGGCTCATGCCACTCACAGTTTCCCCGGTGATGAATCGGTTAATTACAAAGAAGGGATTTTAACCGGCTATCGATGGTTTGATACAAAGAACATTGAGCCATTATATCCTTTTGGATATGGCCTTTCTTATACCCATTTTAATTTTCGGGACCTGACTGTCAATAAAGAAGATGTTTTTTCTCCAGAAGACGTAATAAGGCTGAATGTTGATGTAGAAAATACCGGGAAAATGGCTGGAAAGGAAGTGGTTCAGGTATATGTTTCCAAAGAAAATTCAAAAATAGAACGGGCTAACCAGGAGCTGAAAGGCTTTGCAAAAATAATGGTTCCGGCCGGCGACAGGAAAACAGTTACCATAGATATCCCGGTGAAAGAACTGGCCTATTTTGATGAAGATACCAACTCATGGAAAATAGAACCGGGTACCTACCTGCTTAAAGTAGGTAATTCTTCAAGAAATATTCTTTTAAAAACTTCAATAGAAATTAAATAAAAAATCCTGATTCAGGGTATATTACTAAATCATGAAAAGATCAGGGCCTGTTTATCAGTGCCCCTGATCTTTACAATATCGAAATTATGAAATACCCGATATTTTTAGTTCTATATTTTGTACTGAACTTTTTTACAGGTTTCGGTCAGCAGCCAAATTCCAAAAAGGATCTATTGTGGTATGAATCTCCCGCTGAAAACTGGGATAATGCACTTCCTGTTGGGAATGGAAGACTTGGCGCTATGGTTTTTGGAGATCCAGTAAATGAGCGAATTCAGTTGAATGAAGATTCCATGTGGCCGGGTGGACCGGAATGGGGAAATAGTAAGGGGACTCCAAAAGACCTGGCTCAGATAAGAGAATTAATTAGAGAGGGCAGGGTACATCTTGCCGACAGTTTGATTGTAGAAAAATTCTCGTATAAAGGAGTAACGAGATCACACCAGACCATGGGTGATCTTTTTATAAATTACAAGAACAATGATATTAGTGATTACCGGCGCAGTCTGGATATAAGCACGGGGATTGCAAGGTCATCCTGGAAAATTAATGGCCATACGGTTTCGCAAGAGGTTTTTGCTTCTGCTCCCGATGAGGTTCTGGTTGTGAAAATCGCTACAGATTTACCTCAGGGAATAGATTTCAGTCTTAAAATAAGCCGTCCTGATGATCATGGCCACCCTACCGTTTCTGTTTCTTCTTCTCAGAATAATCTCCTTAAAATGAATGGAATGGTAACGCAATTCGGAGGAGCCAAAGGTTCAAAACCTTTCATTATTGACCATGGGGTAAAGTTTGAAACCATTTTAAAAGCTAAAGTCGAACAGGGTAGCATGGAAGCCGGAAAAGACTCCTTAAGTTTTCAGAATGTACACGAAGCAGTCATTTACATTGTATGTAACACTTCTTTTTATCACAAGGATTTCGCAGCCCAAAACCAAAAAACACTTCAAAGTTTAGAAAATAAAAATTACACAGAAATACTTTCCCGCCATCTAAAAGAGTATCAAAAATATTTCAACCGGGTTTCTTTGGATCTGGGAGGTCACGAACTGGATACCCTTTCCACTAAACAACGATTAAAACTTGTTAAAGAAGGGACGCAGGATCCAGATCTTACGGCGAAATTATTCCAGTATGGACGCTATTTGTTAATCTCCAGTTCCCGTCCCGGCACCAATCCTGCCAATCTGCAGGGTATTTGGAATGAACATATTGAAGCTCCCTGGAACGCTGATTACCATTTGAATATCAACCTGCAGATGAATTACTGGCCCGCCGGTCCAACAAACCTGAGCGAAATGCACGAACCTCTTTTCGATTTCCTTGACAGGTTAACAGTAAGAGGAAAGAAGCTTGCACAGGAACAATACGGAATGAATGGCGCGGTAGCTCACCAGGCAACAGATCTCTGGGCTGCACCATGGATGAGGGCCGAAAAACCTTATTGGGGCTCATGGATACATGGTGGAGGCTGGATTGTAAGACAGTATTGGGATCATTTTCAATTTACGCAGGACACGGTTTTTCTGCGCGAAAGAGCTTATCCTGCTTTGAAAGCCTATGCAGAATTTTATGCGGACTGGCTTACGGAAGATGAAAGAGATTCTACCTTAATATCTTATCCCGAAACTTCTCCTGAAAATTCATATATCGCGCCGGATGGTAAAAGTGCCGCGGTGTCCAGAGGAAATGCCATGGGCCACCAGATCATTGCGGAAGTTTTTCAGAATACACTATCAGCTGCCAGTATTCTAGGAATATCAAATGATTTTACACAGGAAATATCACAAAAATTAAAGCGTCTTCATCCAGGAATTAAAATAGCATCTGATGGCAGGATAATGGAATGGGACCGGGAATATAAAGAGCCTGAAAAGGGACATCGTCACATCTCCCATCTCTATGCACTCTATCCTGGTAATGCCATTAGCATGGAAAATCCGGAGCTATTTGAGGCTGCCAGAAAAACTATTGAATACCGGCTGGATCACGGAGGAGCCGGACCGGGCTGGAGCCGGGCCTGGATTATAAATTTCTATGCCCGTCTTCAGGATCCGGAAGCCTGCTATAAACACATCCAGATATTTAAGGAACATTCTATTTATCCAAATTTGCTGGATATACATCCTCCCTTTCAAATTGATGGTAATTTTGGCTTCACTGCCGGCCTTGCCGAAATGCTGTTACAATCACACGAGGGATTTTTAAGAATACTTCCCGCCTTGCCAAAAGAATGGACAAATGGTGAGATAAACGGTCTAAAAGCCCGTGGTAATATTAGAGTAGATATCTCCTGGAAAAATGCCGAACTTGATTTACTAACTCTGGCTTCAGAAACTGATAAAAAAATAAATTTGAAATACAGAGGTCTGGAAAGGGAAATTGAATTGAAATCAGACCAGGTGCTCCATTTAAATAAAGATTTAAATGTAGTCAATCAGGAATGATAGTAATTTGAATTTAAATCTTCAGAAGAAGTGTATTATTTCAGAATAGTTATCGCCATTTGACGAATTAATAAGATTTAAAAAGCAGTCTTGATTCTATCAAAATTTCAGCGTAAATCCTGAAGCTCTTCCTTATTTTTCCTGGTTTTATAAGAAGCTTCACGATCTGGATCACCATCTACATAATCAACTATTTCAGAATTTATCTCGGCACCAAGAATAATAATAAAACTGGTAATATAAAGCCAAAGCAGCATAACCACCACGGCCGAAACCGAGCCGTAAATTTCTCCATAGCTGCCAAAATGACTAACATAAAAGGAAAATCCCCAGGAGGCCAGCAGCCAGATAATGGTTGAAAAAAGAGCTCCGAAAACCACCCATCTGAATTTTGGCCGGGGCCGGTAAGGAGCATGCTGATAGACCAGGCATAGAAAAAAAGTGACTATTAGCGCAAGTACGGGCCAGCGCATCCATGATATCAAATTTTCAATATTTGAAGGTAAATTAAGATGGCTTATCATTGCAGGAAATCCTACGATCAGTGCAAGGCTTAAAGCCAATAAAACGGTTCCGAAGAGGGTGAAGATAAAAGCCAGCAGCACCTGCCTGAAAAAACCCCGGTCGTTAACGGTATCATAGGCAATATCTATTCCTTTAAAAAGTGATTTTGTTCCTTTATTGGCACTCCAGATACTAAATATCAAACCGATAATCGTACTCACTCCTAAAGAACTTGAATAGGTTTGGATGAAATTTTCGATTCTTCGCTGAAGAATTTGAAAGGCTTCTTCCGGCATCATAGAAGATATTTGCCTAAGTTGCTGTTCTATCTCATGAGGATCGGTGGTAAGGCCATAGATAGAGATCAAGGCCATGATCGCCGGGAAAATCGCCAGAAAAGCATAAAAAGCAACACCTGAAATCAATCCCACATAATCGGCACCAATTTCATTTTTTACTTCAAGTAAAATTTCTTTCCATCCCGAAAAAGGAATTTTCAAAGGATTATGTATCCTTTTATTTCCCTTCTTTTTCATATCCGGTTCAATGATTCTTTTAATAATTTCAAATTACTTATTTTATTAAAAGTATTTCAGCGCCACATGCTAAATGATTGTTAAGGCATCTTCTGGGGGAATTGTCATTTTCCTTTCTGAATTAAAACCTAAGTAGTTTCGTCCTTTAGTCTAAAAAATCATCTTTGTAACAAAAGTCACTGTAAGAGCTTTTTTCCTGTTTTATTTTTGCTTCGTTTTAATTAGAAAATGAAGAAATGAATATTGAAGAACTTATTAAAGAAAATAAAGGTACTGTGGTTGATGTGCGTACTCCAGCTGAATTTAACGGAGGCCACGTTGCAGGATCCCAAAATATTCCTTTGAATGAAATACCTTTGAGAATAGATGAATTGGAAGCTATGGAATCGCCACTTATTCTATGTTGCGCTTCGGGAATGAGAAGTGAACAGGCTAAGAATTATCTCGGCCTCAAAAACATTGAATGTGTTAATGCCGGCTCCTGGTTAACCGTAAATTTTCATCAATCCAAATCGGCTTAGGTATGTTTAAATTTTTAAAGAAATTATTCGGAGAAGGTACAGATTATTCTCAACTGGTAAAGAACGGGGCTGTGATCGTGGATGTACGCACAAAACAGGAATTTGCTTCCGGGCATATTAAGGGCTCGAAAAACATTCCGCTGGATAGCCTCTCAGGAAACCTGAACAAATTAAAAAACAGGAACCAAAGCATCATCACCTGTTGTGCTTCGGGCATGAGAAGTGCTTCAGCAAAACAGATCCTCAAATCCCGCGGCTACCAAAACGTATATAATGGCGGCGGCTGGACCAGTCTTAAAAACAAAATACAATGAAAGAGCGACTTCTAAAAAACTGGACCTGGCTTCGCGTAATCTATCTCGGTCTCGGGATCGCGGTTATTATTCAATCTGCTTTAAATGAGCAGTGGTGGGGAATTTTACTGGGAGCCTATGTTGGTTTTATGGGATTGTTCTCGTTTGGGTGTGCTTCGGGAAATTGCCAGATCGATTCTGAAAAGTAAAATTCTCTTCAGATTGTAAATAATTATTCAAAGCGGTGAGCCAGGACTCGCCGCTTTTTATTTTTTTAAAAAAAGAATTTATAATCAAACTTCTGATTCTACATATTTTTTGAAATTATCAAGAATCACCTGCCAGCCATTTTTCTGCATTTTAGCCGAATTCATTTTTTCTGTTTCAAAAGTTTCTTCAATTAAGGTTGCATCTCCTTTCTCCTCAAATTTTATTTCTACCTCGCGCATATCGTCAAGAATGTATTTCAGAAATTTCGGGTAGATCACTTTTTTATACGTTCCCTGAAAATCAAAGGCAGCACTTCCATCTTTGGCTTCCATTCGGTAAACAAATTTTCCGCCTTCCTTTAAATCATTAGTGGCACTGGGAGTGACCCAGTTATCACTGGCATTATTCCAGCTTTTTATGTGTTCGGGCTGCGTCCAACACTCCCAAACCTTTTCAACAGGACGGTTTACTTTTATATTTACGGTTATCGTATCTTTTTTCATCTTTAATGGTTTTTCTTCCACAAAATTTTCTCACATCGATCGATGATTTTCCGTGCGTTCTCTCATGCTTTCGTAATTCTGTTTTGACAATTCATCCATCTTTTTAGGATCATTAAAATTGAGCTCTATTTGTTTTTTTCGTTGCTCTCCGCCAAGGATTACGTTAATCTCATTTTCCTCCATTCCTTTTAAAGTTGCTTCTGCAACCTCTTCAGGGGTATCCATCTCACCTACTTTGGCATTTTTCATCATATTGGTATCGGTCGTAGTTGGATAAACGGTCATAATATGAAGCGGATAATCAAGTAATTCGCGTCGCAAAGAATCTGAAAATTGCCTTACTGCAGCCTTGGTGGCAGCATACACACTGTAAAATGGCATTCCTATATAACCCAATCCGGAAGAAATATTTATTATTGCGCCTTCTTTGCTTTTTTTAAGCAACGCCAAACTCTTTTTGGTAAGCAAGATCAAACCAGTGAGATTGATGTTTATTTGATTGATAATATCTTCATCACTGATGTCCTGCAGTAAACCTGCGCTCACCACACCTGCATTATTTACCAGGATATCCAGGCCACCCATCGATTCTTCAACAAGCCTGACGATCTTATCAAGATCTACCTTTTTAGAAACATCACCCGTAATAATGGTGAAATTAGCACCCGGAAATTCTTTTTTTAATTCTTCCAGGGGCTCCTTTTTTCTTCCCACCACGGCAAAACTGGTTGCGCCACGATCTACGAATTGTTTCAAAATAGATTTTCCTATTCCCGATCCCGCACCGGTTATCAGTATTTTTTTGTTCTTGTAATGCATATTCTGTATTTAAATTTTCCCCATTAAGTTAATTATGCCTGTGGAAAAATGGCCAGATTTTGTTTTTAATTAACTTTTTTTCTCGGCTTAAATTGAAAGTCTATCCAAAATAAATATCCAAGAAAGCTTTCGTAAAACTTTATACTTCTAGCTTTTCGAATTAACTTGCTGAAACTATTACTCAATATTGTTCTTTAATTAATGAGAGAAGCTATAAAATTCACCTTCATCGCCCTCTTTATTGTCGGCGTTATCATTTGTATTATTATTTGGCCTAAATACGGTTTTTCCGCCCTGGCACTTCTACTTTTCGGAATTGGTATTTACGATCTTGTCCAAAAAAAACATACTATTCTAAGAAATTTCCCCGTCATTGGCCATATGCGCTACCTTCTGGAAATGCTGGGGCCGGAAATTCATCAGTATTTTGTTGAAAATGATACCGATGGAACTCCAATAGATCGCAATCACCGTGGCTACATTTACGAAAGAGCGAAACATCAAAATGAAACGCATCCTTTTGGTACGGAATTGAATGTTGAAGAGGAAAATTATAAATGGATGCAGCACAGCATTTATCCTGCTGAAAAGCTGGATACCCCGCCCCGTGTTCAAATTGGCGGACCGGATTGCAAACATCCATATTCCGCCAGCCTTTTTAATATCTCGGCAATGAGTTTTGGAGCGTTGAGCAGCAACGCAGTTGAAGCGCTTAATCTTGGTGCCAGGGCCGGAAATTTCTTTCACGACACCGGGGAAGGCGGTATTTCACCCTATCATCGAAAAGGAGGTGATCTTGTTTACGAAGTGGGAACAGGTTATTTTGGCTGTCGTACCGATGATGGCAGATTTGATCCCGGGCTTTTTAAAGAAAAAGCAGCCTATCCCGAAGTCAAAATGATCGAATTGAAAATTTCCCAGGGAGCAAAACCCGGGCATGGCGGAGTTCTTCCGGCGGCAAAGAACAATGAAGAAATTGCCAAAATAAGGGGTGTGAAACCGCATACAAAAATTCTTTCACCTCCGGGACATAAAGAATTTAGTGACGCTGAAGGTTTGCTGAAGTTTATAAAGAAAATGAGAGACCTCTCCGACGGTAAACCTATAGGATTCAAACTCTGTATTGGCAGTCGGAAAGAATTCACTGACATCTGCGAAAAAATGGTTGAAACCGGCATTAAACCAGATTTCATAACCGTGGATGGATCAGAAGGCGGAACAGGGGCAGCGCCAATAGATTTTTCCAATTATGTGGGTATGCCCTGGGAAAAAGCATTGGTTTTTGTCGTGGACACGCTGAATGCTTATGACCTTAAAAAAGACATCAAGGTTCTTACAGCAACAAAGATTTTCACTGCTTTTGATGTTTTTAAAGCTTTTTGTATAGGAGCCGATGTGTGTAATTCAGCAAGAGGAATGATGCTCGCTCTCGGTTGTATTCAGGCCTTAAGGTGTGACACCAATAAATGTCCCACAGGAATTACCTCAAACAAAGCCAGCCTGCGAAGAGGACTTGTGGTAGCCGATAAATGGAAAAGGGTCAGAAATTATCACCAGGAAATTCTAAATGATTTTCTTGAACTTTTTGCGGCGGCAGGATGTTCTTCTTTACAAGAATTGGATCGCAATCTTATTTATAAAAGGGTCGGGAAGGAATTAAAGACTTACGAGGAACTTTATCCAACTATGCCGGCTGGTTCCGCATTAAAACAGCATATAAGTTAAAAATTCAGGGAAAACCCTCGTATACTAATATTTTGAGAAAGCTTAATTTTATTTTTCCAAAGTTTTGGTTTTAAGGGTATAAAAATCTCTTAATCTACCCTTAAACTAATCAACCAAAAAGGGATAGTAATCACTGTCCCTTTTTTCTTTCGCTTCAAAAGAATTACTTTTAACTTCAATATTCGCATGAAATTTAAATGGAATTTAAATCCTCAAAAAATGAGATCAATCGGATTTCTGGTCTTGACAGTTTAAGATTTCTGGCTTTCCTCTTTGTCTTTTTATTTCATACTGCCTCTTATTTTTCGTTCGGTTTTTTAGGTGTGGACTTCTTTTTTGTTTTATCAAGTTTCCTGTTGACATTTCTCGCTTTAAAGGAAATTGAAAAGACAGGTGGTTTTTCACAAAGGAATTTTTTTATTAGAAGGGCACTACGGATTTTCCCGCTTTATTACCTTCTTATCAGTCTGAGTTTTTTGTTACTTCCTGTTATACTTGGGCTTTTCAAAATGACTGTAACCCTACCTGAACATCCTTTTTTATTCTGGACTTTTCTAGGAAATTATGATCGAAGCGATTTTTTTATGCCCTTGAAATTTTTCTGGTCTATTGCTGTGGAAGAACAATTTTATCTTCTATTTCTAATTTTAAGCCTATTTTTTAGAAAATACCTGTTATGGATAATTGGAGGCTTACTTACGTTTTATTTAGCATACATTTTTCTGGATCAAATTTTCTTAACCAATGATTATAAAACGGTTTTTTACCACTTTGCAAATTTTAGTTGTGGCATGGCCGGGGGATATTTATTCTTTAAAAAAAGAAACAGTATAAAATTATGGCTGCCAGCCTTTTTAATCCTTTTTCCGTTAGTATTTATCTCATTTCAAATTCCCTCACTTTTTAATCTTGCACTATCCTGTTGGTTCGTCAGCCTTATTTTTGTTAGTTGGAAATTATCTTTTTTCATTAAGAAAAATTGGTTATTTAGGTGTAGTGAATATTTGGGAAAATTTACCTATGGCCTTTATGTCTATAGTGGATTTGTGATCATATTTTATAAAAAAATTGAAATTTTTGATTCCAAAGCCTTAACGGTAGCAGCTATGTTAGTGACCACTTTTTTAATTTCCTTTTTTTCTTATCATTTCTTTGAAAAACATTTTCTACATCTAAAAAAGAAATTCCGTTCGGGAAAATTATCCCTACACTATAGATTCTCCAGAAAATAAAAAGCAAGGAGCTTGACAAAAGTTAAAATTTATTTAAACAAACGTTTAATTTAAACATTTGTTTAATTTTGCAGCCGCATTTGAAAAATTATGGAATTGAACGAAAAACAAATTCAGATTTTGGAAGTGGCTGAAAAGCTGTTTGCCGAAAACGGATTTGACGGTACTTCAGTAAGGCAGATAGCCGGGCATGCCGACATTAATGTTGCCATGATTTCTTATTATTTCGGCTCTAAAGAAAAGTTGCTTGCCGCACTGCTGCTCTATCGCACTTCCGATTTTCGCATCCAGATAGAATCGGTGCTTTCAGAAGAAATGGGATATTTAGAAAAAGTAGACGCTATTGTTGAACTTATTATTAGAAGAATTCACCGCAACCGCAGAGTCTACAAGATCATTCATTTTGAATATTCAAACCTCAGCCGTAAGCTTGATTTTGCCAATTATATAGAAAGAAAAAAAGAAAATTTTTCCCTCATAGAGCGATTTGTAAAAGAAGGCCAGGAAAAAGGAGTGTTTTCTAAAAACATTAATATACAGTTGATCGGCCCTACCATTTTAGGCACCTATTTCAACTTCTATTATAATAAACGCTTTTTTCAGGCAATGCACGGCCTGGATCCGGAAACTTCTTTTGAGGAATACATTTTTAACGTGATAACGCCACACATTCAAAACACCATTAAAGCCCTTTTAACTTATGAGATTTAAGTTCATTTTATCACTTATTCTGCTATCAACAGTTTCAATTTTCGCGCAGGAAAGAGATTTAAGCCTTCAGGAAGCAGTAGAACTGGCCCTGACCCACAGCCAGGAAATCAAAATAGCCGAATCGCAGGTAAATACCGCCGCCAGTCAGCTTAAAGTCACGAAAGATAATATTTATCCCGATTTCGATATTTCAGGACAATATGCTTATCTCACGAATGCTGATGTAAATTTGAAAATAAACACAGGTAACGGCAATTCTGATAATAGTTCAGATCAACCCGGTGAATCCCCAAAAGTAAACCAGTTAATGCTGGGCCAGGCGAACCTTAATTTGCCTCTTTTTGCCGGATTTAAACTGAAAAATTCTGTTGACCTCAGTCAGAACAGTCTAGAGGCTGCTAAGTCGAATTTCAGGAACGACCAGGAAAAGGTCACCTTGCAAACCATTCAGAATTATTTGAATTTATACAAAGCCACCAGGGCGGTCGATCTTCTGCAGGAAAGCCTTAAAAGCGCACAACGACGTGTAAAAGATTTTACAGCCATGGAGAATAATGGAATTTTGGCACGTAATGATCTGTTAAAATCCCAGCTTCAGGAAGACAATACCCGACTGAGCCTCAAAGAAGCTGAGAAAAATGTTGAAATTCTGAATTTCCAACTTGTGACCTTACTCGGCCTTCCGGAAGAAACCAAAATTACAGTAGAAAATATAGGTGTAGTCAATCCTGTTTCAGTTTTGAGTCCCGATGCCAGCCGCAGTGATCTGGAAGCCCTGCAATATCAGGAGAAAGCTGCTGAAAGCGCCGTGAAAGTTGCAAAGGGAAATTATTTTCCTTCCATAGGCCTTTCAGCCGGGTACATTGCGCTGGACCTTCAGAATGCGCTAACGGTATCTAATGCGATGAATTTTGGTGTAGGCATCAAGTATAATTTTGCGAGCCTTTTCAAAAACAAACATGAAGTAGATGTTGCAAAAAGTAAAGCCGAAGAACTACAGCATCGCATCGAATCGGTTTCAGACCAGATAAAAATTCAGATCAAAAAAGCCGAAAAGGACTATCAGCTCGCGCTTGAAAAATTTGATGTCTATAAAAAGTCAGAAACCCAGGCGGTGGAAAATTACCGAATTGTAAAAGACAAGTATGATAACGGGCTTATGGATACCAATGATCTTTTAGAGGCCGACGTGGAACAGCTTCAGACGAAGATCAACCTGGCCTATGCAAAAGCCGATATTACCCAAAAATACTATGAGCTGTTGAGAGCTCAGGGAAATTTGACCAACTCTTTCACTAAGTAAACTAAGAAAAAAATGGAACAGAAAAAGAAAACAAATAAGAAATTCATCATGATCATTTCGACCCTGGTGGGTATCGGATTAATTTATGGTGGGTACAAATATTTTCATTCACTTTCACACGAAGAAACTGATGACGCACAGATTGAAGCTAACATGAGTGCCATTATTCCTCATGTAGGTGGATATGTTGAAAAGGTTTTTGTCGAGGATAATGAAAAAGTGCAAAAAGGGGATACGCTTTTTATTATCGACGATCGCGATTATAATGTGCAGCTACAAAAAGCCATGGCAAGCCTTGCTGCGGCAGAAAGCCAACTTAATGTAGCGAAGGCAAGTATAGGATCCTATCAGGCCAACGCGGCGGCTTCAAACGCCCAGGTGAACACGGCCACCCAAAGTATAGAAAATGCCAAAATTGGATTATGGCGTGCTGAAAATGATTATAAAAGATTTAAAAATCTATATAAAAACCATTCCATTACCGAGCAGCAATATGAGCAGGCTTTGGCTGCCAAACAGCAGGCCGAAAAAAATCTTGAAATTTTAAAGAATCAGGAAAAAGCTTCTGCAAGCCAAAGGAATGCCGCTGAATCGCAAACTGAAATTTCAGAAAAACAGGTCTCAGTAGCCGAAGCGAATCTGAAAAGCGCGCAGGCAGCGGTTGATGCTGCGCAATTAAATCTTGATTATACCGTGGTGACCGCTCCTATTGACGGGCAACTTTCAGAAGTTGATATACAGCCCGGACAATTTGTACAGCCCGGTCAGGCTCTTTTTTATCTGGTGAACACCGATAAAAAATGGGTGGTTGCCAATTTCAAGGAAACCCAGCTGGATAAAATGGAACTCGGACAAAAAGTCGAAATTGATGTGGATGCTTACCCAGGTATGGAACTCGAAGGAACAGTTAGCGCGTTTTCACCGGCTACCGGTGCCAGATTTTCCCTTTTACCCCCTGACAACGCAACAGGAAACTTCGTGAAAACCGTCCAGAGAGTGCCGGTAAAAATTGATTTATCGAAGTCTAATGACCCTGAAAAACTGAAGAAATTACGTTCAGGAATGAACGTAGAAGTAGACGTACACTTAAACTAATAAAATGCAGCAGGAAGAAAACAGCCTGGTAGAATATGGTTTTAGAAGGGTAATTATTACAGTTACCGCAATCATGTGTGCTCTTCTTGAGATCATAGACACCACCATTGTAAATGTTGCGCTTAATGATATGCGGGGAAGCCTTGGTGCTACTCTTACTGATATCGCCTGGGTGATCACCGCTTATGCGATCGCCAATGTGATCATTATCCCCATGACAAGCTGGCTTTCCAAGCAATTTGGCCGGCGAAATTATTTTGCTGCGTCGATTATCCTTTTTACTGTTGCTTCTTTCCTTTGCGGAAATGCGACAAACATTTGGGAGCTTGTTCTTTTCAGATTTATCCAGGGTATGGGAGGAGGTGCCTTACTGGTAACGGCTCAAACGATCATTACTGAAAGTTATCCGGTGGCAAAAAGAGGTATGGCCCAGGCTATCTACGGAATGGGAGTTATTGTAGGGCCTACTCTTGGTCCTCCTTTGGGAGGCTATATTGTAGACCATTTTTCCTGGCCTTATATTTTCTATATCAATATTCCTATCGGAATCATTGCCACTGCTTTAACGATTGCTTTTGTGCGTAGTCCGAAGTATGGAGAAAAACTGAAAGCCTATCAGGTGGACTGGTGGGGAATTATCTTACTGGCCTCCTTCATTGGTTCTTTACAATTTGTTCTGGAACACGGGCAGCAGGATGATTGGTTCCAGGATTCGCTTATTCTTACACTAAGCCTGGTTTCCCTTTTCGGATTTATTCTTTTCATTTGGAGGGAGCTGGTTTATGAACATCCTATTGTGAACCTGAGGGTGCTTCGGGATGGAAACCTGCGTATTGGAACCATTCTCACTTTTATCTTAGGATTTGGTCTTTTTGGATCTACTTTTATAATTCCCATTTATACACAGTCTATTCTGGGATGGACGGCGACAGACGCCGGTTTACTATTGATACCAAGTTCGATTACCACGGGATTGATGATGCCGATCATCGGAAAATTACTGGAAAGAGGAATTTCCCATAAATATCTTGCAGCAGCAGGTTTCGCCATCTTCTTTCTTTACAGTTTATGGATGTATACCCTTATGACTCCCGACACAGGTTCTGAACTGATGTTTTGGCCGCTGGTAGTGCGGGGTGTGGGACTTGGACTGTTGTTTGTGCCCATTACCACCTTATCCCTTTCCACTTTACACGGAAAGGATATTGGCGACGGCGCTGCCTTTACCGGTATGATGCGACAGTTAGGAGGTTCCTTTGGAATTGCGATTATCACTACCATGATATCGCGGCTGAATCAACAGCATCGGGTGGACCTAATTCCAAATATTAGCGGGATCAGTTTTAAGGTACAGCAGCGAATCGAAGGTTTAAAGCAAATGTTCATGAGCAAAGGTTTCAGTGCAAATGAAGCCCTGGATAGGGCACACGAAGTTTTGAATATGAGTATTTTAAAACAAAGTACCGTTCTATCTTATATGGATATTTTCTTATACCTGGGACTTTTGTTCTTGTGCTGTGTACCTTTTGTTTTAATGATCAATAAGAAAAAACAGAACAGGGCTTTAAACTAAAAAGCATTTCAATTGATAAAAAAGAGGCTGTCCTTTCGAACAGCCTCTTTTGATTTTTATGTAAAAGGAAGTTTTAGAAATAACAGCCTCCGCCACGCCTTCTGCCTCCATTCGCTTCACTATCAAATATTTTCAAGCTAAGACTTAGGAGAATCTGATTAAGGCGCGTATCATCAAAACGCGCACGGTTTATTCCATAATCGCTGTTGACGATATCTATATCCATAGATTCTGCGGTTGCCAAAGACCTGTCATATCGCAGGTCAATTTCCAATCTACCCAATCTGGCTTTAATTCCCGCCTGGGCGGCGAGTGGAGTATTTTGAGCGACTATTACCTGGTCTGGGGGTTCGGTGCCTTCCAAAGAAGAATCCAGAGTATTTTGATAGGCAGGGCCGGCATAAATATCTATGGGTCCCCAAATATTATATCCAAATAATAATGGAACACTAATTTTACTCACCGAATAAACAGAGGTTGCCTTAGGAAAAGGAAATTCAGTTTCCATGGAACTATAGATAAATTCGGGACGAAGAAGGAATTTCTTATATCTTAATTCGAAGAAAGCTCCGCCGTGAAAGCCAATTTTTGGATCGGCTTCAACAGTCCCGTCGAAATAAAGTCCATTAGAACTTATCCCCGTTATCTGTCCACCCATGACATAATTCGCTCCTGCTTTTATTCCGAAACTGAACTCCTGGGCATGAGTTATTGATACAAGGAATAATCCAACGATAAGTAGATAGTAAGATTTGTTCATAATTATAGAAACTAGCTCTTTTATTCGGGTTAAATATATCAATTAAATAAAATAATAAAAGAGACGCGCTTATGTTTTTAACGCAAAAATTGCCTTTTGAGTATATGACAATAAAAAAGCACCAAAAATTATGGTGCTTTTTACGATTGTTTTCCTGATTTTATTGGTGATAAATTATAGGATCTGCATATCCTACACCTCCATTTTTAGTTCCATCTGGGTCCCCGCTTACTGTTCCATCTGAAGACGGATTTCCCCACAATAGCACTCCGGCAGCATGTGGTGCAGCCATGGAAGTACCACTAATGGTATTATACCCCCCATCTTTCCAGCAGGACAGAATATTTACTCCGGGAGCACAGTAATCAATTGGCGGATTTCCATAATTTGAAAAGTAAGCGTATACATCCTTATTATCCATTGCAGAAATGGTATAAATATTAGTTCCGTTAGCTCTGGCAGGAGAATGATTATTTGCATCATCGGTTTCATTACCTGCTGCAAGGGCAAATTTTACCCCAGTTGCAGCTGCATCTTTTACCGCCTGGTCAAGCGCATCTGACACAGGTCCTCCTAGCGACATGTTAGCTACGTCTCCAGAATTCCCGTTTCCAGCAACCCAGTCAACACCGGCAATCACACCTGAGTAAGATCCGCTACCTCGACTATCCAGAACTTTTACAGGAATTACAGTAGCTCCGGCAGCAACTCCCACAACACCTACTCCATTGTCGATCGCTGCTATGGTACCGGAAACATGTGTTCCGTGACCATTACCATCATCTAAAGATTTAGAATCTCTTCCAGAGGTAAAGGCATTGAAACCTCTGCTCGCATCTACATTCAGGTCTTCGTGATCTAAATCGATACCAGTATCTATAATCCATGCCACATGGCTTCCCGTGTAGGTAGCTCCACCATTTACACGGGTTATTCCATATGGTTTCTGTTGCCCGGAACTTCCCCCTGTTCCACCACCTCCTCCGCTACACGGATTCATAGGGGTTCCACAAGGAGGAGCTAAAACAACAAGCCTGTCCTTTTCAACATATGAAACTTCTTTTCGTTTGCTAAGCATATCAGCTTGTTTAGCATCCATTTTTAAAAGCGCACCATTGATGGTTTTACTGTATACAGAAAGTATTTCAGCATTAATTCCGGCATCCTGTATCATTAGTGCCGTCTTAGATTTCACAAGTTCTTGTGATTTACTATAATTTGCCATTGCCTTGGCTTCATTTCCTGTTACATTGGTATTAAAAACAACAATATATTGTCCAGGAATAATATCCGGATCGGAAATAGCTTCTGCCGGAGTAGATTTATTGACTACCGTTTCGGTCGGTTCCTGACTACAAGAAACTATGAGAGTGGATGTAAACACAGCAACCACTAGCATTTTCAGCGAGTTCAATTTCATTTTAGAAAAGTTTTAGTTAAAAAAAGTTAATAGATCGTTTAAATGTAAGTTTTATTAGATAAAATGCAAATTTTTTAACTTTATCTTTCAAATTTTCAAAAAAAAAACCGCCTCTTTTGAGAGGCGGCTCTTTGGAAAATATTAATTTCTAACTTTAGTCTTCAATTGTTTCTCCTTCCCATTCAGAGAAACCACCTAATAAATTATAGGTTTCTTCAAAACCCATTTGGTCTAACAGGGAACAGGCCTGAGCACTTCTTTTTCCCGAGCGGCAATAAATATAATAATGTTTTGATTTGTCCAGTTTTTCCACTTCATTGATAAAACCCTGGCCCTTATAAATATCGATATTCTTTGCTTCAGGAATGTAACCTTCGTCAACTTCTTCCTGAGTACGAACGTCAAGAATTACGGCTTTTTCATCTTCTTGCAGCTTTTTTTGCCATTCTTCCTGGCTTAGATCTTTCATAGTATTAAGTAATTTATGGTTGTTTGCTCCGTAAAGATAACCGATTTTTTTCTCCTCCCTCCTCTCTATAAAATTTAACAGAATTTTTAAACACATGACTCTTGTATATATTATATTTGTATATACAATTGTTGTACTGACATGAATATTGAAGAATATATTAAAACAAGCGATAAACTGCCCGAATCCAGAAAATTGGTGTTAAACCTTATTGTAACGGCTAACTATATAAGCGAAAAAATCGCTGAAGCCCTCAAGCCTTATGGTGTAAGTAATCAGCAGTTTAATGTTTTAAGGATTCTCAGGGGTCAGAAGGGAAAACCGGCGAACCTCTGCACCATTCAGGAAAGAATGGTAAGCAAGATGAGCAATACGACAAGATTAGTAGACAAACTGGTAGATAAAGGGCTAAGCGAAAGAATTGTATGCCCTTCAAACAGACGAAAAGTGGAGATCAGGATTACCGAAAAGGGTCTTGACCTGCTGTCTCAAATAGATGCTGTGATCGACGAGGTCGAAAATGACTTCGCGAACAAAATAAATGAAAAAGAAAAAGAATCACTAAACCTAAAACTCAATGAACTTAGAAGTTAAAAACAAGAGTGCCTATATTGAAAATCTTTACTGGCGCTATGCCACCAAGAAATTTAATACTGCAAAGGAAGTACAGGAAAAAGACTTTGAAAAAATCCTGGAAAGCTTGCAATTATCTGCTTCTTCTTATGGTCTTCAACCCTATGAAATATTCGTTATTAAAGATCAGGAAACAAGGGAGAAACTAAGAACTGCCGCATGGAACCAGTCCCAGATTACCGATTCTTCCTATTTGATCGTTTTTGCCAATTACAGCAAAATTGAAGAATCGCATATCGATAATTACCTCGATAATATTGCAAAAACCCGGAAAAAATCAAGAGAAGATCTTGCAGGCATGGAAAAGATGTTGAAAAACACCATTCTGGCAATGAGTGCAGAAGAGCAACAGATCTGGGCATCGAAACAAACCTATATAGCTTTGGGAAATTTATTATCTGCAACAGCTAACTTCAGAATCGATGCCTGCCCTATGGAAGGTTTCGATAATAAACTATTCGATGAAATCCTTGGATTGGATAAAATGAATCTGACTTCTTCGGTGATCGCCACCATTGGCTACCGAAGTGAAGACGATTTACTTCAATATCAGGAGAAAGTAAGAAAAAACAGGGCAGACCTGTTTCATTTTATATAATTCAAAAAAAGCGACTATGAAAAGCAAATTTTTAAAAGGCGGAATTGCCTCAGTAATTCTATTAACAACTGTAGCATTTACTTCAACAAAAAGAGAAGTTAGAGTTGAAGAAAGCACCATAGAATGGACCGGTGAAAAAGTAACCGGCTCCCATAACGGAACCATCAAACTTCAAAAAGGACATTTTATTTTTGAAGATGATGAAATAGTTGGCGGAGAATTCATTATGGACATGAGTTCAATTAAAGTTACCGACCTTGAAGGTGAATACAGGCAAAAACTGGAAGGGCATTTAAAATCTGAAGATTTCTTCGGGGTTGAGAAATATCCTACTGCCAAACTGGTGATCACCAACGCTGCCAAAAAAGCTAATAATGTATACGGTATTGTTGGAGATCTAACCATTAAGGAAGAAACACATCCCGTAACCTTTGATCTTAAGCTGAACGATGATAACACTGCGACTACTAAATTAACTATAGACCGTTCTAAATACAATGTAAGATACGGTTCTGGAAGCTTTTTCGATAACCTTGGGGACAAAACCATCTACGATAATTTTGATCTTGATGTTAACCTGAAATTGTAATGCTTAAAATCCCGGAGCCCTGCCTTCGGGATTTTTTTATTTGAAAAATGTTTGATTAGATTGAAAACGTTTCTATATTTGAAGCATGTTAGAAATAAAAAGAAATAACTGGTGGTGGAACAACTTACGTCTGAAATCGTGAGCTGATTTGCCATTCCTGATATAAAAATCTAAGGCTTGTCTCACGACAAGCCTTTTTTCATTTAAAATGACATCTTAAAAATGTTCAAATTAAACACCAAATACAAAAAGATCCTTGCCGACACTACCACGCCGGTGAGCATTTATTTAAAACTCCGCGATCGCTATCCCAACAGCCTTCTTCTTGAAAGTAGCGACTATCACGCCAGCGACAATAGTTTTTCGTACATCTGTTGCAATCCCATCGCTTCTTTTAAGCTTGAAAATGGGGAAATAACCGAAACTTTTCCTGACGGAAGTAAAAAAGTCTCTACTCCAGGCGAGCATGCATCAGTTCCTGAAGCCATTCAACAGTTTTCTTCAAATTTTGAAACCGATGAATCTCCCTTCAAATTCATAAACAATGGGATCTTCGGCTATATCGCTTATGACGCGGTTACCTATTTTGAAAAAGTCGATATCGCCAAAAAGGAAAAAGATCTGGATATTCCTGACATTTTTTACGCGGTCTATCAGAACATCATCGCGATCAATCATTTTAAAAATGAAGCCTATATTTTCGACCATAGTTATAAAAATGAAGACAGGATAGATGAAATTGAACAACTCCTGAAGGTTAAGAATTTCGCTTCCTATAATTTCACCAGCGAAGGCACAACTACCTCAAACCTCACCGACCACGAATACCTTAATATGGTAAAAATGGCAAAGGAGCATTGTCATCGAGGCGACGTTTTTCAGCTTGTACTTTCCAGAAGGTTTTCCCAGAGATTTAAAGGAGACGAATTCAATGTATATCGCGCTCTCCGAAATGTGAACCCCTCTCCCTATCTCTTTTATTTTGACTACGGAAACTTTAAGATCTTCGGAAGCTCTCCCGAAGCACAACTCATTGTTCAGGATGGCCGGGCAGAAATTCACCCCATTGCCGGCACTTTTAAAAGAACTGGGAATGATGAACAGGATGCCGAACTGGCTAAAAAACTTTCGGCAGATACCAAGGAAAATTCAGAACACGTCATGCTGGTCGACCTTGCCCGGAATGATCTAAGCCGAAATGGAAGCGAGGTGAAGGTAGAAACCTATCGTGAGGTTCAGTTTTTCTCCCATGTGATCCACCTGGTGAGCAAAGTCACTGCAAAAATTGATAAAAATGCGGTCACGCCACAAATTGTAGCCGATACTTTTCCTGCTGGAACGCTCAGTGGCGCTCCAAAACCCATGGCCTTAAAACTGATTGAAAAAATTGAAAATGTAAACCGAAGTGCCTACGGCGGCGCCATTGGTTTCATGGATTTCAACGGAAATTTCAACCACGCCATCGTGATCAGGTCATTCGTAAGCAAAAACCATGAATTGCATTATCAGGCCGGTGCGGGAATCGTTTCAGAATCACAACCCGAAAACGAATTACAGGAAGTATATAACAAACTGGGCGCTCTCACCCGCGCCCTTGAAATAGCTGAAGAAATATGAAAATTTTAGTAATAGATAACTACGATTCCTTCGTGTATAACCTGGTGCACTATCTTGAGGAACTGGATTGTGAGGTGACGGTTCGTAGAAATGACCAGTTAAACCTTGAGGACGTGAAAGAATATGATAAAATTTTATTGTCCCCGGGGCCGGGAATTCCTGATGAGGCCGGACTTTTAAAACCAATTATTAAAGAATATGCCGCTACCAAAAGCATTTTGGGCGTTTGCCTCGGGATGCAGGCAATTGGTGAAGTCTTTGGCGGGAAACTTATCAATCTCGACGAGGTTTACCACGGAGTTGCTACCGGCATAGAACTTTTTGTTGATGATGAATATTTATTTGAAGGCCTTGAAAAGAACCTTCAGGTAGGCCGATATCATTCGTGGGTTGTCGAAAAAAAGTTACCAGCTTCTCTTCAGGCTACGAGTTATGATGAAAAAGGAGAAATAATGTCACTGCGACATAAAGAATTTGATGTTCGTGGCGTCCAGTTCCACCCTGAATCTGTTTTAACTCCTGAAGGAAAAAAAATGATTCAGAACTGGGTCAAAGGCCCCACACATAAACTTCCCGAAGAGGAGGATAAAAGAACCCGGGCAAACGCCTGATTTTTAAAATTTTCATTAAAAAGTAAAAATGAAAGAACTTTTAAACAGACTCATCAATCACGAAACCATAAGCCGCGAAGAAGCGAAACAGGTGATCTTTAATATTTCTGAAGGAAAATATTCTGAAATGCAGATCGCCGCTTTTCTTACCGTTTATATGATGCGCAGTGTGACCATTGAAGAACTTGAGGGTTTTCGAGATGCCCTGCTGGAATTGTGCATTCATGTAGATCTTTCAGAATTTGACCCGGTGGATCTTTGCGGGACCGGTGGCGACAGTAAAAATACTTTCAATATTTCAACTACCTCTTCATTTGTAACGGCTGGTGCGGGGGTAAAAGTGGCAAAACATGGCAATTACGGCGTTTCTTCGGTAAGCGGAAGTTCCAACGTCATGGAATCCCTAGGTATCAAATTCAGCAGCGATGAAAGTTTTCTAAAAAAATGTATCGAGGAGGCCAATATTTGCATTTTACACGCTCCGCTTTTTCATCCGGCAATGAAAAATGTGGCCCCGGTTCGAAAAGGCCTGGCCGTAAAGACCTTTTTCAATATGCTCGGCCCAATGGTGAATCCGGCTTTTCCAAAAAATCAGCTCGTGGGCGTATTCAGCCTTGAAATGGCGCGAATGTATGCGTATCTTTACCAGAACACCGATAAAAATTATACTATTTTGCACGCCCTTGATGGTTATGATGAGATTTCCCTTACGGGCGAAACAAAATGTATTCGGAATAATTCAGAAAGTATGCTGAAACCTTCAGATTTTGGTGTTTCTGAATTAAAAGCTGAAGAAATAGCCGGTGGAGGTTCTGTGGAAAGTTCCGCGGAAATACTTGTTTCCATTCTGAAAGGTGAAGGTTCCGAGGCTCAGACCAATGTGGTTTGTGCCAATGCCGGAATGGCAATCGCCACTTCCAGAAACCTGGGAGCAAAAGAAGGATTTGAACAGGCCCGGGAAGCAATTAGTAATGGAAAAGCTTACCAAAGCTTTAAAAAATTACAGGAATTAAGTAAAATTTGATGAATATTCTCGATAAAATAGTAGCTGATAAGAGGAAAGAAGTCGCACTGAAAAAGTCGTTGATTCCAGAGTCACAACTCAAAAAATCAGTTCTTTTTAACCGGAACGTGAAGTCACTGGCTGAAAGTCTGAAAAATTCCGCTTCGGGAATCATCGCCGAGCACAAACGAAGATCTCCTTCCAAAGCGGTGATCAATCAAAGCCTGAATGTTCAGGATGTGGTGAGGGGTTATGAAAATGCGGGTGCCGCTGGTATTTCTGTTTTAACGGACGGAAAATATTTCGGGGGTTCACTTGATGACCTGTTGCTGGCAAGAGCTTCGGTAAAAATTCCTATTTTGAGAAAGGAATTCATGATAGACGAATATCAGATCCTGGAGGCAAAAGCACACGGTGCCGATGCTATTTTGCTGATCGCCGCGGTACTTTCAAAAGAAGAATTACAAAAACTGGCAAATTCGGCTAAAGATCTCGGTCTCGATATTTTACTGGAAGTTCACAATGAGGAAGAACTGGAAAAATCGGCAGGAATTCCGGCAGATATGATCGGCGTAAATAACCGAAATTTAAAGACTTTTGAAGTAAGTACCGAAAACAGTAAAAAACTGGCAAAGCTTATTCCTGATGGAATCGTAAAGGTTTCGGAAAGCGGGATCAGCAATCCGGAAGTGATCTCCGATTTAAGGGATTATGGTTACGAAGGATTCCTGATCGGTGAGAATTTCATGAAAACCCAGAATCCCGGTGATGCCGCCATTCATTTTATTGAAAAACTAAAAACTGCCATAACCAGATGAAAGAAAAAACTACTAAAGAAAAAACCCTGATCACTCCCGCTTCGGGACAGAGTTCAGGCCTCAGCCTTAAGGTCTGCGGGATGCAACAGCCTGGAAATATGCTCCAGGTTGCAGAAATTGAACCTGATTATATGGGTTTTATTTTTTATGATAAAAGTCCGCGATACTTTGAAGGAGAATTGCCCGAGCTACCTCCGGAGATCAAGAAAACTGGTGTATTTGTAAACGCTTCCCTTGCTGAAATCGTAAAAAAAGTTTCAGAATATAACCTAAACGCGGTACAATTACATGGGGAAGAATCGGCGGCTTTTTGTAAAGATTTGAGGGTTCAGCTTCAAAAAATGGGAAATACACCCGAGATCATTAAAGTTTTTTCGGTGGGTGCAGATTTCAATTTTCAGGAAATTAAAGCTTTTGAAGGCATTGTAGATTATTTCCTTTTTGACACCAAAGGTGAAAATCATGGAGGTAATGGAACTCCTTTCAATTGGGAAATTTTAATGGATTATCCTTCAAATACGCCTTTCTTTTTAAGTGGAGGTATTGGCCCCGAACATGGCAGCGCTATTTCAGAACTGAAAAACCATTTCTTCAGATTAGGAAAACCCGGACTCCTTTACGCCATTGACGTAAACAGCAAATTTGAGTTAAGACCAGGCCTTAAAAAATTAAAAGAATTAAAAGATTTTAAATCTCAGATCAACATATAATGACCTATCAGGCAGATGAAAAGGGATATTACGGTGAATTTGGCGGTGCTTATATTCCCGAAATGCTTTATCCGAATGTAGAAGAATTGCGCTCGCGCTATCTGGATATCATGAAAGAGAATTCTTTTCAGAAAGAATTCAAAGAACTTCTGAAGGAATATGTGGGCCGCCCTACCCCGCTCTATTACGCGAAAAGGTTCAGTGAAAAATACGGGACCAAAGTCTATTTGAAACGGGAAGACCTATGCCATACCGGCGCTCATAAAGTGAACAATACCGTGGGGCAGATCCTGATGGCTAAAAAACTGGGTAAAAACCGAATTATCGCCGAAACCGGGGCGGGACAGCATGGTGTTGCTACCGCTACGGTTTGCGCATTGATGGGGATCGAGTGCATAGTTTATATGGGTGAGATCGATATTGAACGGCAGGCGCCGAATGTTGCCAGGATGAAAATGCTTGGTGCTAAAGTAGTTCCCGCAAAATCGGGCAGCCGAACGCTTAAAGACGCGACCAATGAAGCGATTCGGGACTGGATCAATAATCCGGTAGACACCCATTACATCATTGGTTCTGTGGTGGGACCGCATCCCTATCCCGATATGGTGGCGAGGTTTCAGAGCGTGATTTCAGAGGAAATTAAAAATCAGCTGAAGGAAAAAGAAGGCACTGAAAATCCCGATTTTGTTGTGGCTTGTGTAGGCGGAGGAAGCAATGCAGCGGGTGCTTATTTTCATTATCTCGATAACCCGGAAGTAGGAATCATTGCCGTGGAAGCTGCCGGAAAAGGAATCGATTCGGGTGAAAGCGCGGCGACCTCAGCGCTGGGAAAAGTCGGCATTATTCACGGAAGCAAAACATTGCTGATGCAAACCGGCGACGGACAGATCACTGAACCCTATTCCATTTCGGCGGGACTTGATTATCCGGGAGTCGGGCCGATGCACGCTAATCTTTTCAAAAGCGGAAGAGGAGAATTCATAAGCATTACCGATGAAGCCGCGATGAAAGCCGGACTCGAACTGGCAAAACTGGAAGGAATTATTCCCGCTATTGAAACTTCGCATGCCCTGGCTATTTTTGAGGACCGCAAATTCAAGAAAGATGATATTGTCGTGGTAAACCTTTCGGGTCGCGGAGATAAAGATTTGAACACCTATATCGATTATTTCAATTTGTAATAAAACTAATATTGTCATTCTGAACTTGTTTCAGAATCTTCAGAGACGCTGAAATAAATTCAGCGTGACGAGGGAAAAGGAGTTAGCTTCGCCGCTATGCTCCTCCCAATGACCTAAGAAAATGATAATGAACAGAATTCAACAAAAACTGCAGGAAGATCACAAACTGCTTTCCATTTATTTTACAGCCGGATTTCCGGCGATCAACGATACCGAAAAGATAATCCTCGATTTGGAAAAAAGCGGCGTAGATTTTATTGAAATAGGATTACCATTTAGCGATCCGCTGGCCGATGGACCAACCATACAGGAAAGCTCTACAAAAGCGCTGAAGAATGGGATGACCACCAATAAACTTTTCGATCAGCTGAAAAGTATCCGTGAAAAAGTGGAAATTCCGCTGGTCATTATGGGTTATTTCAATCCTATTTTGCAATATGGAGTTGAGAATTTTTGTAAAAAATGCCAGGAAACAGGCATTGACGGACTCATCATTCCAGACCTTCCTGTAGACGTTTATCATGAAGAATATCAGGAGTTGTTCGCGAAATATGGGCTGCTCAATATTTTCCTGATCACTCCGCAAACTTCAGAAGAACGCATCAGGTTTATCGATTCGGTTTCCAAAGGTTTTATCTACATGGTAAGCAGCGCGAGCGTAACCGGTTCTACCAGCGGATTTGGAGAGGAAACCAGGAATTATTTCAAAAGAATAAATGATCTCCAGCTTAAGAATCCGCAGATCGTCGGCTTCGGAATAAAAGATCATGATACTTTTAAACAAGCCACTGAATATGCAAAAGGAGCGATCATTGGCAGCGCTTTTATCAAAAATCTCAATGAAAAAGGAACTTCATCAATTTCTGAATTTGTGAAAAATGTTAAAGCTTTAACCTAATTGTAACAGAGCATTAGCATGTTTTGAGCAGACTTATCCTTAAATTAGGATTGAATCATAAAAAACGACAATTATGGGAGGACCTATTGAAGATAAGCACAGAAAAAGAAAAGATAAGGATGAAAATCCTTTGAACGAGATTGGAAACCGCGATAAGCAAACCAATGATGTTGATTTTGAGGATGAAACCATCAGAGATCAGCAAAACAAAAAATAAAATGGGAAAAGGCGATAAAAAAACCAAACGCGGTAAAATCGCGATCGGCACACACGGAAAGTTACGCCCTAAACGCAAAAAATTTAAGGTGAAACCCACCACTTTAGCCGATCAGGATAAAAAAGAATTGCAATAACGCCTAGAAAAATTCTTTATATTGAAGGACCCTGAAATCAATGGTATTGAATTCAGGGTTTTTCTTTTTGAGCTCTTTATAGAGCTCAGAACTTCCAATCGCTATGTTCGCGGAACCAGACGGAGCAATTAATGAAACGGTTTTTATCAGCCTTCCGTCAAGTACAAACTGGTGGATTTTAGGGGAATCGTTTGATATTAATTTCATCCTGATATCGGGATGATCTTCCTTTAAATGTTTCCGAAAAAAATATTCCGGTCCGTTTTTCGAATTCCCACCGGTAAATAAAAGTGTTTCGATTTTAGGATGATTTCGAAGAATTTTGATCATATCCCGCAATTCTACTTTTCGCATCCCGAGGTCAGAGGCATCTATCTTTTCACGCCGGCTGCTTTCCACCACATCACAAATTCCAATTCGGCGGCTGCGAAGAAAATCTTTACGCTGCTTCACGGCTTCTTCGGTATTTTCAAATTTCAGGCCGAGGTCAAAAATTTTATTCAGTACGATCCAAAGCAGTCCGTCACGACTCCCGTAACAAAAATCTAAATCATCTTCCTTGAGCTGTCTTTTGGTAAAACGCGGCGGTGGCAGGGTGCCCACGATGAGTTTCGTGGCATTTTCGGGAATAAAAGGATCGTATGGATGTTTGTGATGAAAAAGTTGTTTCATAGCTTAAGCTATAAGCGGTAAGCCTTTACCTAATAAAGGTGGGTTCATTCTCATTTTCGGTATGCTGTTCACTAAAGCGGTAACCTTCATAATCGAAGCCTTTGACATCGTCCAGGGTTTGACAGTCTTTATCGATGATATATCGAACCATAGAACCTCTGGCTTTTTTCGCGTAAAAACTGATAATCTTGAGATTTCCGTTTTTGAAATCCTTAAAAACAGGAGAAATTACAGGAACTTTCAGCTTTTTCGTATCAACAGCCTTAAAATATTCATTGCTGGCAAGATTCAGAAAAAGTTCATCGTCTTTAAGTTCATTATTGAGATAATCGGTCACCTTTTTATGCCATACTTCGTAAAGGTTTTTCTTTCTTTCGATTCCGATATCGGTTCCCATTTCCAGGCGATACGGCTGAATAAGATCCAAAGGCCTTAAAATTCCATACATCCCGGAAAGAATTCGTAATGTATCCTGGAGTTTATCCAGCTTCTCTGTAGGAATTGTATAGGCATCCAGTCCTGTATAAACATCGCCGTTAAAGGCATACATGGCGGGACGGGAATTCTTTTTATTATGATCTTCTTCAAACTCCTGGTACCGCGTATAATTTAGATCTGCCAGTTTATCGCTGATGCTCATTAATTTTGAAATCTCTTTTTTGCTTTGCCTGGAAAGTTTGCGGTTCAATTTGCCAGCAGTTTCCAGAAATTCGGGCTGAGTGCCTCGAGTGGTTGGTAATTTTGAATCGTAATCCAGCGTTTTCGCCGGGGAAACAACAATTTTCATTTCTTTCGTTTAATTTTCTATCAAAGATAAGCCATAGCTTCAAAAACCGAAAAACTGAGGAAATTAGTTTCTTATGAACCCTTAGCGGTCATTGTAATGCGACATCCTGCCTAATAACAAATATCAAAAACTGTATTCAATGAAACTTCTTTCTTGACTTCTCAATAACTGACATATTAACCTTTGCCCATTTTTCTTATTTATCAATAAGTGGGAAAAGAGATTTCCCTAAATCTGTGATGGTATATTCAACTCTTGGCGGAACTTCTGCATAAATAGTACGCTTTAAAAACCCATCCGCTTCTAAAGTCCTTAAAGTAACTGTCAGCATTTTTTGTGAAATGTCCGAACCAATCGCTTTATTGAGTTCATTAAAACGTAAGGTTTCATTCTTACCCAAAATAAGCAAAACAAGTAAAGACCATTTGTCCCCAAAACGGTCTAACACCTTTCATACCGGGCAGTTTTGAATATTTAACTCATTTTCTAGAATTTTTATTTTACTCATAGTGCTGACTTTCATTAATAGTTACTTGAATGTTAGCTACCCACTATTAAGTGCCTTCTTGTTTATTTTAACAAACTAATATATATTTGATAACCTTTTAGAAGTAACTAACTTTTAGTAATCAAAGGTAATGATTTTTATAACAACCTAAATATCATAAAGATGAAAGCGATCATATTTGCCATTGTCCTCGATCTGTTGTTACCAATTTACAGTTGGTCAAACCCTACTGTCACAAGCGTATCATTTGAACTTACACGTGAACTGATCATAGTCAAAGCTGCCGTGAATGGCAGGGAAGGCCTGTTTATCCTGGACACCGGTGTTTCAGAAGTTATCCTAAATAACCGGTATTTCAATGGCAGACCTACCGGAGACAAATTCTATAATATCAACAGCACTGAGATGGATAAAGAAATTGAAGTCATAAGGTTTAACATCGGGGGATTTGAAAAAAAAGTAGTTGCCACTGTTACTGATTTTACTGCAATGGAGAAATTTACCGGTCTGGAATTATTCGGGGTTGTTGGAAATAGTATTTTTAAAAACTGCGAATTGGTTCTGGATTATATCTTTAAGAAGGTGACCATTTATCAACTCGACAAAAAAGGAAACCGTATGTCCTCAAAAAATATTCATAAGAAACCCCTGGATACACTTTCCTTTTTTACTGGAAGAGGTTTACCTTTTATAGCAGTCAATTTGAACGGGCAGCGTTTAAATATGATTGTGGATTCCGGAGCCAGTGCCAATGTTATGGATATCAGACAAATTAAGCGGCTGAATTTGGGTTTGCGGATACAAGAGGATTCACTGGCAGGGTTCGGTTCTAAAGGAGTTTCAGTAAAATCCCAAAAAATCGATAATCTGATTGTGGGTAACCTTACCTTTCCAGCCATGAAAACACTTTTTATCAACTTGGATCATTTTAATCAAAGGCAAAGGGGCTCAAGTCAGATCATCAGAGCGGATGGTCTCCTTGGCTATGAATTTCTAAGCAATTTCCGAGTGGCTATCAACTTCCGGAAAAAGGAAATTTATCTTTGGGATCGGGAATCTGTTGAACTTCAATGGACTATTGCCAACAACTTGGAAAACCAATGATATCACTAATTCAAATCTAAACAGCATGGTACCCGTCTCCAAGCTGAATCACGTTGTAGGGAAGGTCTTTTCCAAGCAAGAGATTAAGACTATTCTGGTCAATGTGAAAAACAGGAAACACTAATACCTCATCGCCTTGGCCTATGCCGCAGGACTCCGGCTAAGCGAAGTCCTGCATCTCAAACCTGCTAACCTGGACAGCTCCCGCATGCAGATCAGCGTCAGGTCAGGCAAAGGCTACTAGGATCGGTATACCCTATATCCCGCTGGACTTTTAGATCAACACAGTTTTAACCGCATTCTTAGATACCTCCTTCCCAAAGCCTCTCTTTTTTGGCCAGATTGCGTTTAAAACTCTTTACGTTAGTCAGAATTGTAAAGCGACATCCTGCTTGACGACAAACATCAAAAACAGGACTTATTCAAATTTCTTTCTTGACTTCTCAATAGCAGACATATTAACCTTTGCCCATTTTTCCAAATTATCAATAAGTGGGACAAGAGACTTGCCTAAATCTGTAATGGTATATTCCACTCTTGGCGGAACTTCTGCATAAATAGTACGCTTTAAAAACCCATCCGCTTCTAAAGTCCTTAAAGTAACTGTCAGCATTTTTTGTGAAATGTCCGAACCAATCGCTTTATTGAGTTCATTAAAACGTAAGGTTTCATTCTTACCCAAAATAAGCAAAACAAGTAAAGACCATTTGTCCCCAAAACGGTCTAACACCTTTCTTACCGGGCAATTTTCAATATTTATCTCATTTTCTAGAATTTTTATTTTACTCATAGTGCTGATTTTCAATAATAGTTACTTGATTGTTAGCTACCCACTATTAAGTGCCTTCTTGTTTATTTTAACAAACAAATATATGTTTGCCTACCTTTTAGTAGTTACTAACTTTTAGTAATCAAAGGTAATAAATGTTTTAAACAAAAAATAGCATTATGAATCTGAAGCAAATTTTATTAACAGTATTGGTTGTTTTGTTTATGAATAAGGCAATGTCACAAACAACCATTTATGTCAATTCTTCAATAGGGATTGATACCAACGTTGGCAGTAAAGAAAGTCCATTTAAAACCTTAGCAGCAGCAGCAAGAAAAGTAAACGAAAGTGTAGGAAAAGAAGGGGTTACTATATTATTGGCTTCGGGAGTTTATGCTTTTGAAGAAACTACTGTTTTACAACCAACCAAACGGACTTTTACAAAAGAAAATCGTTTAACGATTAGAGCAGAAATTTTACCTGACGATGCAGACTGGAATACTGGCAGTATGCCTACCATTATTCATACAATGCCGTTACAGGATAATTGGTTTGGGGTAAAAGATAAATTTGGCGGGGCTATGTACGGAATTAAAATTGAAACAAGCCATGTAACAATTCAAGGCCTAAAAATATTAGGTGCACCTGTTGTTGAACACCCAAAAGAAGGACAAATAATAAGAGCATACCCAATTAGCAGAACCAATCCGGCACTTGATGATTTGGAAATTACGCAGTGTTTATTTGCAGGAGATGAAGTAACAAGCCCTAATCATTTGGGGATTATTGCCAATGGTAACGGTATTGTGATTGACCATTGCATTTTCTATCATTTAAAACAAGCCATTGTTTATTGGTCTCGTAAAAGCACAGGGCATGTAATGAGAAACACTTTAATCTATGGCGGTTATGGCTGTGGTGTGTGGACTTCTGCTATTGCAAATGATTTTATTTTTGAAAATAACATCATCGCCAACAGTAATTATGCCTGGATAAGCCAATTAGACCGGGATGAAAATCAGCAAGAACTAGAGCTAAAAGATAGCAAAAAAGCAGAGCCCATTTTATATCAGGTAAATAATAGTTTGTTTGCAGGCAACAAAAAATTAACAGGGACTGGTGGTGGACCACAATTAAACTTTAAAGACATTGACCCAATTTTATTAAAGTTTAATAACACTAAAATTACTGAACAACCAATTGAATTGAATTTTGACGACCATAGTAAATATTTTCTTCACCCCAAGACAGGAACATTAGGAGCGGACAAAGGTGTGGGTTTATTCAAAAAATGACTTCAAATAAAAAATAATGAGCAAAACAACAGTAAATACTAAAATGCGAATTTATCATCGCTACTTGGGTTTTTTCTTAGCTGGAATTATGGCAGTTTATGCCATAAGTGGAGTAGTTATGATTTTCAGGGATACCGATTTTTTAAAATCGGAACGTACCATAGAAAAAACATTTTCATCAAATTTTAAAATTGAAGAACTCGGCAAGGCATTAAGAATTAGAGATTTAAAAATTGAAAAAGTAGCAAATGGTATTGTTTATTTCAAACAAGGTACATTCAATAAAGCAACTGGTGTAGCAAAAGTTACATCAAAAGAATTGCCACAGGTTTTAGAAAAGCTGAGCCAAATCCATAAAGCATCCACGAATGATGCTTTATTTTTCTTAAATATTTTCTTTGGATCATCGCTTTTGTTTTTTGTTCTTTCCTCCTTTTGGATGTTTATGCCAACAACCAAAATATTCAAAAAGGGAATTTATTTTGCAATTGGTGGTATTATATTAACACTTTTCCTGATTTTCGTTTGACATATAATTCAAGGAGAAGAACAACGAACCGCTAACAGCCGCTTGGCAGCAACGGGGTAATGTGCTTACATTCAAGTGCGGTGCTTCTATTGGGCTTTAGTGGTAAGTTGACAGTGAAGTGTTCCTAAATCCTGCAATACATATCGAATATGGAAGATGGACACGCCAAAATTAAGATAGAAGACATAAAAAGCCACTTGGATGAAACTTGGTTTGCTTGGATAGGAAAAACAGATGAAGATGCAGTGTTTTATTACAGAATTCACACAGTCCAATAATATTAATAGAATTTGACCACCAAGGGCCAGTTGGCATAAAAGGCCAAGGTCGAGAAGCAACAAGAAATCATATACACACTATGGTAAGGACGCCGAATGGTAACGATTATGGAAAAGATTTATTACAACAGCACTTAAAAGAAAAACACAAGTATTAAAAAAATTTATAGAATTAAACCAACGAGCCGCTAACACCTTGAAAAAAATTGCTAGGTCACTGCTCATCGGAAAGTCTTGCGGTATTTCCTTTCGTATTTTTCATTTTGCTATCTTGAGGTCAAACCCCGCAACTATTCTTACACCAAACCGATAGAAGTGACCTATCGGCAAAAGTGAATGCGTGAGGGATTGAGGCTTTGTTGAAGTTCGTCCTGAGCAGCGCGAAGGACAACGACTGCCGAAAGCCCGACCCAAAATTTACAATTTTGGGACACGCCCTAATCGAGAAACTCTTTCTGATTCTTTGAGTAATTGCGCCATTTTTCAATGCAGGCGACCATATCTTCGGGCAATTCAGAATTAAAGCTCATCCATTTGCCGGTTTCGGGATGGGTGAAACCAAGAGTTTTAGCATGTAAAGCCTGCCGTGGAAGCACTTTGAAACAATTCTCGACGAATTGCTTGTATTTGGTGAAAGTCGTTCCTTTCAGGATCCTGTCGCCGCCATAACGCTCGTCATTGAAAAGCGTGTGGCCGATATGCTTCATATGAACCCTGATCTGGTGAGTTCTTCCAGTCTCCAGTTTACACGAAACCAGGCTAACATAACCAAATCGTTCCAACACCTTGTAATGGGTAATCGCGGGTTTTCCGCTTTCGGAATCATCGCCCTGATAAACCACGTTCTGGAGTCTGTTTTTAGGATTTCGGCCTATATTTCCCTCAATGGTACCTTCGTCCTCTTCCACATTTCCCCAAACGATAGCGACATATTCGCGTTCGCTGGTCTTGTCGAAAAACTGTTTGGAGAGATGCGCCATGGCATGTTCAGTTTTGGCGATAACGAGCAATCCGCTGGTGTCCTTATCGATTCTATGGACCAACCCGGGGCGTTCACTGCTGTTTTTAGGCAAATTATCAAAATGATGTACCAGCGCGTTGATGAGGGTGCCACTATAATTCCCATGACCCGGGTGAACGACCATTCCCGCGGGTTTGTTAACTACTAAAAGTGTATCATCCTCATAAACGATATCCAGCGGAATATCTTCAGGCACCAGCAAATACTCATAAGGCGGATGTTCGAACATCACCTGCACGATATCGCCTCCTTTTACCTTATAATTTTGCTTAACAGTCTCCCCATTAACGTAAATATTTCCGCTTTTGGCAGCTTTCTGAATTTTATTTCGGGTCGCGTTTTCGATGAAATTCATCAGGTATTTATCAACACGTAAAGGCTTCTGGCCTACCTCAGCTTTGAATTTATGATGCTCATAAAGACTTTCATCCTGTTCCTGCTCATCGATCTCTTCTTCCGGCCTGTCTTTATCTGTGCTCATTTTATTGAATTTCATTCACTTCCGTATCGGTAGAATCTGTTTCTTCTTCAAGGTATTTTCCGGTAGAATCTCCTAAAACAAGATCGATAGTTGAAGTTTTCATCAGCATATCTCCGGGCTCGAGTGTTTTACCGTTATGAAGAAGTTCCAGAACGGCATCTTGGGCGATGTCTTTTTTATAGGAAATATCTCCGATTTTAAATCCGAGCGAGCGCAATGTCGGTATCGCCTGTCTTCGGGTTTTTCTGAAAAGATCGGGAATTTCGACTTTCCGGTACCCGGAAGGATTCAGGGTTAAATAGATCTTTCGGTTTTCTTTAACGAACTTTCCGGGAGCGGGAACCTGGTCGATTACGGAATATCTGGGAAAATCGGGATTAAAATTGGCAGAATCCAGAATTTCATAGCGTAAATCCAATTCATCCAGTTGTTCTTCGACTTTATCAAGGTTCATGGTGGCAAGATCTGGAACTTTGATTCGCTGATCCTGATTGGTGGTATAATCCAACCATTGCAGGGTCAGAAAAGCGAGTATTATCAATACTCCCACAGCGATTACCAGCTGGATGACAAATGTTTTACTGAATATAAATCGGAATAATCCCATAATTTTTGTGATAATGGGCAAAGATATAAAACCCTTTGGTTTTGGTGTGTGCCCTATTAAGTGATATTTTTGTTTAACGACTTCTAACCGGATATATTGACTATGAAGAAAAAAATTGCGATCGCCATGGGCGGTTTTTCCAGTGAATACCGCATTTCCATCAACAGCGGAAACATTGTATATAAAAACCTCGATCCTGAACTTTATGAACCTTACCGCGTACATATTATGCAAAATGAATGGTTCGTGGTTACTAAAGATGACACTCCTTACCCTATCAATAAAAGCAATTTTACGGTCACTATTGATGACCGGCTTATCACTTTCGATTGTGTTTTTAATACCATCCACGGAACGCCGGGCGAAAACGGACTCTTACAAGCCTATCTTGAATTATTGAATATTCCACAAACAAGCTGCGACCACTACCAGTCGGCTTTGACTTTTAATAAACGGGATTTGATCAGCGTTTTAAGGCCTTACGGTGTCAAAACCGCAACCAATTATTTTCTGAATAAAGGAGATGTTATCAATCCTGAAGAAATTGTGGACAAAGTAGGTTTGCCCTGTTTTGTGAAGGCTAACCGTGCCGGAAGCAGTTTTGGAGTCTCCAAAGTGAAGAAAAAAGAAGACATCATGGAAGCCGCAAAAACTGCATTTTCTGAAGATGACGAAGCGATCATCGAATCTTTCCTGGATGGAATTGAAGTTTCTGTAGGCGTAATTACTTATAAAGGAGAAGTTCTGGCTCTTCCTGTGACTGAAATTGTTCCCGAAGGGGAATTCTTTGATTATGAAGCGAAATACCTTGGAAAATCACAGGAGATCACTCCAGCCAGGATCTCTGAAGAAGACACTAAAAAGGTTCAGGAAATCGCAAAAATGATCTATCGAAAATTAAAAATGAAAGGCTTTACGCGCTCGGAATTTATTTTCCATAAAGGCGAACCTCATTTTATCGAAATGAATACCACACCGGGGATCAGCCAGGCGAGTATATTGCCTCAACAGGCCGAGAAAGCCGGAATAAGCCTGAAAGAGCTTTTTGGCAGCGCCATTGAAGCCGCTCTGCAATAGAAGTCAGATTTTCTAAGTATCTTTTACCTGATTTAACCGATCAAAAAAAACGACTGATGAAAAAAGCAGTTTTTCCGGGATCTTTCGATCCGCTTACCCTTGGCCATACCGATATTATTGATCGAGCTTTGCCTCTTTTTGATGAGATCATTCTCGCCATTGGCACGAATTCAAGCAAAAAGTATATGTTCACTTTAGAGGAAAGGCTTCATTTTCTGAAAAAGAATTACGAAAACGAGCCAAAAATAAAAGTGAAAACCTACGAAGGCCTGACCGTGGATTTCTGCAAATCGGTGAATGCCGGATTCATACTTCGCGGACTCCGCAACGGGCAGGATCTGGAATTTGAAAAGGCGATAGGACAAACCAACTTCAAAATGGCCGGAATAGACAGCGTTTTTTTGATTTCAAGTTCCGGGAAAGCACATATTTCTTCTACCGTAGTGCGTGATGTAATTCGTCACGGCGGAAATTATGAATTTATGGTGCCGGAGGTTGTTTCAGTTACCAATAAGCAATAAACGAATTTCGTCCCCAGGTGAAATTATCAGCCTACAACTTAGAGCATATAGCATAATTTTCCATTGTCAATTTTCCATTGTCAATTTTCCATTGTCAATTGATATTATAACTAAATTTAATTCCGCCGAAAACATTTCGTGGCTGCCCGGGATAAAAATATCGAGGTGCAGAACCACCAAAACCAACTGCATTTGGCACGATGCTCGCCGCATAATGTTGATCCAGCAAATTATTTATTCCGAAATTGAAACTTATGAGATAATCCGTTGTTAACTGCCAGTTATAATTCAGTTTTAAATTAAGTAATTGATAAGGATCGGTATAGCCTGAATTGGCATCATTTAATGCCATTTCTCCAAAAGCCTGATAATTTAGTGTGCCTGAAAACTGCCGGTAATCTGCATCAATTCCTGTTGTAACCGAATATTCCGGAACGCCGGGAATGGTATTCCCCGAATAATTCTCGCCGGCATCTACAAAATGATCAAATTTGAAGAAATTGAAATTGCCTTTCAAATAAGGATTTAAACTAAAATCCGAAAAAAATGAAGATCGAAAACTGCCGAAAAATTCAATTCCGTTGTGATCAGATTTCCCCGCATTTATACCAACATACTGGTCCTGCCCAATCCTTCTTGCCACCAGCAGATTGCTGATCTGGATGGAGTATAAATTTAACTCGGTGTAAAGTCGATTATTTAGCCAATTCCCTTTAAAACCGACCTCATAATTGATACCAGTTTCGGTTTTTAGATCGGTATTGATTTGACCTTCCGGCGTAAGCGTTTCAGCGACTGTAGGTGTAGAGAAACCATGGCTTACCGACGCGTAAAAATTTTTGCCTGCGAAAGCTTCATAGCTCAAACCGATTCTTGGCGAAACCACCGGATCAAAACTGTAATTTCCGGACTGGTCTATACCATCATCCGCGAATTCATCATTTAGCCGATAAGAAGTGATATTGAAATTAATTCCGGTTTCCAGAAGCAGTTTTTCAGAAAGCTCGATGTTCATCTGCGCGAACAGATTTAAATAATTCCTGAATTGCTTATTCAAGCTTAGTCTATCGCCCTGAAAGCTTTCCCGGGCTTCAAATTCTTCATAAAGATTTTCAAAAGTTCCCGTTTTATACCACTCGAACATTGTTTCGGCTCCAAAACTTAATTCCGAAGGTTTCTTAAAAAAAGAATCTTTATAGTTGAACCTGGTCCTCAATCCAGCCGAATTTCGGTTTTCATCTAAAATATCGAAGGGTCTCGGTTCATATCCATCGCGGGAATTGTAAAATACCGAAGATAGATTGGTCCATTTTTCAGTGAAATCATGCGAGTAAGAAAGTCCGAGTATATATTTTTTGTAAGATTCATAGCCCGCCGCCTGATACCAGGTATAAGCCGCTTTTTGAGGATTATTGAGGAAATCATCTCTGTTCAAAGAACTCGGGATGTAAGCTTTGAGATCGGTTATTGAGAAAAATGCTGATGTTATATCTCCATTTTCGGCAGTAGCGGTAAGAATCCCACTTCCGTTATAACGATTATAATTATCATTCTGCCTAAAACCATCGCTCTTCAGATGGCTCAGATTTATAAAACTAGAAATGTTATTTTTTGTCAATCCGGCCGCGATCCGGGACTTATAAGTATCAAAACTTCCTGCAGAAAATTCAGCCTTCAAATTGGAAGCCCTGCCTGTTTGGGTGAACATATTTATTGAACCTCCGAGACCTGCGCCATAAAGTGAAGAAACAGGGCCTTTTACCACTTCAATTCTATTCAGAAACTCCGGGTCAAAATCGTCTAAAGTGAGCTCCCCTTCAGCCGTGGTAAGCGGAATTCCGTTGATATAAGCCTTGATTTTATTGGTACTGTACTGCGATCTTGAACCAATTCCGCGGATATTGATCTTATTGGTATTCAATCCGCCCTGGTTCACATAAACACCTGGCACGAAATTTAGATTCTGAACAAGATTGAAATTATCGGTTTTTTGAAGGTCTTCTGAAGAAATCAAACTTATTGCCGCCGGAGTTTCCCTGATTTTTCGTGGAATATTAGAACTTCTAAGCACGACTTCTGAAAGAACCGCAATATCTTCCTGCAGATAGATCTTTAAGGCGCGGTTTGAATTTAAAGTAACTGTTTTCTTCTGAAATCCGAGCTTTTCAAATTGAAGTTCTGCCGGAAATTGTGAAATCCCTATCGTAAAAAATCCATTGGCATCAGAAAAAACAGCTTCTCCTGAAGCCGGATTGCTTACATGCACATTTTCCAGAGGTTCCCCAGAGGAAGCATTAAAAACATAAGCCTTTAGCTGCTGAGCTTTTAGATGAAAGGACAACAATATTAAAGCAAGAAGTAAAATTTTATTCAAAAGTGTTTCTTTTTCGCAGGTTTTTCCGAAAGTAACACAAAACCGGTCATCCCCAAAATCAGACTCCGCTTTTCTATTTAAGGAGCTTACAGTAATTAATTCTTCTTTAACTTTTCGAAAAATTGAAGATAAAAGGATGCGCTTTGGCTCTTCTCAGACTTTTTAGTTAAGTTTACAGATACATTTTTCAGAAAATTTTATGAAAAAACTGTGGTTGGTATTGGGGATTGCAATCAGCCTGGTGGCCTGTGATCTCTCCAAATATAAGCTCGTAAAGGAATATGATTTTGAAACTCAATTCGAGAAATCGGGAGGTACCGAAACCGCCACTTACGAAGAAACCATTGCTTTTTATAAGCAGCTGGCAGATGCCTATCCAACTATAACACTTGAAGAAATTGGAGAAACCGACAGCGGGCTTCCTCTTCATCTTGCCATTTATAATCCTACCGGCGAAACTGATCTTAAAAAAATAAAAAAAACGCATAGCATCATGCTTATCAACAACGGGATCCATCCGGGGGAAAGCGATGGGATCGATGCTACCATGATGCTTTTTCGCGATCTTGCCGGCGACTCAATACCTTCTCCTAAAAATGTTTTGATTGCGACCATTCCTATTTATAATGTTGGAGGTGCGCTCAACAGGAATTCCAACACCCGTACCAATCAAAATGGCCCGAAAGAATATGGTTTTAGAGGTAATGCCCGCAACTATGATCTTAATCGCGATTTCAGTAAAGCCGATACCAAAAACACAAAATCTTTTTATAAGATCTTTCACAAACTGGATCCTGATGTTTTTATCGATAATCATGTGAGCAATGGAGCTGATTATCAGTATTCACTTACCCATTTGTTTACGCAACATAATAAAATGGGTGGAAATCTGGGCAAGTACATAGAAAACACCCTGCGTCCTGCTCTTGAAGATTCCTTAAAGAAAAAAAACTGGGATATCACGCCTTATGTGAACGTTTTCAATGAAGTTCCCGAAAAAGGCTTCTCGCAGTTCATGGATTATCCCCGCTATTCAACCGGCTACACCACTCTCTGGAACACTTTGGGAATGATGGTGGAAACCCATATGCTCAAACCTTACAAAAAACGTGTTCTGGGAACTTATGAGTTGATGCGTTCCATGATAAATATCACCGACAATCAATCATCCATTATAAAAGACCTTCGCAATCAGGCACACCGCAAGTATTTAACCGATAGGAATTATCCCATACAGTTTGAAGTGGACAAAGAAAATCCCACCAAACGAGAATTTAAAGGTTATGAAGGGGAACAAATAACCAGTGAAGTCACCGGGAAGAAACGTTTAAAATACAATCGCGACAAGCCTTTCACCAAAGAAATTGAATATTACAATAATTTTAAGCCTACCAAAGAAATTGAAATTCCGCGTGCCTACATCGTGCCTCAGGGATGGTGGCAGGTTATTGAACGCCTTAAATTAAACGATATTCAAATGGAACCGATCGCCCAGGATACGGTAATTAAAGTAGAAGTCTATCATATTGATGACTTTAAAACCAGCGACAAGCCTTTTGAAGGCCATTATCTTCACAGCGACACCAAAGTGACAAAATCGACGAAAAATGTACATTTTAGAAAAGGAGATTATCTTATCACCACTTTCCAGGATGGCGCCAGGTATTTGATAGAAACCTTAGAGCCGGAAGCAGTAGATTCATTCTTTAACTGGAATTTTTTCGACACCATTCTTCAGCAAAAAGAAGGATTTTCACCCTATGTTTTTGAAGATGTCGCCGCACAGCTTTTGGAAGACGATGCCGAACTTAAAAAGGAATTTGAAGAAAAGAAGCGCAAAGATCCCGATTTCAGAAATAACTCGTATGAGCAGCTTGATTGGTTGCACAAACACTCCAAATATTATGAAAAAGCGCATTTACGCTACCCAATCTTTCGCCTCCCCCGTTAAGTATTCTTCCGGAAATAACATTTTAATGTTGGCGTAGGACTTCAAAAGCGCTTTTCGGGTTTTTTTAAAATCTTTCCACTTCACTTTTTTTATGCCCTCGCTTTCTTCCGGAATAAGTTCACCATCATACTCGCTGTACATTTCATACCAGTAGGTTTCCTTTAATCTGAATTTGCCCTTACGCTTAAAAACATGGTAGGTTTTGGTGATGAATTTGGTGATTTTAAGCTCTTTCACACCTGTTTCCTCTTCCACTTCACGTAAGGCACCTTCTTCAAGGCCCTCATTTTTCTCGATTTTACCCTTCGGAAGATCCCAGCGATTATTTCTATAAATAAAAAGAATTTCCTTCTGCGGATTTAACACCATACCTCCGGCGGCAGTAACTACCTTGATCTTCTTAAAAAGGTATCGCAAAAGCTTTTGTTCATCAGGATGATAAAGGTTCACATATCTTAGCTTCCCCTTGATAATTCTCTTGATCACCTTCTTAAGGCGAACTGTTTTTATAGGAAAAGATGTATATTTCTCATCGATTTCTTTTTCGGTTGAGAGAATTATGGGAATATCATTTACAAAAACTTTATACATTTGTAGCTATGATTTTGAATAAGGAAACAGCTAAGAAAACTGCTGAACTTTTATTGCAAATTAAAGCAATAAAATTAGAACCACAAGAACCCTTTACATGGGCCAGTGGCTGGAAATCGCCAATTTACTGCGATAATCGCATCATCCTTTCCTACCCGATGATCCGAAATTACGTACGGGAGCATTTTGCAAAACAAATTGAAGAAAAATACGGTAAACCCGATGTTATTGCTGCTGTGGCAACAGGAGCGATCGGGGTTGGAATGCTGGTAGCCGAGTATTTGAGCCTGCCCTTCATCTACGTGCGACCCGAGCCCAAAGGTCATGGACGAAAAAATCAGATTGAAGGAAATTTGGAAGAAGGCCAGACGGTTGTAGTGGTTGAAGACCTCATTAGTACGGGAAACAGCTCACTTAACGCCGTTAAAGCGCTGAAGGAAGCGGGAGCAAATGTAAAAGGTATGTTTGCCATTTTCACCTACGGATTTAAAACTTCAACTGAAAATTTCAAAAATGCTGAAATTGATCTTTTCACACTTAGTGATTATGATCACCTCATCGAAACAGCGCAAAAAACTAATTATATCAACATAGAAGAAGCAGGGATTTTGCGGAAATGGCGAGAAAATCCTTCCAACTGGAAAGTGAAAGCATGAAATTAGAAAGTCCGAAGGTTAAAACCAGTAAAAGCCAGGAAGAAATGTTCGAATTCCTGACGAACGTTCATAATTATGAACAACTTATGCCTACAAGTAAGGAGAATTTTGAAGCGATCTCTAATGATACTTTTTTGTTTCAGTTAAAAGGAATGCCTGAAATAAGGCTGAAAATTACCGAAACTAAAAAGCCCGAGTTGGTAGTTTTAGGTTCCACTTCAGATAAATTTCCGTTTCACCTGAATATTTTTATTTCAGGATCTGGAGTAAATGAAAGCGAAGTTTTTATGAATTTCGAAGGAAACTTTAATCCTATGATGAGCATGATGATCAAAAAACCGCTTCAGAAATTCATTGACACCCTGAGTGAGAATGCCGCAAAGTTGTAAAAAATAAGATCAGAACTTATTGAAGCCGGGAGAAATTCCGGCTTTTTTAATATAAAAGCTGGATTTCCTTAAGATCGAAAGTCCGAAAAACCGCATCCTCTATTTCCAGATTTAATTTTCCTTCAGTGGTAACGCCGCGAATAATCCCATTGATTCTATCTCCTGAAGGAAGTTCAAAAGCCGAAACCTGGTTGAGACGGAACATATTTTCAGCATATTTTTCAAGTAATTCGGTTTCATCAGCCAATGGCAAATCTTTCAGTTTTTCGTCAATTTTCAATAGTAAAATGTTCAGCAATTCATCGAGATCATATTTTTTTCCGGTAAGGCTAAAGAGAGAACCCGCGGCGGGTAAATCCTTAAAATCCTTCTGATTCACATTGAGCCCAATACCGATGATACTTGCGGCTATACGGCTATTGTTAATAATATTTTCAATAAGAATACCTCCAATTTTCTTTTTGGCTGACAGAATGTCGTTTGGCCATTTTACTTTCAGGTTTGGTATTTTAAAGTCAAAGAGAGTTTCGACTACGACAAGAGAAACCGTTGCACTGAGTAAAAAATTACGCGAAAAATTCAATTTTTCATGGGGATACAAAACACTAAAAGTGAGATTCTCACCGGGTTTTGATAACCAGGCTGAACCTCGCTGGCCCCTACCCCTTGTTTGATGATGGGCCTGAACACAAACAGGTTCTGTACCAGCACCGGGCTCGTAAAACTTCCTTACAAAGGAATTAGTTGAATCAATGGCATTAACTTTGATTATACGCATATGAAATGGAATACTAATGAGGCGTTAAATCTTGTGTTAACAATCTCAAAAAAAGAGCAAAAAATGATAAATTTGCGTAAATAAAAAAATTTAATGGCAAAAAAGGAAAAGAACAGCGATCAACTTATTGCACATATTATAAAAGGGATAGAGGAAGTAAAGGGAAATGACATTGATATCCTGGACCTTAGAGAAATTGAAAATACAGTCTGCGACTATTTTATTATCTGCAACGGAACTTCCAACACACAGGTAAACGCCATAGTAAACTCCATACAAAAAACCGTTAGTAAAAACCTGAAAGACAAACCCTGGCACATTGAAGGTAGCGACAATGCCGAATGGGTTTTGATGGATTATGTAAACGTGGTTGTACATGTTTTCCAGAAACATATCAGGGAATTTTACGATATTGAAAGTCTGTGGGGGGACGCAAAGATAACCTCCATAGAAACCAGTTATTAAAATCTAAATTTTTAGCTTTACAGAATGGCGAATCAGAAACCAAAGAAAAAATTGGATCCCAGAAAACCTAAATTCAGTGCCTACTGGATTTATGCGGCGATCATCATTATATTTTTAGGCATTAATTTCTTCGGAGGGGGTGGCTTTTCAGAGCCTGCCAAAACAAATCCTGCCGAGTTCAAAGAAATGTTGAAAAATGGTGATGTCAAGAAAGTGGAGATCATCAATAAAAATCAGGCTAAGGTATATCTTACCGAAGAAGCCAAACAAAAAGAAGTTCATAAGAAAAATATTAGTCCGGAGCTGTTTCCGGCAGGAGACACCCCTGCCTATAGTTTTCAGTTTGGTGATCTTCAGAATTTCGAGAATGACATTAATGAAATAAAGAAGGAAAATAATTTAGACACCGTTGTTACCTACGACACATCCAGTGATGTGCTGGGAGAATTGTTTTGGGCACTTCTCCCCTTTTTACTGATTATTGGTGTGTGGATATTTATTATGCGGAAAATGAGCTCGGGAGCCGGTGGAGGCGCAGGCGGTCAGATTTTCAATATCGGAAAATCCAAAGCCAAACTTTTTGACCAGAACACCGATGTGAAAACTTCTTTTAAAGATGTTGCCGGACTTGAAGGCGCCAAGGAAGAAGTGCAGGAAATTGTAGATTTCCTGAAACAGCCCGAAAAGTATACGGCCCTTGGTGGTAAAATTCCGAAGGGAGCATTACTTGTAGGCCCTCCAGGAACAGGAAAAACTTTATTGGCAAAAGCCGTTGCAGGTGAAGCCAAAGTACCTTTTTTCTCACTTTCAGGTTCAGATTTCGTGGAAATGTTCGTGGGTGTAGGTGCTTCAAGAGTGCGTGATCTTTTTAAACAAGCCAAAGAAAAATCACCTTCCATCATATTTATCGATGAGATCGATGCTATTGGTAGAGCGCGTGGGAAAAGTAATTTTTCAGGATCGAATGACGAACGTGAGAACACCCTGAACCAGCTTTTAACCGAAATGGATGGTTTTGGCACTAATACAAATGTGATTGTTGTCGCAGCGACCAACCGTGCCGACGTGCTGGATAAAGCATTGATGCGTGCCGGGCGTTTTGACCGTCAGATCTATGTTGACCTGCCCGATCTAAGAGAAAGAAAAGAAATATTTGAAGTTCACCTGAAGCCACTGAAAAAAGTCTCTGACGAGCTTGACATTGAATTTTTAGCAAAACAAACACCCGGATTCTCAGGAGCTGATATCGCTAATGTTTGTAACGAAGCAGCTTTGATAGCGGCAAGAAAAGGAAATAAGGCAGTGGGAAAACAAGATTTTCTCGATGCTGTAGACCGAATTGTTGGCGGTCTTGAGAAGAAAAATAAGATCATTACCCCTGAAGAGAAAAAGGCGATCGCCTTCCATGAAGCCGGCCACGCTACTGTAAGTTGGATGCTTGAACATGCTGCTCCACTGGTGAAAGTGACCATCGTTCCCCGCGGACAGTCGCTGGGTGCTGCCTGGTACCTGCCGGAAGAGCGATTAATCGTAAGGCCTGAACAAATGCTGGATGAAATGTGTGCTGCCCTGGGTGGTCGTGCTGCTGAAAAGGTCATTTTCAATAAGATTTCAACAGGAGCACTTAGCGACCTTGAAAAAGTCACCAAGCAGGCTCGTGCCATGGTGACCATTTATGGATTGAATGATGCCGTAGGAAACCTGACATATTACGATTCCAGCGGACAAAGCGAATATAATTTCACCAAACCTTATAGTGAAAAGACTTCAGAACTTATAGATAAAGAAATTTCAAATCTTATAGAAAGTCAGTATCAACGAGCGGTTGACCTTCTTTCTCATAATAAAGATAAGCTTACGCAATTAGCTGAAATTCTTCTGGACAAAGAAGTAATCTTCAAAGATGACCTTGAAAAGATCTTCGGAAAACGTCCTTTTGACGAAGAAAAAGAAGAAGGAAAACCACTGAAGGAGAAAAATAAGCTGAAAGATGCTGAGGCTTCCAAAAATGGCAAAGAAGTTAAATCTTCAAAAGATAAAGACAGTGAAGATGAAGAAGTAACCGAAAACGATTCGGTTAATAAATAGTGTAGAAATCATTTTAAAAAATCTCAAATTCAACATTCGTTAATTTGAGATTTTTTAAATTTGGTAAAATGACATAAGACTCTATGAATCTATTCAAGAGGTTTCTTAATCCGAAGTCCAAATCAGACGAGGAGAAGGATGTACCTGAAAACGCTGAACGGGGCAAGTATATGCCGGAGGTGAAATTACCTACCGATGAGCGTTTTATGATGAATTTCAAGAACAATGGAGGCAAGTTTTTATATTGTATCGATAACTCGGAAATAAAGGAGGCCTTTGACAATATCCTGATGGAAAATGATTGGTATGAAAAGGAATGTTGCTGCTTCGATAAGAATCTAATCAATAAATTCGACGGTTTCAATCTGAAATTCAACCATTCTGCAAATGCCGAATTTTTTCTTTCTACCTGTGAATTTTTAGTCGCAAATGACGGGAGTATTTTAATTTCTTCCAACCAGATTAAGGAACGCAAATTGCACGATCTTCCTTCCAATTTTGTGATACTTTCCTCTACGAGCCAGCTTATAGATACCATAGGCGAAGGCCTTAGAGGCATCAAATTCAGGAATAGACAGCAAATTCCTTCCAATATCACCACGATCAAAAATTTCGAAACAAAGAAAGAGGGAGATTTTATGAGTTACGGAAGTAGTACAAAAAATCTATATTTGCTGCTACTGGAAGATCTGTAATATGAGGGAAACCATCATTCGTACCGTCTCGGGATTATTGTATACCTCTATTTTGGTGGCCTCAATTCTCTCTTCAGAATTGGTTTTCATCATCCTTTTTTATATTCTCAGTCTGGTATGCCTCATAGAAATGCAGAAGTTACTGCGGTTAAAGAGCTATGCGCTCTATCTTTTACAGGCGATCTTATTTTACCTATTCAGCTTTTTGAAATTCAACCAGGATGCAACCATTTTACTACTTATAATCACCATTTTCGTGAATTTATTTCTGGTAAAAGACCTGATAATTGTAAAAAAAATCCCCGTTTTCGAAAAGAAAAAATATATCATCATTATTTTTTACCTGATTTCCTCGACCATTTTTCTTACCCTAATTCCCACTATTGAAGGGGTTTTTATACCTAATCTGGTAATAGGAATTTTCCTTTTAATCTGGTCCAACGATACTTTTGCTTTTCTGATAGGGAAAAATTTCGGGAAACATAAACTTTACGAAAAAATTTCTCCGAATAAAACTATTGAAGGTTTTCTTGGCGGATTTGTTTTCTGTTGCATCATGGGAGCTATCATCTGGTATTACTCGCGGTTCCTAACATTGCCCATCTGGTTGGGATTGGCGGTAATATTGAGTATTTTTGGAACCTTAGGCGATCTTATCCAGTCAAAATTCAAAAGACAGGCGGGTGTAAAAGACAGTGGAAAATTAATGCCCGGGCACGGCGGATTGTTTGACAGGCTGGATAGTATTATCTTTGCAAGTCCGTTTGTTTACGCATATTTATATTTATTAAACTATGTTTCATAAAGAAGGATATAATATTATGGTGATAACTGCAATCATATTGATTGCAATAAATGTCGTTAGCTATAGTTTAATTAATATATACTGGGTGAAATTTGCTATCGCGGCAGCTTCAGTCATTTTGTTTTTCCTAATTCTTCAGTTTTTTAGGAATCCGAAGAGAGTAACTGAAAAGAATGATGAACATATTATAGCTCCCGTTGATGGGAAAGTGGTTGCCATTGAAGAAGTTTTTGAAAAAGAATATTTTAAAGATAACAGGCTGCAAATCTCCATTTTCATGTCTCCGGTGAACGTACATGTTACAAGACATCCTGTGGGCGGAGAAGTTACCTACAGCAAATATCATCCTGGCCGGTTTCTGGTGGCGTGGCATCCAAAATCGAGTGAGGAAAACGAACGAACAACTGTAGTGGTAAAGAATAATGTTGCCGGGGAGATCATGTACCGGCAAATTGCAGGTGCCATGGCAAAACGTATTGTCAATTATGCTGAAGTAGGCCAACAGGTTGTTCAGGGAAGCGACAGCGGATTTATAAAATTTGGAAGCCGCGTTGACGTGTTTGTACCTGTGGGAACACAGGTAAATGTTGAGATTAACCAAAAAGTAAAAGGAGGGATCAGCGTTATCGCGAATATTCCTTCTTAGAAAATCATGGGAGAAGAGAACAACGAAAAATTTGCAAAGGCCTATGAAATGGCCAGTAATACCAATCAGCAATTTCCACCCGATATTTTACTACACTTTTATGCGCTATATAAAAGAGCTACTGAAAAAAACGGGTTCTACATACCTCCTTCCAGCAATGGGGACCTGCGAGGAGCTTTTAAGATGAATGCCCTTGTGCAGGTTAAGGAACTCTCGAAAGACGAAGCAGAACGGCGTTATATTGAACTGGTGGAAAAACACATCGGAAAAATAGCCGATTAATTTTCACCTGCTCAAAAATTATCAAACTCTTATGCTGATCATCTTTCGGCGTTAAAACCGATAGAATTCATCAGGAGAGAAAACCAACAGCAAATTTTGGTTAATTCCGGTTAAAAATCTAAGATTAATTCAGATTTTTAAGACTTGCCTTCAAAGTCTCAATTTTAGCTTCGGCATCTGCTTTTTTTGCTTTTTCGAGAGCCACAACTTTTTCAGGAGCATTGTTCACAAAACGTTCATTTGAAAGTTTCTTTTCCACAGCCTTCAAAAAGCCCTGAGTGTAATCCAGTTCTTCCTTCAACTTTTGCTTTTCGGCTTCCACATCTACTGCTCCTGTAACAGGAATAAAATATTCATTCGATTTTACACGAAATGATAAAGAGCCTTCCACGGGTATGTTGACGTAATCGATCGCTGAAAGATTGCCCATTTTGGCCACCACCTCATCAAAAACCGAGGAAGAATCCTCATTCTTCAGCACTTTAAGCTCAATTTCGTTCTTATAGGAAATATTCTTTTCTTTCCTAATCTTCCTTATTCCCGCGATTACTTCAGCGGCATTTGAAAAATCTTTTATCAGCTCCTCGTCATAGGCTTCAGAAGAAGGCCATTTTGCAACGATAAGAGCCTCTTCAGGCTTTCTACTGGTAATGCTTTGCCAGATCTCTTCGGTTACAAAAGGCATAAACGGATGAAGGATTTTAAGATTTCCTTCAAGAATTTCGATAACCGTTTTATAGGTAATAGCGTCCACAGGCTCACCATAGCCGGGTTTTACCATTTCAAGGAACCAACTGCAGTAATCATCCCAAACCAGCTTATAAGTGGCCATCAAGGCATCGCTTATCCTGTATTTTGAATAATGATCTTCAATTTCGCTTAAGACTTTTTGAAATTTAGACTGATACCATTTTATGGCAATTTTCGAAGTTTCTGGTTGCTCCAGTTCTTCGGAAATTTCCCAGCCCTTTACCAGCCTGAATGCATTCCATATTTTATTGGCAAAAGCACTCCCCTGTTTGCAAAGATCTTCATCGAACATCAGGTCATTCCCTGCAGGTGAGCTCAGTAACATTCCTACACGAACACCATCGGCACCATACTGGTCTATCAATCCCAGTGGATCGGGCGAATTTCCCAGTGATTTGGACATTTTTCGTCGCTGCTTATCCCTTACGATACCTGTTAAATAAACATTTTTAAAGGGTTTTTCTCCGCGGTATTCATAACCCGCCATGATCATTCTCGCCACCCAGAAGAACAAAATTTCGGGAGCGGTAACCAGATCATTGGTAGGATAATAATATTGAATTTCCCTGTTTTCCGGCTCCAGAATTCCGTTGAAAACGCTTATCGGCCATAGCCATGAAGAAAACCAGGTATCCAGCACATCTTTGTCCTGACGAAGATCTTCTATCTTTAAATTTTCATTTCCGGAAGCTTTTCTGGCTTTTTCAATAGCCTTTTCGGCAGTTTCGGCGACTACATAATCTTCTTTTCCCTCTCCAAAATAATAGGCAGGGATCTGATGCCCCCACCAAAGCTGGCGAGAAATATTCCAGTCACGGACATTTTCCATCCAGTATTTATAGGTATTAAGAAATTTGTCCGGCACCAGATTAATATCTTTTTCCACAACCGCATCGAGAGCGGGTTTGGCCATTTCTTTCATTTTAAGAAACCACTGGTCACTGAGTTTCGGTTCGATCACGGCTCCTGTACGTTCACTGGTACCCACTTTATTCACATGGTCTTCAACTTTATTCAGAAAACCTTTGATCTCAAGTTCCTCCACAATCTCGGCACGAACCGCAGACCGATCTTTTCCTTTATAATGAAGACCGTAATGGTTCAGGGTTCCGTCATCATTAAAAATGTCAATAACCTCAAGATTGTGTTTATCCCCCAGCATTTTATCATTTTCATCATGGGCGGGAGTTACTTTAAGACAACCGGTTCCAAATTCCATATCTACATATTCATCTTCGATGATAGGAATCGTACGGTTACAAATTGGAACAATGGCTTTTTTCCCTCTCAGATGCTTAAACCTATCGTCATCAGGATTTATACAAATGGCGGTATCACCAAGGATCGTCTCCGGTCTGGTGGTAGCAATGGTTAAATAATCATCGCTGCCGTCTATTTTATAATTAAGGTAAAAGAGTTTACCGTTGCGTTCTTCATAATTAACTTCTTCATCGGAAAGGGTTGTTTTCGCCTGTGGATCCCAATTTACCATGCGGTAACCACGATAAATCAGGCCCTTTTCATAAAGATCGACGAAAACTTTAATTACCGACTCAGACATCTTCTCGTCCATCGTGAATTTGGTACGCTCCCAATCGCAGGAAGCACCCAGTTTCTTCAATTGCTGAAGGATAATACCCCCGTGTTTATGGGTCCAATCCCAGGCATGTTGTAGAAATTCATCACGGTCGATCTGTGATTTCTCAATTCCTTCACTTTTTAGTTTGGCTACCACTTTGGCTTCAGTTGCGATCGAAGCGTGGTCTGTTCCCGGAACCCAGCAGGCATTAAAGCCTTTTAACCTGGCGCGGCGAATCAAAACATCCTGAATGGTATTGTTGAGCATATGCCCCATATGCAGTACGCCAGTGACATTGGGAGGCGGAATAACGATGGTATATGGTTCTCTTTCATCAACTTCCGAATGGAAATAGGCATTTTTCATCCAGTACTCGTACCACTTGTCCTCTACGCTTTTTGCATTATATTGTGAAGCAATTGCCATATCTTGGTCTAATTTTTGGAATATTGGCAAAAGTAATTATTAATGGAAGATTATGAAAGTTGCTGAAATGATTAAAATAATAAGTTTTTCAGCTATCTTTATCCTCCTTTAAAAACCTAAAAACCATGAAAAAGTTAATTGCAATCACTGTTTTCGTACTTGCCGGTTTTACTACTGTTCAGGCTCAGAAAACCGCAAAGATTGAATTTAAATCGGAAACAATCGATTACGGAGAAATAAAAAAAGGAAGTGACGGCTTAAGGGTATTCGAATTTACAAATACCGGTGATGCGCCACTCGTTATAGAAGATGTAAAATCCAGCTGCGGCTGTACCGTACCTAAAAAACCTGAGAATCCGGTTTTGCCGGGTGAAACGGGAAAAATTGAGGTAAAATATGATACTAATCGTGTTGGCCCTATAAGAAAAACAGTAACTGTTTATTCAAATGCTGAAGAACCCGTTAAAGCCCTTAAAATAAAGGGAACAGTTATCGATGATTCACAAGGATAAAACTCGGTAACCATAAAAATCCAAAGCCCTTCCAATTCCCGGAAGGGTTTTTTTATTATAAAATTCAGTCCTTGCAGGAATTCCTTCACATTAACTGCGACTAAATATGGATTTAAACCTAATATTTTGCAATTTTGCAATCCATAAAGAATAAGAAATGCCAAAAATATCAAGCAAGGGGCAACAAATGCCTCAATCACCCATAAGAAAATTAGTTCCGTTTGCAGAGGCTGCTGTAGCAAAAGGAAAAAAAATATATCAGTTGAACATCGGCCAGCCCGACATAAAAACTCCTTCCTGCGCACTTGAAGCTGTTAAAAATAACGCTATTGAAGTTCTTTCTTACAGCCATTCGGCAGGATTTGAAAGCTATAGGGAAAAACTGGCTCATTATTATACAAAGACCGGATTACCGGTTGAAAAAGAAGAAATCATTATCACCACAGGTGGTTCTGAAGCTCTTTTATTTGCAATGGGAACCATCACAGATCCCGGGGATGAGGTGATCATCCCGGAACCTTTTTATGCCAATTACAATGGTTTTGCTACTGCTTCAGGGGTGACTATAAAGCCTATTGAATCTACTATCGAAAATAATTTCGCCCTTCCTCCTATCGAAGAATTTGAAAAACTGATCACTGAGAAGACCAGGGCGATCTTAATTTGTAATCCTGGAAATCCAACGGGATATCTTTACACCCGTGAAGAAGTCAAGAAACTTGCCGACCTCGCATTAAAACATGACCTGTTTTTAATTGCTGATGAGGTTTATCGGGAGTTTGCTTATGAAGGTGCCGAACATCATTCGGTATTGAGCATTCCCGAAATTACCGAAAATGCAATTATGATCGATTCTGTTTCCAAACGTTACAGTATGTGCGGCGCGAGAATTGGTTGTATCGTTTCTAAAAATAAAGAAGTGATGGCAACAGCCATGAAATTTGCTCAGGCCAGACTAAGTCCGCCTACCTTTGCGCAAATTGCCAGCGAAGCGGCCCTCGATACTCCCCAGAGTTATTTTGACGAGGTGATAGAGCAGTACACCCTTCGCAGGAACATTCTTGTGGAAGGCCTGCAAAAAATTGAAGGCGTCAAGGTAGCCAAGCCTAAAGGAGCTTTTTATTGTATCGCCCAACTTCCCGTAGATAATGCCGATGATTTTGCACGCTGGCTGCTGGAAACTTATGAAGATAATGGAGAAACCATTATGGTTGCTCCTGCTGCTGGCTTTTACTCTTCTCCCAATACCGGCCTGAATCAGGTTCGTATTGCTTATGTTTTGAAAAAAGAAGACCTGGAACGATCCCTTGAAATTCTGGAAAAGGCCTTAAAAGAATATAACCGCCAGAATTAATGCAGATTCTCCGGAACTTTTCCCTTAAAAATTATAATACCTTCGGAATAGATGTAAAAGCCGACAGGTTTATTTCTGTGGAAAAGATCGAAGAGTTAAAAGCGATATTAAGAAAGACCTATTCTTCTGAAGTTTTTCTGATCGGCGGGGGAAGCAATATTCTCCTTACCGGAGATGTTGATAAATTGGTCATTCATATTAACTTACAGGGAATTGAGGTAATTTCAGAAGACGAAAATGAAGTCCTGGTCAAGGCCATGGCCGGTGAAAACTGGCATCAATTTGTTTTATGGACCCTGGATCACGGTTTCGGCGGATTACAAAATCTCTCCCTGATCCCCGGAAATGTAGGAACCGCACCTATTCAGAATATTGGCGCCTATGGCGTGGAATTGAAAGATAACTTTGTTAGGTGCAGCGGCCTTCATATTCAAACCCTTCAGGAAAAAAACTTTGAATTAGACGATTGCAATTTTGGCTATCGCAATTCAGTTTTTAAAAATGAACTCAAAGGGCAGTACATTTTAACTTCGGTAACTTTTAAACTATCCAAAAAGGATCATCAGTTAAGCACTGAATATGGTGCCATAAAAACCGAATTGCAAAAAGAAAACATTAGCGATCCCACAATAAAAGACATTTCCAATGCCGTAATAAAGATCAGAGAGTCAAAACTACCTGATCCGCGAAAATTGGGGAACAGTGGTAGTTTTTTTAAAAATCCGGTAATTTCTTTGGAAAATTTCCGGAAACTTCAGGAAGGATTTCCAGATATTCCTTCTTATACGGTTTCTGAAAATGAGGTTAAAATTCCGGCGGGCTGGCTTATCGAACAAAGCGGCTTAAAAGGCTACAAAAAAGGAAATGTGGGAGTGCATGAAAAGCAGGCCCTGGTCCTGGTAAATTATGGAAATGCTTCAGGGGAAGAAATTCTTGAACTTTCGAAATTAGTGCAGGACAGCGTCAAAGAAAAATTTGGAATTCAACTGGAAGCTGAAGTCAATATCATATAAAAAAAGCGGAAATCTTTGAAGATTTCCGCTTATAAGATCAGATTAATGGGACTATAAAGCCGTCTCTTCCTCCCCTTTAAACTGAAGGACACCATCTATAAGATGGATTACTCCGTTAGATGCCTTAATATCTGGTTTTACAATAGTAGCTTTATTCCCTTTTTCATCGATCAATACTATTTTATCCCCGTCAAGAGTGGCGGTAATTACTCCAAGTTCATCCATCGAACTCAATTCGAATTCACCGTCATTGTCCCTGATCTCATTCTTAAGTTCTTCATAGCTTAGGTCTTCTTCAATTAAATGATATTGAAGTAAATTTGCCAAATCTTCTCTATGTTCCGGCAGCATTAGCGTGTCTAAGGTTGCCTTATTCATCTCGCTTATGGCAGAGTTAGTGGGCGCAAAGAAGGTAAACGGACCCTTCCCCACCCGCAGAAGTTCATCCATTTGAGCGGTTTCTATAAGTCCGTGAAGTTTCCTAAGCGAATCAATAGTACTAAGCTTGGTATCGATATTATTAGCTTCACTTTCCAGCTTCTGTTGTTGCATTTCAAGCTCAGTTTGACGCTGAGCTTCTATTTCCTCATTATTTTTTGCTTCATTGTTGTTCTTACAGGCAGTAAATGCGAGTATTCCGCAAAAAAATACGGCCATTAACATCTTCGCTTTCATAACGTCTTTTTTTAAATTATATACTATTAAGTTATTGTGATAAAACCTCTTATAATAATGTTAGCCTCTAAATTTTAGTTAAAGTGTGTAAAGGTTTTACAAAGAATCCGTCTTATTTTCTGAAACCCTCTTTTATTGTTATTTTTGTACTACTAAAATTTAGACATGAAATTACTTATTTTAAGTATCATATTACTAGGGCTTGCATTCGCAGGTATAGCCATTAAGATCTGGGGAAAAAAAGACGGAAAATTTGCCGGTACCTGTGCCAGCCAGAACCCTCACCTGAATAAAAACGGCGAAGCCTGCAGCTACTGCGGAAAAATGCCGGAAGAAATGGGAAATTGCTCCGATACTGCTAAGGCCAGTTAAAATACATGGGGACAATTTTACTGGGATTTTTCCTATTCATAGTTTTAATAAACCTCCTTTATTTCTTCGGATTTTTCGCTTTTGCGACCGCCGGAATAAAGAATAAATTACATCCCGGTAAAGCGGTTTCGGTAATTATCTGCGCCAAAAACGAAGCTGAAAACCTGCGGAATTTTCTTCCTTCCATCCTGGAACAGGAATATTCGCAATTTGAAGTAATTGTTATAAACGATGCTTCAACCGATGAAACCCTTGAGGTGATAGAGGAATTCCAGGCGATCGATCCCAGAGTGAAATGCGTTAATGTTGAAAATAATGAGGCTTTCTGGGCGAATAAAAAGTATGCGCTTACCCTTGGAATTAAAAAAGCCCGGAATAATTTTCTTTTGTTTACCGATGCCGATTGTGCTCCCCAATCGAAGAACTGGATTTCAAAGATGTCTCAGCACTTTCAGCCCGGTATCAGTATTGTTCTTGGTTATGGCGGTTATTTTAAACATACAGGTTCCCTGTTAAATAAACTTATTCGCTTTGAAACCCTGCTCACCGCTATTCAGTATTTCTCTTATGCCCGTCTTGGTTCGCCTTATATGGGAGTAGGAAGAAATCTCGCCTACACATCTCAATTATTTTATGATTTAAAAGGATTTGCCAGTCATTTACATTTGCGCTCCGGCGACGATGATCTTTTTATAAACGAAGCGGCAACTTCTGAAAATACAGCGATTTCTTTTGAAATAGACAGCCAGACCCGAAGCGTACCTAAAAACAGTTTTTTGGAATGGTTTAAGCAGAAAAAAAGACATGTTTCCGTCGCGGGTAATTATAAATTCAAACACCGTTTCCTTCTTGGATTGTTTTACGCTTCCCGACTGCTATTTTGGGTTCTCTTCACCACCCTCCTCATTTTAAGAATATTTCCTGAAGTTGTTTTAGCCGCCCTGGGAATTAAACTTCTGCTAGAGGCTTTCGTTTATGTAAAATCGGCTAAAAAGCTTGACGAACTTGATGTGGTATGGCTTTTTCCGTTACTCGATTTGTTTTTAATCTTCCTGCAATTAGCTATCTTTATATCTAACCTCATTTCAAAACCAAAGCATTGGAAATAAATTCCGGCAAAGAGCTTCAGAAAATCAGAGAAGCTAAAGAGGGCAGCCAGGCCGCTTTTAATTATCTCCTGAACAAATACTGGAATGATGTGTACGGCTATCAGCTAAAGCATTTAAAAAACGAATATGAAGCTGAAGATATCACCATTCAGACTTTTTCAAAAGCTTTTGACAAGATAGATACTTTTGATGAAAATTACGCCTTCAGCACCTGGCTGGTCGCTATTTCCAAGAATATACATATCGATCAACTAAGAAAGAAAAAAGCATCAATCCGGTCTGAAACAATGATGCAGGATGAAGAAAGAGTCTACAATATCGCCGACGAAACTCCCACCATTGAAGACAAGCTCATAAAAGAACAACATCTGGAACAATTATTGGCCGATATCAAACAGCTGAAGCCTCATTACCAGGAAGTGATCAATCTGAGGTTCTTTCAGGAAAAATCTTATAAAGAAATCGCTAAAAGCCTGGAAGAACCAATGAATAATGTGAAAGTTAAACTACTGCGCGCCAAAAAGTTATTGGCAGAGATTATAGAGTCTCGTAATTCGTAGTAAGAATTGCGATCACATGCTGTCTAATTTATGAAGTTTAGCTTATTATTGTATCTTTGAAACATAGAATTTTGCTATGAATACAGACGTTGCGACGCTAGAAGAAAAAACTCAAAGAAAGCCAAAACCCAAATGGCTTCGGGTGAAATTGCCCACCGGAAAA